>JBFFNE010000032.1:0-27725 GCA_041563315.1 Thiohalomonadaceae bacterium
CACCCCAACACGCACTTTCAAGGGGCAAAGAGCTGCCGAGTTGAGCATCGTTGGTGCAATCACGGCAGCCTCCTGTAACACCATCCTGTACTGAAGCTCCCAACCCCCTCATCTTTACCCAGATGGCACGGCCATTGCTGCAACCATAGAAAGGCAACGATTACCTCCCGTGTCGGTACAAAACGTATCACGCGGCAAGCCAAGAGGGCAAAAAAAGGCCATGGCCCGATATGAGCGCCGGCAACGGCCTTTTTTCTTACATAGAAACGGGCATAACATGGCAGCACTGACAGGGCAACAGGGACTGCGAGTTCTACTCATCGACGAGAATCGGGGGAGAGCCGCCCTACTGGAACAGGCCCTGTCTGATGCCGGTTATCAGGTCATCGCCCGAGTGATCACCAGCGACAATCTCGCTCATCAGGTGAGGCAGCACCAACCAGATGTGATCATCGTCGATCTCGAATCCCCCGACCGTGACACCCTTGAGCACATGCACAGCATCAGCCGCGACCAGCCGCGTCCCATCGTGATGTTCGCCGAGGACCAGGAGCGGGAATCAATCCACAAGGCGATCAAGGCCGGCGTCAGCGCCTACATCGTCGATGGCCTGAGTGCCAATCGGGTCAAGCCGGTGATGGAGGTAGCGATCGCCCGCTTTCGTGAATACCAGGCGTTGCGCGACGAACTGACCAAAACCAAAATCACGCTGGAAGAGCGCAAGCTCATCGACCGCGCCAAAGGCCTGCTGATGCAGCGCCAGGGGATGGACGAGGAAGGCGCCTATCAAGCGCTGCGAAAGATCGCCATGGACCGCAGCCAGAAGCTGGTGGAAGTCGCGCGCAACGTCATCTCGGTGATGGAACTATTGGAATAGCACAGGGGACTAGCCGCTTGTAGGGTACTGGACAGGAAGAGCACTGCGAGAAGACAAGCGTGGCGCTATTCCAGGCAACCTGCCACCGGTGCTCGAACGGCTGCAGATTAACTCGCGCTATTGGCTCTACAGGGCACAGCACTTCGAGAGCCGATTCAAGGGACTAGTCGGAACCCCCTTTACACTCAAAGCTACCGGCGAGTCACTGGGCTATAAACACACCCCCAATCTTGCGGCATGTCGTGAACTGCTGACCTGAAATATTTCACTCCATCGCTTACACCATCAGGGCATGCCTGAGTAATACTTCTGACCCAATGATGGCAATAGTCTAATTGCAACAATAAAATCGCCTTTCTTCGCTCAAATCCGAGTCGATTCATTGCTGGCACTCCACATCCTTCCACTCAAAACAGAATATCTCATGTAAACATTTAGGGTGGGTGTCTTGTTTGATCTGTTTGGTCTTTTGGCCGAGAACTCAGCGAGCGGGCCTATTACCGACAAGATGTTTTTTCATTTTATTATTCGTATTGGCAAGGCCTCCCTGCCCTGCCCTGCCCCTTATACATGACATGCGGCTCAACTTAATGCAGGGTTTCATCCCATGCCTGCACCTCGGTTTCACGAACGATCATGCCATCTTCCAGTTCCAGGGTAATGTTTCCAAATACCCGCGTTCCATCCGGATACCGGCAATCCTCGCTAAATGAAAGACCACGTTTACCGACCACTTCATCAACGACCTGGTGTCTCATCTCCCGGCCATAGACATCACGCAGGTAACTGCCAATAGCCTGCTTGCCGTGTAACTCCAGCGGCCGACTAGGCGGGTGATCTCGATCAATAACACGCACCTCCGCATTCTCCGCATAGAGGCTGAGCATACCGTCCACATCACAACTTTCGATGGCAAAATGGAGTGTGTTATAGATTTCTGATGAGCTTTTCATCGTGACCTCCTTCGCGTAAAACGCGCAGTTTGTCGGATTGACAAAGACCCCAGGTTCCTCCAGGGACACCCCGGTTATGGCACATCTCCCGTCAAAACAATAAATCACTACGGGAATTGTGATTGTGTCCCCGTAGTTGGAAGCAGCATAGGAGACGACCCGGCAGACGACCATCGAGCCCCTCACAGTTTATTGATTTAATAATATAGTCTAGTACATCTATTTTTCTATACGTATTAATCCGCTTTACGCCTTCGAAACATTTGTCTTCGAGGGTGAATGTCTACTGACAGCCACTCACTGCTTCTTTGCCACCACCCTGCCCTCGTCATTGATATAGACCCGGTAGCGGTTGCCGTCCTTACACATGGCAATATTATCGTTCTCGCCGAGGCGGGTGACCTGGATCACCTGGCCGCAAGGTAAGCCCAACAATGCGATCACCGAGGTCAGATCCTTACGCAGCTCGGCATCGTCCTGGGCAAGTGATGGACTGGCCAGCAAGAGCATCGTCACGAGGATCGGAAACCATTTTTTCATTTGTTTTCCCATACAGCTTCTCCTTAACTCAGGATTAATAGGATGCGAATTTTTCCGGGTCTGACAGAACCTCCCAAATCGCTTCACGTGAGTCCAGGATATCACGCGCCAGCGGCGGATCACTGTCCTGCAGGAGTGCCAGCACTTTCATCATCAGCATTTCATAAGGTTGCCTTAGCTGATCAAGGGTATTGCCGGAATGCCCCTGGTAATAGGCCTGGAATTTGTCCAGCAGATCATCTACCTGGTTTTTCAATGCCAGCTTGGTAAAGACGCCAATGGCACGGGTCTCGCGAAGGCGTTGCTCCAACAAGTCCAGATCCAGTGGTGGCGTTGTCGGCATTTCAGTCTGCTTTTCGACCTGTTTTTCTACTGGCTTGTCTGCCTGCTTTTCGAACGGTGCTTCGGGCTGCCCCTCAACCTGCTGTTCTTCCTTCGCACCCAATTGCTCAGGGGATGTATCGGTTGCCGCTTTCGCTTCAACTTGAGGAGCTACAGCGGCCGGCTCCGGCTCAGTCTCAGAAATGTCCTGCGTAGTCTTCAACAAGGAAGTAGGCCATCCCTCTTGCGGTGCCGACGGCTTAGCTGCAATCCGACTCTCCTCACTCTCAGGTGAACGCCCAAATTCCCCCGACGGGGGGGCTTGCACAGACATGGAAGGCGTCTTTGCAGCGGCCTTGCTCTCTGTCTCGTCAGGTTCGGGGTGCGGTTGCGAAAGGCAGCTGCAACCCGCTGTCAGAAAGAGGCCGGCAAGCCCGATGACAAGCGCCATCCACCTCATGGTGCCTATGCAAAATGTTGTGTCGGAATCGCCGCCCATAGACCCTCCCCTTCGGTTGTCCAGGTGAAAGCGGCATACGGTATGGCCTTTTAACCAGCCCCCACTTCTCCATCGCTAAAGAATAGGTTCTCCAGAGATTTACTCAATGATAATTGAGAGGATCCGCCGTGATTCAGTAGATCCAGGATCCATCATCTCAATAAAGCACTTGTCCTGGGGGGGGGAAAGGGACGCAACACAGATCAACGGGCTAACCCATAAGACGATTCATCTCAACAGGGCAATAAAAAACGAAGTGTAACCACTCTGTGTGTTTTAATATTTAAATATTGAAACACAGGGACAGATCTTGCGCTTTGACTTTCCAGAAACACACAGAAACACACAGAAACACACAGAAACACAGAAACACAGAAACACAGAAACACAGAAACACAGAAACACAGAAACACAGAAACACAGAAACACAGAAACACATGGTCAGGTCTTGCGTTTTGCCTTTCCGTATTCTTTAGTCCTTTGTACAACCGGTCTCAGTTTTCAACTTTGGTAGCTGTAATTCGACGTGGACGGCGAATTGAGGGCAGCAAACGGGAATCCTTTGTACCAGGAGGCTGTCGGATTCAGGATGAATTGGCTTCGGAAGTGGGAGAGCGGTCCAAATGTCTCCGCTTTTTCGTTGCGTAGAATAACTATGCGTCTAAAATCGGAAAATTTGTACTCATTCTCCCACTGCCTTGCTTCAATCACCCTAAACCCGACAGACTCCTGGCCCCGCTATTAATGCGGCGCGCTGGCCTGTAGAGGATCTACGGGCAGCCGGTCGGCGCCCCAGCTTTGGTAGATAAGGCCTTTGACTCTTTCTAATGCCTCGGCGCTCACCTGGGCTAACTCGCCACTTTCCAGTGGGTCGTAGTGGAAAATATACAGCCGGGAGGCGAGTTGTTCGAAGGGCAGGGATGCCTCGCCAAAACGTTCGCCATTGCCCCAGGTGCTGACTTCCACGCCATTGCCCCAGTTCTGTCCGCTGTCGTTATTGGGATTATAGAAATAAACCCGCATCTCCTCTTTAGGGTCCAGCGTTACCCGCAGGATGGTTATGGCGTGCCAGCCCACAAACCGCGCCGCGCTGTCAGTAACGGCAATGCCGGCGGGCTGGGGGTGAATCAGGGGTTGGTTACCGTTGAAGTAGGGGTGGTAGCTGGCGTAAAAGTGGCGCAGAAAATCTTCCAGCTGGTCCAGCTTCCCGGTTTCCACATCCACATTGATGCGGAAGCCCCGGCCCGACCACCAGCCGTGAAACTCCGGGTTGACCCAGCGGTGCGGATCGCCTTCACGGCCGATGCAGCGCCGTCCCATTTCTGCATAGATACGATCCAGGTGAGGCACGACCAGGAGTGAGACCGGGTCCAGATCCAGAGGTAGCTCCGTGGCAACCCCCGAAGCACTTTCCCGCGAGGAAATCGGCTGGCCCTCGAAATGAATAATGATTTCGTCGTCCCGGGCGGCCCAGACCACCATTTGCAGCAGATAGTCCGGATCGTTGTAGGCCCACATGGACAGGGCCCGAGCCGACTGGCAGGTGGGATTATTCCCCTGACCAACGCCCAGGGGTTGCCCCAACATACAGAGCACGCCTTGCATCAACCAGACTCGGGGCGAGAGTTCGGGGCCAAAGGCCAGGCTCAGGCGCTGTTGGCAGTAAGGCGAAATGGGCAATGCCAGTTGGCGCCAGAGCGCCGGTGCCGCAGGCGGTTGATACAAAATCCCCTTTTCCAGAAGCAATGCCAGGCCATAAATGGCCTGCGCCGTCTGGGGATATACGGTTTCGTCGATCATTGCGTGCACCAGCTCGCCGTAGCAGAGCAGGCAATCGCGGCCCGTGCTGGACAGCCCCAGGGCCTCGGAAAGCAGGTAGTCGCTCTGCTCCAGAAGGTAGCGCAGCAGCACGGCGTGATAGGGTGAAACCAGGCCGGTATCGTGCATGGCCCGCGCGAAACCGGTGGCCTCGTACTGTAGCGCACCGGCGTCCATGCTGTTTAGCCGCTCGCGGTAAACCTCGACGCCGGGATCTTCGCGGCATGCCTGAGTGGTGCCGTAGAGGCTGCTGATTAGCCGGTCCGCGCCCTGGCCACTGATGCCCAGATCGATATCCGGGTTGGCCTGACAGATGGCAATCTGGGTAATCATCTGCTTGACGCTGTCCACCTGTATGGGCCGTTGTTGCAGTATGCGCCAGATCTCCTCAATCAGTTCATCGATCACATGTTCGTAGCCGATACGCTCGGCCAGGTGATCAAACAAGTATCGCGGCAGTAGCGCCAGCTTACCCTGCTGTTCCCGTTCGGCTTCACTGGGGGCGCCGAACAGCAACTCCAGATTGATGGCCACTACCTGGGTTAAATAATGATGAGCCTGCTCCGATGACATGCTGGAGTGAACGTAATCGCCCAGCGCAATGGCGAGCAGGCGCAGCTCACTCAAGGCCTCCACCACCACCGTGTCGGCATCCGGGCTTTTTAGCGAGTGGCTGGCCAGACTGGGAATCAAGGTCTGGGGCTCGGCCCAGTCCGAGCCCAGAAACACCCCGGCTTCCTCGAACTGCCTGGCCCGGGCTTCCACCCGGGCGCAGCCGCCTTCCTGCAGCATCAGTCGCCGTGCCGTGTCGAAAACCCGGCGAATGCGGGTAGCCTTGGCAAAGTCGCTGACTTCGGCCAGGGCCCGTAGCGCCGCGTCGAGCTTTTCCGACAAGCTGTCCAGCCTGGCAGTATCGTGTGCCTCAGAATCAGTCAAGCTGCCTCCTTATAATCGTAGAGACAGATTATACATAGAAATCGAGGTCTTCCTGATGTTTTAACAAGTCTCTCATGACGACGGGATCGGGGCCGAAAAAGTAGAGCAGCCCCCAGTGTGTGCCAAAAGCGGTGCGCTTGGTCACGGTTTCTTCCAGTGGCGCGGTCAACTCGTGAGACTCGAAATACTCGTGCTCTTCGGTTTCCTCGGGTATCTCCAGTCGGCTGACCACCCGGCGTCGCGGATAGACCCCGAAACAGCCGGCCACGCCCTTGGCGTCCACCACCTCTTTGGGGAAAAAGCTGGTGATTTCCTCTTCGGTGGTTTTGGGGTCGAAGGAGAGGATTAAACCCTGATAGGCATTGAAGCCGTAGGCACGCTCGAGCAGTTCGAATACTTTGAAGCCGGGCGGGCGATAGGCGACTTCGCCAAAGTACATTTCGCCGTCGTTAGTGACAAAATATTCCGGGTGAACAAAGCCGAATTCGATATCGAAGGTCTTGATCAGCTTTTCAATCTGGGTGGTGATTTGAGGTCGGTATTTTTCCAGCTGGGGGGTGGCGGGCACAAACACCGAATATCCCAGGGTCACATACTCGGAAATGTTCAAAAAGAGGATCTTGCCTTTGTGAATCCAGGCCTCCACCGCAAACTCCCAACCGTCCAGGTGGGACTCCATGAGCACGGGGAATTCCTCATCGGGAATACTATCTACCTCGTCAGGCGTGCGAATCACCCTGTGCCCCAGACAACCGGCCTTGTCGAAGGCCTTAAGGTGAATGGGGTCATTGGGGTCACCGTCCAGCTTGAGCAGGGTCTGGTTAACCCGTTTCAGGAAACGCACCACATCCTCTTTATCATGGGCCTCCTCGAAAATACCCACACGGATACCACCCAGCTGGGCACGTCGCTTCATCAGCGCCTTGTCGCGCAGCAACATGGCCTGACCGAACAGGCGAGGGTTGTCTAACAAGACCGAGTTTATGGCACCGGCCCACTCCACCGTTTCCTCGAACAGCGGGATGGACACGTCCACGCCCATTTCCTTCAGGGTTTGGGCAATTTCCATAGAGCGGTCGTTGAGTCGCTCGAAGTTCCAGGGCACGTAGGGAATCTGGTGTTCTACGCAGTATTCTTCAGCCCATTCGGGAGCCACCACCACATAGCGCCGGTCAAATCGATCGGCGGCTTCAATCGCGTTGATGCTCCAGCCCAGAAGTGCCACATAACCTTTTTTTGGATTAAAATTTTCTTTTCGATTTTTGCTCATAATCGACTTCCTTTGCCGCCATTAATGTTTCTACGCTACGCTATTTTTGCAGGCATGGCCAGTTGGCACCTACAATGGAACCCATCGAGAGACGTCATTCTTCTACGAATAAGTTAAAAAACTAACAATGCGGTAAAGGCGGTTTTTATGCGGCAGGTACAAACAGAAATATTCTAATTTCTGGCTAATTATTTTGTTAGTTGCAGAGAGAATTTTGCGACGGCGGTGGTTCGTGTTGCGCTATATTTTACGTTAGTAATAACCCCCTCCCCCAGCCCTCTCCCGGCGGGAGAGAAGATTAGTTCGTTAGTTCATGAAGTATTAGGTGGTTTTCATTTCATATATAATCTATGGCTTGAACACCGGGATGTTTCTATATTTGTAAACAAGGGATATTGTTTCAGACACAACTAATTAATTTTGTCATTCTCTGCATTTCTGCGGTGAATGCTTTTAGCTTTCACTAACTATCTGAACAAACAAATCAATAAAGGCTGACATCAGCGCTCTTCTGATTTTATTCCGCTTCCCAGCCAGTTCAATTCAAAAAGGTCATCGCGACGATCCCTGGAGTTGGTGACTGAGCCTTCATGTCTTAGCTGTACCAGTTTATCCAGGTCAAGGTCAGCGATCAGTGCCATTTCAGTATTTGGTGTGCTTTCCGCCATGATTGCATCGTGAGGAAAAGCGAAGTCTGATGGTGAATACACGGCTGATTGCGCATATTGAATATCCACATTTTCGACCTGTGGCAGGTTGCCTACACTGCCTCCGATAGCAACATAACATTCGTTCTCGATGGCTCTTGCCTGGGCGCAGCGTTGTACGCGTAGGAAACCATTTTTAGTGTCCGTCCAGAAGGGGACGAACAGTATTTCCATCTCCTGTTTTGCCAGGAGTCGTGAAAGTTCGGGGAACTCGACGTCGTAACAGATCAGTATGCCAATGCGTCCTGCATCAGTATCAAACACTTGCAGGCTATCGCCACCTTCTATGACCCAGTCTCGCCGTTCATGCGGGGTGATGTGTATTTTTGGCTGCACATCTACGGTACCATCACGCCGACACAGGTACGCGTTGTTGTATAAATTATCATCGGACATGGCGGGCATGCTGCCGGCAATTATGTTGATGTTATAAGTAACTGCGAATTGCGATATCGCTTCGACGATGCGATCAGAGAAGGTGGCGAGAAAACGTATGGCTTCGTACTGATTGTGCTGATCACCGACACCCATCAACGGCACATTAAAAAACTCCGGGAACAGGACAAAATCGGCCTTGTAAGCAGACATGGAATCGACAAAGTATTCCACTTGATTCAGCCACGCCTCAAATGAATCGGTAAGCCGCATCTGCCATTGCACGATGCCTACGCGCACTACTGTTTTTCGGATAGAATCCGCGGCGCCGGTTTCCGGCTCATAGAGAATATTATTCCACTCAAGAAGAGTGGCATAACCAAGAGACTTTTTGTCTTCCGGCATGTAGCCTTTCATCAGGCGTTTTACTTCAAAATCATTAGCCAGCTGGAAACTGAGAATTGGATCGTGAATTTCTCTGCGGCGTACGCCTTCGATATAGTCGGCAGGTTCCATCTCTGCATGTTCGTGATAATTTATGATTCGTCCGCCCGCCAGAATGGCGCGCAGGTTGAAGTTTCGGCAAAGCTCCTTACGTGCGTCATACAACCTTCGACCCAGCCGTAGATCGCGGTATTCCTTACTGACAAACATATCCATGCCGTAGAGTGCGTCACCATTTTCATCGTGCTTAATACGATCGCGTCGGCCGATCAGGTCGTCATAGGTATGAGTAAGACTGAAGCGCTCATAACTGCACTTTACCGTGAGTGCTACTGCGACGACTTTGCCGCTGTCTTCGATTACGATCTGCCCTTCGGGAAAATCCTTGATCAGCGCAGACAACGAACTCTGAGACCAGGCGCCGCCGATGTCTGAGTAAATTTCTTCCATTAATTTGGACACCTGCGGATAATCTTCAATTTCAAGATTGCGAAGTTTAAGATGAAGATCTGACGGGTTTTTGGTATTCATGATGATGTTTTACAAATTAAAGAGACGGGGAAAAATAAATTTTGAACCGTACTATAACAAATAATGAGGTCGGCCATAAAAACATCGGCTCAATTCTGCTCCTGGTGATAAGCATGAGCAACTTGCCTTCACCGTGTTCGTGATGCTCGCACTGCTTTACGCCACCAAACTGCTGCGTCATAGAGGCGAGGTACGCGCCGAGTTCGCCCATCCGATCAAGCTGAATTTCTTCCCCACCATCTCTATCGGCATGGTCCTGCTGAGCATCGCGCTGCTGCCCTACCAGATGGATGTCTCTTTCATGTTCTGGTCAGTGTTTACTCTCTACGTGCTGTCAGCCTGGATCCATCAAACCCATTTCGAGGTCCACCACATTAACCCGGCCTGGTTCATCCCCATCGTCGATAACATCCTGGTGCCGATCGCCGGGGTGCGCCATGCGTCTCCGGAATTCGCCTGGTTCTTCTTTAGCATCGGTCTGCTGTTCTGGCTGGTGCTACTGACCATCATCGTCTACCGCATTTTCTTCCATCAGCCGCTGCCCGCCAAGCTGCTGCCGACCCTATTCATCCTCATCGCCCCGCCGGCGGTCGGCTTCGTCTCCTGGCTGCAGCTCAATGGCAGTGTCGATGCCTTCGGCCGCATCCTCTACTACGCGGCGATCTTCCTCACCCTGATGCTGCTGACCCAGGTTGGGCGCTTCATGCGCCTGAAGTTCTTCCTCTCCTGGTAAGCCTACTCCTTCCCCATGGCGGCGATGACCTTCGCCACGGTGCTGATGTACCAGCAGCTGCAACTTCCCTTCTTCAAGGGACTGGCCATTGTGCTACTCACCCTGCTGACGCTGCTCATCGCTACCCTGCTGTTCAAGACCATTCAGGCAATTGCCCGCAGGGAGATTTGTGTTGAAGACTAGCAACAAGTTGCAAGTTACAAGTTCGTATCGTTCCCGCGCTCTGCGTCCCGTACCCTATGTTCCGCTGTTCGCGAAACAGGTGCGGCTTCCCCCGCGAAGGAGTGAGCATTGCCATCGGATATCGCCTTCGGCCTGATACCGTCGCCGCGTCTCGGACGCAGTCTCGGCATCAGCAACATCCCGCCCCCAAGCTGAACCCCGTTGCTTTCGATGCCCCTTCCAATAACAGCATAAGGCTTTCCCGCCTCCTCCAGGGCCCGAATCGCCTCCACTGCCCGCTCTTCAGACACGGTTGCCCCTGACCTAGCTTCCCTGTCCCAGCCAACACCGTCACACATTTACCGTCTCTAATGCTCCATGGCTTGATCCGTCTCACATTGCTCCCGTACCCTGCAACGATGCGAGATGAACAGAGTAAGGGATGCGATGAAAGAGACGTTCGAAGCAAGGACAATAAGCACGCCGCAATTAGGGGATATTGAGGATCTCTATCTAAAAGGGCGTTACCTTGACGCCTACACCGCCTCACAATTACTGGGACCGTTGTCGCAGTGGCGCGGAACGGATGCACGCATTCTTGCAGGCAAGCTCACGCGCATGCTTGGCGATTCGCGCCGCGGCAACGTTCTACTTTACCTTGCATGGCGCAATGACAAAACTTCAGCCCGTGCATTTTCCTACTACGCACGTAACTTCTTCGGTCGCAACGGATTGCTGAAAACCCTGAGCCTGGTCAAACGCTACACCCACCTGTTTGAGGGCGACACGGTGTTACCCGAACTGCTCTCATTTCGTGCCTATCTCCACGGCTTTTACCGCGATTTTACCCGTGCAGATGAATTGATGGCGGCAGCCTTGCAAAAAGCACCGCACATCCCATTGCTTCATGTCGAACAGTCCTACCTTCTTGAGATGGAAGACGAGTATGAAGCCGCCATCGCCAGCACTGATAACGCCCTGGCACAGGTGCCGTTTTATCGTCCCGCGGTACAGCAGAAAGCCCACCTGCTCCGCCTTTGCGGTAGTGATGAAGCGGCTTTTACTCTCCTGCGTGAGGCGCGCAAACATGTACAAAGTGATGGCATCGAGACCCAGCTCCTTGCCGAGTATCAGGAAAGGGAGGATCTGGTGCAGATCGCGGCGACCCTTTCACGCATCGAGGCACTGGTTCCCCTGAAATCGGCGGAATATGATAAGTGGCTGGCCGCGCACCGCTGTAACCATCGCTATCTGCAAGGCGATATCGATGGTGCCATCAACCAGGCCGAACACAATGGCAAACCCTATTTTCTGGAACTGGCCGCTTCACTGCGTCGCAGCCAGGGTAAGGGCCGAAGAAAGCGGCTCAAGGTCGACTTCGTCCGCCAACGCCACATGACCTGTGGCCCGGCTACACTGGCGGCCCTAAGCGGGTACTTTGACAGGCCGGTTGAACAACAGGCGATCATCGACTCGATCTGGTATGGCGGCACGCACGACTATGATGAGCGCAAGTGGGCGCAGGAAAATGGCTGGCACGTGGTAGAGTTCAGCCTTGACTGGGACAGTGCCAGAGCCCTCATCGATAAGGCTATTCCCTGTGCAGTTGCCACGGTCGAAGCCGATAGCGGCCACTTGCAGGCACTCACCGGCTACGACGAAAAACAAGGGGTCCTGTTTATCCGCGACCCGTTCAGCCCCTACGAACAAGAGTTTCAGCAGCAACCGTTCTTCGACAGCTATAAGGCGTTTGGCCCCCGTGCGATGGTGATGGTGCCACCGAAAAGCACAGCCCTGATAGACGGTTTGAACCTGCCCTACAGCTCCCATTACGATACCCTTTATCAGATCAAGGATGCGCTGCAGCAACATCAGCGTGAAGTGGCGGAGGAGCACTATCAGTGCGGTTTCTGTGATGAACCGGAGAGTGAGGTGTCACTTACGGCCAGACGAGATCTAGCCTGGTATGACTGCAACTGGGCAGAAGTGGCCGACATTGACCATCGGCTGTTGGAACGCTACCCCGACAATACCCGACGCAAGCTCAATTACCTTGCCTCGCTCAACCGGCTGGATCACCACCAGGAATACCGCCGTCTGCTCGAAGGGGAAGGGGAGAAAGAAGGGGCACACCTGAGTATCCTGATCCAATACGCCGAACTGTTGAGTGAGGATGGCCGTCAACAACAGCGAGCTGAAACCTTACTGGGCAATGTGCTTAAACTCTCCCCAAAGCAAGGGCGTGCTTATCAAAGTTACGGCTACCTCACCTGGCAGCAAAAACGGTTTTCCGAATCGGAACAGCTCTATCAAATCGCCGCCAGCCTGGAAGAAACCGATGAAGGCGCTGCATTGGATTATTTCCGTCTGGCACGTCTTAACAAACGAGGCAATGAGGTGTTGCAATGGCTGCAGAAGCGTTTTCATCGCGAGGCGGCAAAGTCAGCCCAGCCCGCAATGACCCTCTACCGCGCCTATGAGATCCAGAATCAGGAACACCTCGGGGTGGAGGTACTGCAACAGGCGGTGAAGTGGCGTCCCGATGACGGTGATCTTTTACTCTACTTCAGTAATGTCCAGATCGGTAACGGCAATTTCAGTGAAGCGGAACAACTGCTGAATCGGGCACAACCCCTGACACCACCGGGACGATGGCTGTACACGGCCGCACGCCATGCCAGCCGGCGGCACGAACACCAGCTCGCCCTGGAGCTGTTTAATCAGGTGGTCGAGAACGAACCACTCAATATGCAGGCGCACCGACACATCATCAACCTGCTGCAGGATCTCCATGGTGACGGGCGCGCCATCGAGTACGCACGCGATGTCTGGCACAGGTTCCCCAATAACCTGCGCACCCATGAACAAATAATTGAATTGCTCCAGGACAATGATCCGCAGGAGGCCGAAACGGCCCTGATTGAACTGCTTCATCGGCACCCGAAACACAGTTATGCGCGACGTCAGTACGCCGATATTCTGATCCAGATGGACCGTTTCGATGCGGCCTGGGAACAGCTTGAAGTGGCGAAGGAGATTGAACCGAACGCCGTTGGATTACACAACATCCGGGGTGATTACTATGCCCGACTCGGCCAACGGGAAGAGGCCATGGCATGCTATCGCGAAACCCTGCACCTGAGCGCCGACAATGACTACGCCATCCATGCATTGATGGGGTTCTGCTATTCCAGCACCGAGAAAAAAACGCAACTCGAATATCTACTGCAACAACTGATGGAGCAGACCACCAATGGTGATGGCCTGTTGAGCTATCAACGGGAGGCGCACAACATTTTGCCTGCCGAAGAACTCCTTGCCACCTTGCGCCAGGCTATCCAGATACGTTCTGATTTATGGCAGTGCTGGTCAACACTGGTAGACGAACTCTGCGCTCAAGATGAACTGGATGAGGCGGAGCGAATCGCCACCGAGGCGGTGCAGCGCTTTCCGCTGATACCGCGCACCTACCTCGACCTTGCTGATGTCTACAAGCGTAAAAATGATCTCAAACAGCAACACCTGATGCTGGAATCGGCATTACGAATTAACCCACACTGGGATTATGCGCTGATGGAGTTGGCGGAAAATCTCGAACGCCAGGGCGACTACGAGGGGGAGTTAAGGATGCTGCAATCCGCTGTTGCGGCCAAACCTTCAAGCTCCCAGATGCATGCCTATCTGGCTGACGCGCTCTGGAAGCACGAGAAGTCCGAAGAGGCCTTGTCCTCCATGCGTACCGCGCTCGAGTTATCGCCCGGTTATGACTGGGCCTGGCGCTGCCTGCGCAGCTGGTCCAAACACCTTGGCCGCGAGGAACTCATCGAGCAAACCGCTCGCGATATCGTCCGGCAGAAACCGGGCCTTGCTCACTCCTGGTACTACCTTGCCAGGGCCTTGTGGAAACCCGACGAAAAGCTGGATGCGCTCGACAAGGCCATTGAATGCAACCCCAATTATATTGCCGCCTACGAAGAGAAGATCGAAACACTGGTGCAACATGAGCGTTTCACTGAAGCCCGCCAGGTGATCGCAGACTATGATCACAGCTACGGCGTACCACTCGCGTTACGCCGCTATGGCCCCTGGATGGATTACCGGCAAGGGGATGTCGACAAAGCGATCCTCGACCTTAAGGCGATGCTCGAGGATGAGCCCTCTTACTATAATGGCTGGGACATGCTCGCCACCTGGTGCGAGCGCAACGAGCGCCCAGGTGATTTTCTTATTGCTGCACGCAAACTGGTCACACTGCAACCCGGCAACGGTGACGCCTGGGTAGAGCTGAGCGATGCCCTGTTGATGAACGAAGAGCGCGATGAAGCAAAACAAACCTTACTGCATGCATTGACCCTGTCACCCAAGCACGATTACGCCGGGCTTGTACTGTTTGATCTGCAGCTCGAAGACGATGACCTGGAGGCTGCCGAGCAGACACTTCAGCACCAGCAAACCCACCTGCCACCGGAAAACCAGGGCTACCTGACTACACGTGCAATGCAACTGGCTTGCAAACGCGGGGAACAGGCCCAGGCGCTTGCGTATTTCCACCAACTCACCCGTAACCCGGTTGAAAACAGTTGGTACTTCGATACCGCTATCTCGGCCTTTACCGAGGCCGGTTGGGAGCAAGCGCTGGAAGGGGTGTTCAATGAAGTGGTGCAGGATCTCAACGGCATCAACCCCGCTTTTGCCACGGTGTGGGCGCAACGCCAACACAAGGGAAAATCAGTCGAATGGAAGCTGAGCAACCGGTCGATCAAGCGGCTATTACAGATGGGTGAGGCAGGGCACCGGGTGGTCGATGACTACCTCAGCTACCTGCATAAACTGGGCAGCGTGCTAAAACTGGATCGCCTCATCAAGCGCCACTACAAGGAATTACGCAACAACCCGGAAACCCTGGCCAATGTTGGCTATATCTTCGCTACCAGCGGGCGCTATAAGGAAAATGTTGCGATGATGAAAGGATGGCGGCAAATGAAGGGACTTCCCCCATGGGCACTGAATAACTTTACCATCAGCCTTCGGGAACTCGGGCGTTGGGACGAACAGTATGAAGTGTTGCAGCGCCTAATGCCCATCGCTTCCAACGATATCGCCAATGCAGTGCGTTTATGGACGGCACTCGAGTCGGCCTTGCGCGGGGATTGGACGACGGTGGGAGACCTGTTCGGTCTCATCGATCCTGAGCAGCTCAGCAGTGACAACAGCTTCGCCTACACCCTTCTGGCTGCGATGGTTGAAGTTGAGGAAAAAGCCTCTTTGGCCTCTGATGAGAGACTCGCTCTTGCGATTGCCATCTTGCGTCACGGCCACCGTGACTATCATGGCCTGATCAACAATATGATGCTCTGGCGGTTACAACATCGTGTGCTTTGGGATCTGGCACAGCGCCTGGCACCGATGCCGAACGCTCTTTATTATTGGTGGCGGATGATGGACTGGTCGAAGTTCCTGGTTTAGCACCCTCGTGCATGTCCGAAGGGCTGTGATCTTTACCACATCGGCCTGTGCGTTGACTTGACAGAGCCACTCATACCCCCGAAGATTTAAGTCATTCAAATCAGACCTGCACAAAGGCCCCGTGCGTCAAACACTCATCACACTGCTAGCGGTCATCACACTGCTCTCGCAATGGGGCTGGGTCGAGCACGTCTATCACGAGCATCTGCCCGATGAGGCATGTGAAGTCTGTGTCAGCGCTCCAGGACATGTGGCCGTTCCCCCTAGTGTGCCGCACCTGCCCAGCCTTGCCAATCATGAATTTCTCGCCCCGGCAGTCACCGTCACGCTGACTAGCGCCGCACCGCGCTTCTATCCTACCCGTGCCCCACCCCGACTTCTCTAATACACATCCAACCCCAGTTTCGCACGACTTTTCAGGCAGTCACGCCCATTGAAGGCGTCTGCCGCACTGTGTAATGGAGAAAATCTGATGCCTTACAAACGTCCCCTTTCCGCCGCCGTGTCGCTAGGCCTGGTGCTCGCCACCTGTTCGGCCCACGCCGCCGCTGAATTCAACCCGGAGATCAGCCTGATCCTCGATGGCCGCTACACCCGTTATGGCAACGACAGCGAATATGAACTGCCCGGTTTTATGCTCGGGGGTGAGGCTGGCCGCGGCGAGCAAGGCTTCCAACTCGGTCACAACGAATTGGTGCTTAGCGCCCATATCGACGACCTGTTCTACGGCAAGATGACCACCGTGCTGGCCGATCATGACGGGGCCACAGAGGTGGAGCTGGAAGAGGCCTATATTGAGACCCTGGGCCTGGGCGCCGGCGCCACCATCAAGGCCGGCCGTTTCTTCTCCGGCATCGGCTACCTCAATGATCAACATCCCCACAGCTGGGACTTTGCCGATGCGCCGCTCGTCTACCACGGCCTGTTCGGCACTCAGCTCCGCGATGACGGCCTGCAACTGAGCTGGGTTGCCCCGACCGACCTCTACTTCAAACTCGGCGCGGAGATGACCCGTGGTGCGCAATTCCCCGCAGGTGGCGCAGCCAATGACGGTCAGGGCGCTTACGCACTCTTTGCCAAGATTGGCGGCGATGTGGGTGCCAGCCATTCCTGGCAGCTGGGCCTCTCTCACTGGAGTGCCAAGGTCGAGGGGCGCACCTCCGGTGGCCACGCCCACGATGTTGCCCTGGCAGGGATCCCGACCTTCAGTGGCGACTCTGCGATCAGCGGTGTCGACCTCATCTGGAAATGGGCGCCCGACGGCAACGCCAGCGAACACAACCTGAAGCTGCAGGCCGAATACTTTGTACGGGATGAAGAGGGAACGGTCGTGATGGACGATGGCACCGCAGCTCCGGAGAGCAGCACTTACGACGGCCAGCAGAGCGGTTGGTACACCCAGGCGGTCTACCAGTTCATGCCGCGCTGGCGTGTCGGCCTTCGCTATGACCAGCTTGGCGCTGACAACACCGTCGTCAATCCCATCGTTCTTGCAGAATCAGGCCTGGATGATGAAGATCACACACCACGGCGCAAAAGCATCATGCTGGACTATTCGCGCAGCGAGTACAGCCGCATCCGCCTGCAATATGCCCGGGATGAAGCCTACTGGGATGATGACAACAGCATCATGCTGCAGTATGTCATGAGCCTGGGTGCTCATGGCGCTCACCAGTTCTAAGGCGCCCTGCAATGAAGCGACTATTTGCACTACTCGGCACTTCATTGCTGCTGACCGCGGCCTTCCCGGCGGCGGCCCAGCTCAATGTCTTTGCCTGTGAACCGGAATGGGCGGCACTGGCCACGGAACTTGGCGGCAACAAAGTTGAGGTCTACTCGGCGACTACCGCGCGGCAGGATCCACACCACATCCAGGCCCGTCCCAGCCTGATCGCCAAGGTGAGGCGCGCCGATCTGGTAGTTTGCAGCGGTGCGGAACTAGAGGTCGGCTGGCTGCCGATGCTACTACGCCAGGCCGGCAACCCGGCCGTGCTGCCGGGCAAACCCGGTCACTTCGAAGCCTCGGCCTTTGTCGTACGGCTGGAGATCCCACAGCAGCTGGATCGCAGCATGGGCGATGTGCACGCCTCAGGCAATCCGCATGTACATCTCGACCCGCGCCGTCTGGCGCAGATCGCCGATGCACTTGCCGAACGACTGATAACCATCGACCCGGCCAATGCCGGTCACTACCGCAAGCGGCAAGAAGCGTTTGCCCAACGCTGGCAACAGGCCATCACCGGCTGGGAGAAACAGGCCGCTCCGCTTCAGGGCGTGCGCGCTGTGGTCCACCACAAAGACTGGGTCTACCTGTTCGACTGGCTGGGACTGGTTGAGGTCGGAGCGCTGGAGCCCAAGCCGGGTTTGCCAACCAGTGTCGGTCACCTGGCTGCACTCAAGGCGGAGCTGGAAAAGGAACCGGCGAAGATCATCCTGCACACCGCCTACCAGAACGATCGCGCCGCCCGCAGGCTAGCGCAGATGAGTGGCGTCACCGTGGTGCAACTGCCCTACACCGTGGGTGGCAATGAACGGACCGCGGATCTCTTCGGCCTGTTCGACGACACTATCGAGCGCCTGCTGGCGGCGGCGCAATGAACTGGGCAGCACTCGACCTTGCCATCCTGGGTCCGGGCTTTATGGCCGGCCTTCTGGTGGTAGCCACCCACGTCCCGCTGGGGCGCCGGGTGCTGGCACGCGGCATCATCTTCCTGGATTTGGCGCTGGCGCAAATCGCCGGACTGGGTCTCATCGCCGCCCACAGCTTTGACTGGGAACCCGGCGCATGGCAGGTTCAGGCAGTGGCACTCGGCTCGGCGCTTGCCGGCGCGCTAGTAATGCACTTCACCGAACGGCGCTGGCCGGAACTGCAGGAAGCGCTCATCGGCACCCTGTTCGTGCTCGCCTCCAGCGGCGGTATCCTGCTGCTCGCCGGCAACCCCCACGGCGGGGAACATCTCAGGGAGCTGCTCATCGGCCAGGTCCTCTGGGTCGGCTACGACCAACTACTGCCGGTAGCCCTGCTCTACGCTGCAGTACTCGCCATCGGTTTTGCCCTGCGACGCCACCCCTCCTCGCTCCCCTTCTACCTGCTGTTTGCCCTCAGCATTACCGCCTCGGTGCAGCTGGTCGGCGTCTACCTGGTCTTCGCCACCCTGATTCTGCCGGCGCTGGCGATCAGGAATGTTGGTGAAAAAGGGCTGGTGTGTGGCTATCTGGTCGGGGTGAGCGGCTATGCCATCGGATTGCTCCTCGCGGCTCTGCTGGACCTTCCGGCGGGGGCAATGATCGTCTATGCGCTGGCAGGATGTGCCGGGGTCTTCATTGTGGTAAAGCGTGAGGGCGTGAGGATTGTAGGTCGGGCTAAAGCCCGACCTACAAAGTAAGCTTTTTTCGTTCACACGCGGAGTTGTGGGAACGATTACAACCTTGAACCTGTAGGAGCGGCATCTTGCCGCGACAGGGGCAGCACGACAGTCGCGGCAGGATGCCGCTCCTACATCTTGTCACTCGCTACTTGTCACTGCTTTTTCACAAATGATATCCGAACGCCTCATGGAACAGTGCCCGGAAATCCTCCATGGAGAAGTGGTGATTCTGGGTGCCATGGTGAGCAATCTTGATTGCGCCCAGCAGGGAGGCGATGCGACCGGTGTTTTCCCAATCCAGCCCGTTCATCAGGCCGTAGAGCAGGCCGGCGCGAAAGGCATCGCCGCAACCGGTCGGGTCGACTACCTCGCGCGCCTCGGCGGCGGGGATCTCGTAGCGGTGCTTGCTGGTGTAGATGTAAGAGCCCTTGGCGCCGCGGGTGATGATCAGTGCCTCGCACATTTCGGCGATCTCGTGCGGCGACTTGCCCGTGCGATCCTCCAACAGTTGCGCTTCGTAGTCATTGACGGTGACCCAGGTGGCCTGTTCGATAAATTTCAGCAGGTCGTCGCCATCGAACATCGGCAGGCCCTGGCCTGGATCGAAGATGAAGGGAATGCCCGCCTCAGCGAACTGGGTGGCGTGCTCGAGCATGCCGTCACGCCCATCCGGGGAGACGATGCCGATGGTCACGCCCTCGGCCTCTTCCACCCGATTCTCGTGGGCGAAGCTCATGGCACCGGGGTGGAAGGCGGTGATCTGGTTATCGTCCATGTCGGTGGTAATGAAGGCCTGCGCGGTGAAAGTGTTGTCGATCTCCTTGACGTGGGTCAGATCGATGCCGCACTTCTCCATCCACTGGGCATAGGGCTCGAAATCACGCCCAACAGTAGCCATCATCTTCGGTTCGCCGCCGAGCAGCTTGAGGTTGTAGGCGATATTGCCGGCACAGCCACCGGTCTCACGGCGCATGTCCGGCACCAGGAAGGAGACGTTCAGCATGTGCACCTTGTCGGGCAGGATATGGTTCTTGAAACGATCGTGGAACACCATGATGGTGTCGTAGGCGATAGAGCCGCAAATCAGTGCAGACATAGTCTTTTCCTTTTCTTTTTCAGGTAACGCTTCAACTCTCGATTTTTCGTGTGCGGACATTCGCCGAGAGAGTCACTTTTGTCCCCGCCACCCATCGTAGGAGCGGCATCTTGCCGCGATTAGCCTAATGCGTCTCCGTTCTTTCGCGGCTGGAAACCGCTCCTACAGGGTGGCCCGGATTAAATATCAAATATCAACAAAACCGTTCGTACAGAATAAAGCCCCAGACAACAGCGACATTGGCCAGCGCAATAAATACCCCGGCCGAGCCGATGTCCTTGGCACGCCCTGAGAGTTCGTGGTGCTCCACGCTAACCCGATCGACCACCGCCTCCAAGGCGGAATTGACAAGCTCGGCGAACAACACCAGCAGCAGGCTGCTAATAAGCAAGGCCCATTCGACCGCACGCTGTCCAAGCCATATCGCCAGCGGGACCATCACCACCATGGCCAGCAGCTCCAGGCGAAACGCCTCCTCATGGGTGTAGGCCGCCTTCAGCCCCTTCATCGAGTAACCGGTGGCCTGCAGGATATGCCTCAGGCCACGGGTGCCCGGCTTGTTGGTTTCAGCGCTCATGCCTCTTCCTGATACGGCTTCCAAACCAGATCCAGTTCACGTGCCGCTTTCACATCATCGAGACGTTTCACCGGCAGGGTGTGCGGCGCTCCCTTGACCACCTCAGGACTCTGTTCTGCCTCCTGGCGGATGGAAGCCATCGCCGCAATAAACTCGTCCAGCGTGGCGCGATCCTCGGTCTCGGTCGGCTCGATAAGGAAGCACTCGGGCACCAGCATCGGGAAATAAGTGGTCGGCGCATGATGGCCGTAATCGAGCAGGCGCTTGGCAAAGTCCATCGCGTTAACACCCCATTCCTTTGCCTCTTTCTTCAGGGTGAGAATGAACTCGTGGGTAGCACGGCGATCATCGAAGGCCATGGCAAAGCCCTGCTTTTTCAGCTCCGCCATCATGTAGTTGGCATTCAGTGTGGCGAACTCGGCCACCCGCACCATCCCCTCACGCCCGAGCATGCGCGCATAGATATAGGCACGCAGCAGGATCCCCACATTGCCCATATGGGCCGAGAGACGGCCGATGGACTGGGGCAGGTCTGCCTCCTCCAGCCAACGGTACACACCCTTCTCCTCACCCACAACGGGCAGGGGCAGGAAGGGGAGCAAGCGCTCACCTACCACCACCGGACCGGCGCCAGGACCGCCGCCGCCGTGAGGGGTGGAGAAGGTCTTGTGCAGGTTCAGGTGCACCACATCGAAGCCCATGTCGCCCGGCTTGACCTTGCCGAGGATGGCGTTGAGGTTGGCGCCATCGTAATAAAGCAGCCCGCCCGCCTGGTGCACGATGCCGGCGATCTCCTTGATGCGGCGTTCGAACACGCCAAGGGTAGAGGGATTGGTCAGCATGATGCCGGCGGTATGCGGTCCGACCGCCTCTTTCAGCCGCTCCAGGTCCACATCACCGTTTGCATCAGTAGGGATCTCCCTGACCTTGTAACCGCACATCACCGCAGTGGCCGGATTGGTACCGTGGGCCGCATCGGGCACCAGGATCTCGCTGCGTGCGCTATCGCCATGGGCATCATGATAGGCGCGGATCATCGCCACCCCGGCAAACTCGCCCTGCGCACCGGCCATCGGTGTCAGCGAGCAGCCCTTCATCCCAGTCACGTCCTTGAGGATCTCCTGCAAATCGAACAGGCAGGCCAGAATCCCCTGACCATGGGTCTCGGTCGGTGCCTTGGGGTGGCGGCCGAGAAAACCCGGCAGCATCGCCAACGCATGCGAACCGCGCGGGTTGTACTTCATGGTGCAAGAGCCGAGCGGATAAAAATGGGTGTCGATGGAAAAATTCTTTTGTGACAGGCGGGTGTAGTGGCGAACCACCTGCAGCTCGGAGAGCTCTGGAAGGTTCGTCCGGGATTTGCGGCGGAACTGCTCGGGAATGTCAGAGACCTCCGCGGCAGCGGGGCTCTGAGCGGCGTTGAGGCGGCCGGGTTTGGATTGTTCGAAAATCAGCATCGCATCGGTACCCTTTTGTTGATGCTCGGTGTTTGGTTAATTTTCACTACTTTTTGTGTCGCTGTCGCGACGTCGATCTAATACGGGGTCTCGCCCCCGCATCAAATTCAAACCGTCGCGAAGCGACACTTCCTCATACAGGACAACACTCCCCCTTAAAACATCGCCTCCTCAACCTGCAAATAAACATGCGACACCGACTCTCCCAACCGGTCATACAGACCCGCATATTCGGTCTCGAAACGTTTCATCTTATCTTTAACCGTCGGTGCGATCTCGTAATCCAGCTTGCCCTCATCAAAACCTTCCGCCACCAGAGTCCAGAGGCTCTCGAAATAGTCATGCAGGCTAATAATAGCTTCCACTCCGGCCACCGGTCCGTGCCCCGGAATCACCACTGTTGGCTGCAGCTCACGCATTTCGGCGAGGAAGGCGATCCACTGCTGGATATTGGCGTCGAAAGTCGCTGGCGGGCGTCCGGTGTACATGGCGTCGCCGGTGACCATCACCTTTTTCTGCGGCAGCCAGAAGACGATGTCGCCCGGTGAGTGGCTGTGTTCGGAGAAGAGAATCTGGACCTGGATATCACCGAAGGTGCGCTCCATCGCCTGGGTGACCGCACGCTTCGCCGGCACCGGGGTAAAGCTGCCGGTGGCGCCACCACTCATATTATTGAAGCGGCTAACCCAGTCGAAGCCGCTCTTTTTCATCAGGTCGATGGCGGCATCGGAAGCGAGCATCTCTGCCGGTTTTTCCGCCACGAAAGCGCCGTTGCCGAGCCAGTGGTCGCCGTGGGAGTGGGAATTGACCACCCACTTTATAGGCGCCTTACTTACGGTGCGAATGGTCTTCAGCAGCGCCTTACCAATGGTCTCGGAGGAGCCGGTATCGAACACTAACAGGCCTTCACGGGTAATAACGAAGGCGGCATTGGAGTTCCAGCCCTTGTTCTCCTCGTTGGGAAAGTCGGTGGCCGGCGAGACGATGGCATAGACCCCGTCAGCCACACGCTCAGCCTTCATCGGGTAATCGTCGATGGTGGCGACCGCGTGGGCCAGCGTGGTGCCCAGGGTAAGTACAGTGGCAATCATCAAACGCCGCATGGTTCCTCCTTAGATTCCGTGTTTGGCCGGGTTCTGCAGTTTCAGGTCGGCTTGTCGCTACGGAGCGAGACGATGCGTTCGAGATTCTCGGCGTAATGCTCGATATCGTCCGCCGTCCGGGTTTCGGTGGCACAGATCAGCAGGGTATTGTCCAGCTCGGGGTAATCCCTGCCGGCGGCATATCCGCCAAGGATATCCTCTACCGCCAGGGCGCGCAGCACCTCATCAACCGGCGGGGCGATGCGCAGCAGCGCCTCGTGAAAGAAGGGGCGTTCGAACACCCGTTCGACACCGGGAATGGCGGTCAAGCGCTCGACCAGCGCACGGGTGTTGGCGTGGCTGGCGGCGGCGACCCGCTCCAACCCGCCGCTGCCGAGGGCCGCCATGTAGATGGTGGCGGCCGTGGCCATCAGGCCCTGGTTGGAGCAGATATTGGAGGTCGCCTTGGCTCGGCGGATATGCTGCTCGCGCGCCTGCAAGGTCAGGGTGAAGCCGCTCTTGCCGTCGAGATCCACGGTGCGGCCGACGATACGGCCCGGCATCTGCCGCACGTGCTCCTGCTTGCAGCCCATGAAACCGAAGTAGGGCCCACCGGAGGAGAGCGGCGAGCCGAGCGGCTGGCCATCGCCGCAGGCGATATCCGCACCCTTCTCCCCCCACTCGCCGGGGGCGCTGAGCAGCGCCAGCGCGGTCGGGTTAACCACACCGATCGCCAGCATGCCATTGGCGTGGGCCCAGTCGGTCAGTGTATCCACCTCCTCGAGCACGCCGAAGAAGTTGGGCTGCGGGATCACCAGCGCAGCGAAGTCCTCGCCCTCGAGGTGCGTCAGCGATTCGGGCAGAATGTTGCCGCCGTCGGTGCAGTAGGGCAGCTCCACCAGTTCGATACCCTGGTTATGCACGATCGCGTGCACCACCTTGCGGTAGTCCGGGTGGACCGTGGCGGGCATCAGAATGCGCTTCGATTTGGACTTGCGGTTGGCACGCACCGCCATCAGCACGGCCTCGGCCAGCGCCGAGCCGCCATCGTAGAGCGAGGCGTTGGCCACATCCATGCCGGTCAGTCCGGCGATCATGCTCTGGAATTCGTAGACCACCTGGAGCGTGCCCTGACTTGCCTCAGCCTGGTAGGGGGTGTAGGCGGAGTAGAACTCGCCGCGGGTGGCGATCTCCCACACCACTGCCGGAATGTGATGGTCGTAGGCGCCGGCACCGATGAAGCAGAGCGCCTGGCCGTCTGCGGCAGCGCGCTGATGCATCAGCCGGCCGATCGCCATCTCGTTCATCCTCTCGGGAACGTTCTCCAGCCCCCGCGCCCGCAACTCGGCCGGGATCTCATCGAACAGCGCCTCGATGCTGTCGGCACCGATGGCCTTGAGCATGGCTTTTACATCATCTTCGGTATGCGGGATAAACGGCATTTCTTAACTACCACAATCTAGTGCGAAGACGCTAAGGCGCAACGGACGCAAGGAAAACCACTAATTCCCGGGTTCTTTGCGGCTTTGCGCCTAAGCTTGAATTTTCAATCAATGGCTTTCTTCGGCCACCACCGCGGCGTAACCGGCCGCATCCAGCAGGCCGTCGATCTCAGCCGCGTCGGCCGGCACCATGCGAAACAGCCAGCCATCGCTATAGGGGCTCTGGTTGACGATCTCGGGGCTGTCCTCAAGGGCGCTGTTGGCCTCGGTCACCTCACCGGTGATGGGCGCGTAGACATCGGAGGCCGCCTTGACCGACTCGACCACCGCGCAGTCCTCCTCGGCGGCCAGCTGACGGCCGACTTCGGGCAGTTCCACAAACACCATGTCGCCCAGCAGCTCCTGGGCATGCTCGGTGATACCGATAGTGACGCTGCCGTCGGCCTCTCGACGCACCCACTCGTGGGATTTAGTGTACTTCAGTTCCTCTGGCACATTGCTCATTGGGTAACCCTCTTGATGACTGTACTTTATTGTTTAGTTAATAACCGCTTTGCCGTTGCGCACGAACGGTGGCTTCACAATACGCGCGGCCAGCAGCTTGCCGCGGATCTCGACGCTGCAGCGGCTGGCCTCGCCGGCCGGGAGGCGCGCCAGCGCGATGGCCTTGCCCAGAGTCGGCGAGAAACTGCCACTGGTGATCTCACCTTCGCCAAGCCCCTCCACCACCACCTTCTGGTGGGCGCGCAGCACTCCCTTCTCCTCCAGTACCAGACCGACCAGCTGCTGCCGGACACCCGCACTGCGCTCGGCCTCCAGCACTTCGCGACCGATGAAGTTGCGGTCCTGCGGCTCCCAGGCAATGGCCCAGCCCAGACCGGAGATGAGCGGGGAGGTCTCCTCGCTCATGTCCTGGCCGTAGAGATTCATCCCCGCTTCCAGGCGCAGGGTATCACGGGCGCCCAGCCCACAGGGAGCCACGCCGGTCTCCGCCAGAGCATGCCAGAGATCCTCGGCCTGCTCCTCGGGCAACATGATCTCATAGCCATCCTCACCGGTATAGCCGGTGCGGGCAACAAACCACTGGCCGCTCTCGGCGGCGGCGAAGCGCACCAGGCCCTTGACGTCGGCAGCGCGGGCACGCATCACCTGGTGCACCTTGTCACGCGCCTCGGGGCCCTGTACCGCGATCATCGCCAGGTCGCTACGCACCTCGATCTCGACATCGAAGGACGGGGCGTGCTGGCGCATCCAGGCGATATCCTTCTCACGCGTCCCGGCGTTAACCACCACCCGGTACCAGACGTCATCCATATGGTAGATGATGAGGTCATCGATCACGCCACCACGGGTATTGAGCATGCAGCTGTATAGCGCTTTGCCCGGAAGCCCATCCAGCTTGGCGACATCATTAGCCATGAGATAACGGAGCAGTTCGCGGGTGCGCGCACCACGCAGGTCCACCACACACATGTGGGAGACATCAAACATACCGGCCGCGCGGCGCACCCGGTGATGCTCCTCAATCTGCGAACCGTAGTGGATCGGCATGTCCCAGCCGGAAAAATCGACCATCTTGGCGCCCTGCGCCACATGGGCCTCGTAAAGCGGTGTTCTGTTACCCAAAGTCCTTCTCCTAAAAAACTGAAAAAATCTATCCGCAAAGGACGCGAAGTTGATAAGGCCTATTACACGTGAGTAATGACCTACTCACCGGGAACCTGTGACACTTAACAGCTTTACGATGAAACCTAAATAACCTCTTCTTCCCTGGGAGTCCGCCAGCACTCACCATGCACCTTCCCGGAATCAGTTTCCTTTGCGCTCTTTGCGCCTTTGCGTTGAAATCTTTTTCACTCTTCCGCGTGATAGGAGCTGCGCACCATCGCGCCGGCCTTGACCCAGCTGAAGCCCATCGCCCTGGCGGTCTGTTCGTACGCAGCAAACTGGGCGGGCTCGATGTAAGCCTTCACCGGCAGGTGGTAGCGGGTGGGCCGCAGGTACTGGCCCAGGGCAAGGCGCGAGACCCCGGCACTGCGCAAATCCCGCATCACCGCTTCTACCTCATCTTCGCGCTCGCCCAGTCCCAGCATCAACGCCGACTTGGCCTCCATCTGCGGGTGCAGCGCCGCAAGTTCCAGCATGCGCAGCGAGCGCTCGTATTTGGCCCCCTTGCGCACCGTCTTGTAGAGCGAGGGTACCGTCTCCACATTGTGCCCCCACACCAGGAAGCCTTCGCTGCCAAGGGCGTCTGCCAACAACTGCACCGCCGGCTCCTGGCAGTTGCGGAAGTCCGGGGTCAGCACCTCCAACCCCAGAGCCGGTTGCACCTCGCGCAAACCGTGCAGAGTAGTGGCAAAGATGCCGGCCCCGCCATCAGGCAAATCATCGCGATTCACCGAGGTCAGTACGAGATAGTCCAGCGACATCGCCTTTACCGCCTCGACGAGGCGCTGTGGCTCATCCTCATCCACGCCATCGGGCCGCCCGGTCTTCACCGCGCAAAAGCCGCAGGCCCGGGTGCAGGTGTCGCCGAGGAGCATGAAGGTGGCCGTGCCCCGTCCCCAGCACTCGCCACGGTTGGGGCAGCGCGCCTCCTCGCAGACGGTGATCAGGTGGTTGCCGTGGACCTGTTGCGCGGTTTCGCTGTAGCCACCGGCAGCGAGCGACTGGCGGACCCACGGTGGCATGCGCCCGACGTTGGACTCGGCCGAATGGTCAAAGACCGGAATGTGGATGTCGTGTTTTGCCAAGCCGGCTACCTGTCGTCAGTGGTCGCGGAGGCCGCGTTTCGCCACACCATAAACAAAAAAAGGGGCGACGGAAGACCGCGCGGTCTTTCGTCGCCCCTCTGTCCACAGCGTCTCTCGCATTATCGAAGCAAGAGAAACATACCTGAGAGCTTAGCCCCTTCGGTGGATTGCTTACGCAACCGCTCTCCAGAGTCAACCGGTCCCGGTGGTCCTTTTGCCTGAGCGATTCCGGGCGGGTTGCGCCTTCGGCGGTGGCCTTCCCGCTCGCACGGCGCCACACTCTCCCACAGGGTCCATGGTTGAGCGCGAACTATACCG
>JBFFNE010000033.1:0-26968 GCA_041563315.1 Thiohalomonadaceae bacterium
CGCCGCGTTCTTGGCACTGGTACCGGCCCTAGCCATCTCGCGCGAGGCGGCACGTGCCTGTTGTCCGACCTGTTGCATGTACTGTTTAATATCCACGTCAAACCTCGAATAAAAGTTCAAAAATCTCGCCACCTGCAGGAGCGGCTTCCAGCCGCGATTTGCGCAACCTGACACCGACTGTCGCGGCTGGAAGCTGCTCCTACCTCTTGAACTTGTTTAAACCGTCCGTACCCCAGCCACCAATAGGGCCAATTGTAACAACTCATCCCACGGATTGCCTGGCTCGGCTCCCTTGATCATGCGGTCGATTCGTCCTGCCCGGCGTAACAGTTGTTGCCACCGCCTGAGGTTATAGCGTTTGAGTCCAGCGCGCACCGCCGCCTTCCGCTTATCCCACACCCGGTGCTGGCCCATTACTGCATCCAGGCTACCCCCCTGTGCCAGATCGCCGGCCATCGCCGCCAGGGAACGAATTTCCCGCAGCAGCGCCCACAACACAAGGATCGACTCCACCCCTTCGGCGCGCAGCCCATCGATCACCCGGCTGGTACGGGCCGCATCACCAAGCAGCGCAGTGTCGACCAGCTCAAAGATATCGTAGCGGGCACTGTCGGCGACCCCCTCCTCAACCTCTTCGACATCGATCCGGCTATCGCCATAGAGCAACCGAAGCTTCTCCACCTCCTGGGCCGCAGCCAGCAGATTACCCTCCACCCGTTCGGCCAGGATCTGCGCCGCCTCGGCAGTAGGCTCCATGCCACGCATGCGCATGCGGTTCATCACCCAGCCTGGCAGTGCCGTGGGCTCTATCGGCCAGACCGGCAGGGTCACCCCGGCCGCCTCCACCGCCTTGAACCACTTGCTCTTCTGCGAGGCACTGTCGATCTTGCCGCTGATAACCAGCAGCACCGTATCGGGTGGCGGGTTAGCTGCGTATTCAGTCAGAGCGGCGCCGCCCTCTCTGCCCGGCTTGCCGCTGGGCAGGCGCAGCTCAAGCAACCGCTGCTCGGCAAACAGGGAGAGCGCACCGGAAGCGGCGCTCAGAGCACTCCAGTCAAAACCACCCTCGACATGCAGGACTTCACGCTCACCAAAGCCTTGCTCACGGGCGTGGGCACGGATCGCATCACTCGCTTCCATCACTTGCAGAGGCTCGTCCCCGCTGATGAGATAGATCGGTTTCAACCCCTGCTGCAGGTGGGCAGCCAATTGGTCGATACGCAATTTCATGGCTGGGCAGGGCGCGCAGCCGAAGACTGCAGACGACGCAATATCTGGCGCACCGCGTAACGACGCATCTCGTTTTGCAGCATCTCCTCCTGTCCACTTGAGGCCAGTATATTCTCAGGGTCGAAGCGATAATCCCGTAACAACGAGACTTCATCCCGCCCGACCACTATTTCTCCAGCAGCGCTCAGGCTATAAGCGACACGCAGACTGAGTTCATACTCACTCGCGCGGCCTGCGCTGTCCACGCTCAGCACGCGACGGCCGTAATTTTCACTGTGGACAGTCAGGGTAGCCGTTGCTGACTCCGCCGTTTCCACGACCTGCCCACCGGCGGCGAGCAGCGCGCTCTCCAGCTCGTAATAGAGCGCACTGTTTCCCGCACCCGCAATATAGGTGCGCTCCATCACCTCGGGCAACGCTACCGCTTCCCGCAGATGGAAGCCGCAGGAGGTCAGTGACAAGGAGCAAGTGACAAGTAACAAGAAGGCAACACCTCGCCTCAATAGCCGGGGTTGCCAACCTATTGCCACTTGAAACTTGTCACGTGTCACGGCTTCACTTCTCACTGTGGTTTCACCACGATGTTCACCAGCCGCCCGGGCACCACAATTATCCTGACAATAGTGTTGCCCTCGATAAAGGACTGCACCTTCTCATCACCCAGCGCGGCTTCTTCAACAGCATTCTTGTCGGCCTCGGCCGGCACACTGATCTGACTGCGTACCTTGCCGTTGACCTGCACCACCAGGTCGATGGAGTCCTTCACCAGAGCGGCCTCATCGACGGCAGGCCAAGGTGCGGAGAGGATGTTGTCACCGTAACCAAGTTCACGCCACAGCGTGTGGCTGAGGTGTGGTGCTATGGGCGAGAGCAGGCGCAGCAGGATCGAGACACCCTCGTTGCGCAAAGCATCGCTCCCTGCTCCACCGAGTTTACCGAGGGTATTCATCATCTTCATGCAGGCGGCGACGACAGTGTTGAACTGGTACTTGCCGAAATCCCCCAGCGCCTGCGCCAGCGCCTCATGGATCTCACACCGCGCATCTTTTGCCGCCTCGGAGGTTGCAATAACTCCACCCAGGGCCGCCTTATGTTCATGGGCAAACGCCCACAGCCGTTTGAGGAAACGGTGCGCCCCTTCCACGCCGGAGTCGTTCCACTCCAGGGACTGCTCCGGCGGCGCGGCGAACATAGTGAACAGTCTTACCGTATCGGCGCCATAACGCTCGATGAGCTCCTGCGGATCGACCGTGTTGCCCTTGGACTTGGACATCTTCGAGCCGTCCTTGAGCACCATTCCTTGCGTCAGCAGGTTGGCAAAGGGCTCATCAGAGTTCAGCAGACCCTGATCGCGCAGCAGCTTGTGGTAGAAGCGGGCGTAGAGCAGATGCAAAATCGCGTGCTCGATGCCACCGATGTATTGATCCACCGGCAACCAGTAGTCGGCGCGCTCATCAAGCATCGCGCTATCGTTGCTGCGGCAGGCGTAGCGGGCGTAATACCAGGAGGACTCCATGAAGGTGTCGAAGGTATCGGTCTCGCGCTCAGCCTCGCCGCCACACTTGGGGCACGTGGTCTCGTAAAACTCGGGCATTTTCTTAATGGGCGAACCGACGCCGTCGAAGGCGATATCCTCCGGCAGTACCACCGGCAGCTGATCCTCGGGCACCGGCACCGCGCCACACTCGGGGCAGTTGATGATCGGAATCGGGCAGCCCCAGTAGCGCTGGCGCGATACGCCCCAGTCACGCAGGCGAAAGTTCACGCGCTTACAGCCCTTGCCTTCATTGGCGAGGTGTTTGGCGATGGCGTCGAAGGCCTGTGGCGAACTCATGCCGGAGAACTGGGCCGAGTCGATAAGCTTGCCCTTCTCGGTATAAGCACCGACGCTCAGATCCACCGCGCTGTCGTCCAGCGGTGCGATGACCTGCTTGATCGGGATGCCATACTTATGGGCAAACTCCCAGTCACGCTGGTCGTGAGCAGGCACCGCCATCACCGCCCCTTCGCCGTAGCCCATGAGCACGAAGTTGGCGACATAGACCGGCACCTCTTCCCCTGTGATGGGATGGTGCGCCTTGATGCCGGTATCCATCCCCTTCTTTTCCATCGTCTCGATGGCCGCCTCGGCGGTCTCCTGGTGCTTGCACTCGTCGATAAAGGCCAGCAGCTCGGGATTGTTCACCGCGCCACTCAGGGCGAGGGGATGCTCGGCTGCAACGGCGACATAAGTAACGCCCATCAGGGTGTCGGGACGGGTGGTGAACACTTTTAACGGCTCATTACCCTCGGCGAGGGCGAAGTGCACCTCCACCCCTTCTGAGCGGCCGATCCAGTTCTTCTGCATCGTGCGCACCTGCTCGGGCCAGCCCGGCAGCTTGTCGAGGCCGGTGAGCAGCTCCTCGGCATAGTCGGTGATCTTCATGAAGTACTGCGGGATCTCACGGCGCTCGACCTGAGTATCGCAACGCCAACAGCAGCCGTCGATCACCTGCTCGTTGGCTAGCACCGTCATGTCATTAGGGCACCAGTTCACCGGGGCGGTCTTCTTGTAGACCAGTCCCTTCTCGAACAACTTGGTGAACAACCACTGCTCCCAGCGATAATAGTCCGGATGACAGGTGGCGATCTCACGGTCCCAGTCGTAACCGAAGCCAAGGCGTTTGAGCTGCCCTCGCATGTAGTCGATGTTTTCGTAAGTCCACTTGGCCGGCGGGACATTGTTCTTGATCGCCGCATTCTCCGCCGGCAAACCAAAAGCATCCCAGCCCATCGGCTGCAGCACGTTCTTGCCCAGCATGCGCTGATAGCGGCTGATCACATCACCAATGGTGTAATTACGCACATGCCCCATGTGCAGCCGCCCGGAGGGGTAGGGGAACATGGAAAGACAGAAGAACTTCTCGCGCGTAGTATCATCAAGCGCCGTAAAGGACTGATTTTCTTCCCAAAATAATTGAACCTGCTGCTCGACCTTATTCGGTCGGTATTGCTCATCGAACGCCATCGGATAACGCCTGTCTACCTGAAAAACAAGTCAGCTAGGATACCGTAGGTCCCTGATGCCCCACAACAAAAGCCGCGAATGCTGCGATAATATCCGAAAGAATAGCGCTTGGAGTGCCCGCGGCACTTGGATTGGCGGGTCGCATGCTCCAAACTTAGCATCATCACATACGCAAAGGAGCATGGCATGAGCGAACAACATCAAGAAGGTCTGACCGGCAAACTCACCGAGGCCTACAACCTCATGCTCGAGCGCAGCCGCGAGGCGATGGACAAGGCGGGCAAAGGTTTACGCGAGGGTGTGGATACTGCGATGGAAAGGGCCACCGAACTGGGAGAACTCACTCGTGAAGAGGCGGAGCTGGTCAGCATCTATGTAATGCGCGATCTGGAAGATGCGGCAGAATTTGTCAACAAGGAAGGACAGGAACTGCGCGACTGGCTAAAGTTCGATCTCGAACTGGTGGAACGCAGCCTGCTGGATATCTTCGCCCAAATGGTCGACCACACCCGTGAGGAGCTGACCAAGCTGCAAATACGAGCCACCGCCCTCGGTGAATGGAAAAGCGGTGAGATAGCCAGCATAGGCACCCTGCAGTGCAAGAGCTGCGGCGAGCTACTGCACTTCCATAAAACCGGGCACATCCCTCCCTGCCCCAAGTGCCACGGCACCACCTTCCGCCGCATTTCCACCGGTGAGGGCTGAAATTCCAGGAAAAACCTTTCAACGTAAAGGGAGCGGATGCGATGAATGGTCGGGTAAGGCGATAGTCGTAACGTCACTCCAGAATGACAGGCCAGCTTTCTGTCAGTTTGCGCTTCGGTATCCGATTGACGCTTATCTCAAGCGAAGGGTGAAATGAGTGCTTCGCGTTCTTTGCGTTGAGATCTTTTGTGTTTAGCTTGCACGCCCACAGCGGAACAGGCGAGCCCCTGCCAACAGCATCAACAGCAGTATGACCAACGGCCAGTTGCCCCAGCGCACATAGGGGGTGGCGCCCTGCATCGGTTGCACCAGACCGGTGATGGTGTCGGTCTCGAACTGGCGAGAACGGGCCTGGATCGCTCCCTTCTCATCGATCAGCGCTGAGATGCCGTTAGTTGTCGCGCGCAGCATCGGCCTGCCTGTCTCCAGCGCCCGCATGCGCGAGATCTGCAGATGCTGGTGCGGTGCCAACGAATTACCATACCAGGCGTTGTTACTGCCATTGACCAGCATCGATGCTTCGGGAAGGAAGTCGATCATCTCCTCGCCGAAGGCATCCTCGTAACAGACCGTCGCCGCTACCTTGTGCCCGGCAACCTCCAGCAGGGGCTGCTCATCAGGGCCGGGAGAGAAACTGGACATGGGCAAGTCAAAAAAGCGGATCATTCCACGCAGGAATTCTTCAAGAGGCAGGAACTCCCCAAACGGCACCAGGTGACGTTTGCGATAGAAACCATGACTGCTACCCAGGCTCATCATGGTGGTGTAGTAACGCTCCCCGTCATCATCGAGCAGCGGTACACCAAGAATCAAATCGGTGCCGGTGGCGCGCAGATCCTCGGCCAGTCCATCGAAAAAGGCCGCTTTGATGTCATGGTAGAAGACAGTCACCGCATTCTCTGGCCAAATGATGATATCGCTATCATCAAAGTACTTCTGGGTGAGACCGGCATAGCGCTGCAACCGATCGCGGGTCGCTTCCGGATTCCATTTGGTGGACTGCGGAACATTGCCCTGGATTAGAGTGGTTCGCACCGGCTCGCCTAATGGCGTGGTCCACGTGAGCATCCCCAGCAGAACACCACCAACCCACAGCAGCAACAGCAGAGGCAATACCAGACGCAAGGCCGCTTGGCGCGCCTGCCCTAACCAAAGCAGACTACCGGCGGTGAGCGCACAGATCCAGCTCAGACCATAAACACCAATAAGTGGGGCATAGCCGCCCAGGGGGGAATCGATCTGACTGTAGCCAAGATTAAGCCAGGGAAAACCCGTGAGGAACCAGCCGCGAAACCATTCGCCAAGTGTCCATAACGCAGGCAGCCAGAGCAGCAAAAGTACGGCTGAGTGACGCCCCTGTGGCGCAAAACGGGCGGCAAGATAACCGACCAGTGCCGGCACCGCAGCCAGCACCGCGACAAACAGGAAAGTTAACACCACCGCTACCGGGGCAGGCGAATTGCCGAATTGGTGGATCGCCACATAGACCCAGGAGACACCAACGCCAAACTGACCAAGGCCAAAAACAAAACCGTCGCCCAGTGCCTGTCGCGGCAGGGCCCTCTGCCAGGCCGCGAACAACGGGATGAGCGCCAGGAAAGCCAGGGGGAAAAAGCCGACCGGGGCGAAGGCCAAGGGGAGCGTCGCCCCAGCCAGCAGCAATAGCAAACGGCGTGGCCAATCAGGCAAACGGGCCAGCATCAGCAGTCCCTGCATCCCCGTCCTCATCCTGGTTCTGCTTGGCGATCGGGGCCACCTCCAGCAAATAGATCCTCCGGTTATCGGCCCGCTGGACGGTAAAACGGAAACCGTCGAAATTGACCGACTCACCACGTTTGGGCATCCGACCGAAAGCGTTGATCACCAGCCCGGCGATGGTATCAAACTCCTCATCGCTGAAACGGGTCTGAAAATACTCGTTGAAATCCTCGATCGGAGTCAGCGCACGCACGCTAAAGCGGCCGTCGCCGGCGGGGAGGATATAACTCTCTTCATCGTCCACATCGTGCTCATCCTCTATCTCACCGACGATCTGCTCCAGCACATCCTCGATGGTCACCAGTCCAGCCACGCCGCCGTACTCATCAACGACAATCGCCATGTGGTTATGGCTGGTCTGGAATTCGCGTAGCAACACGTTGAGACGTTTGCTCTCGGGAACGACCATCGCCGGGCGCAAAATCTCTCGAATATTAAACTCACCATTGCCCTCAGCAACAACGAAGGGCAACAGATCCTTGGCCAGGATAATCCCCAGCACCTCATCACGATTTTCACCAATCACCGGAAAGCGCGAATGGGAGGAAGCAATGATGACAGGAAGGAAATCGGCCAGGCGGGCTTGCCACTCGATCACCTCCATCTGCGAACGGGGGACCATGATGTCGCGCACCTGCATCTCGGATACCTCCATGACCCCTTCGATCATGGTGACGGCATCCCGGTCCAGCAGGGCACGCTCTTGCGCATCGAGCAGAAATTGGCGCAGGTCTTCCTTGTTTTTGGGTTCGGACTGGAGGATCTGTCCGATCCGCTCCAGCCAACTGCGTTGCCGCCCTTCCTGGGCGGCGCCGCTAGGGTCTTCGTTCATTGAGTACTAGTCTCGTTCATACGGGTTTGCATAGCCTAGGTCAGTGAGCAGACTGATTTCAAGCCCTTCCATCACCTCGGCCTCGGCATCCTCTATGTGGTCATAGCCCAGCAGATGCAAGGTACCGTGGATCACCATGTGCGCCCAGTGGGCCTCAAGGGGCTTTTTCTGCTCGGCCGCTTCGCGCGCCACCACCGTCGCACAGATAATAATATCACCCAGCAGAGGGATATCGACACCGGGCGGCGCCTCGAAAGGAAAGGAGAGCACGTTGGTCGCATAGTCCTTGCCGCGATAGGTCGCGTTGAGCTCGCGGATCTCCGCCTCGTCGCTAATGCGCACGGTCAGCTGCGCCTCTTCCATCGCATCGCCCACCACCGCCGTCACCCAACGCAGGATATCGGCTTCTGAGGGCAAATCCGGCGCCTCGGTGGCAATCTGCAGATCGAGATCGATCATTGGGAAAACCTTTCAACGCAAAGGCGCAAAGACGCAAAGGGCGCAAAGGGATTAATGGTTAAAACCATCTCGGTTGGCATGACTTCGGGATCAGTCATTTGAATTACCGCTGCTATACCTGAAACTGCCAATGGCCATAGCCAGTACCACGGCAGATTCCGCAAGGCACTTGTCCAGCTCCGGATGACTTTGCGACCTTTGCGTCTTTGCGCCTTTGCGTTTAGGCATTTTCATTCTCGCGGTCGAACCGGTCGTAAGCACCGACAATCCGCTGCACCAGGGGGTGGCGCACTACGTCCTTAGCGAGGAAGAAGGTGAAGCTGATGCCGTCGACATCCTTGAGCACTTCGACCACCTGACGCAGCCCTGACTTGGCGCCACGCGGCAGATCGATCTGGGTAACATCGCCGGTGATCACCGCGGTGGAGCCGAAGCCGATACGGGTGAGAAACATCTTCATCTGCTCGGGAGTGGTGTTCTGCGCCTCATCGAGGATGATGAAGGCCTCGTTAAGGGTACGCCCGCGCATATAGGCGAGCGGGGCCACCTCGATCACGTTGCGCTCAATGAGCTTGGCCACCCGCTCGAAGCCCATCATCTCGTAGAGGGCATCGTAGAGCGGGCGCAGGTAAGGGTCGACCTTCTGCGCCAGGTCGCCGGGCAGAAAACCGAGCCGTTCGCCCGCCTCTACTGCCGGGCGGGTCAACACCACCTTGCGCACCTGATCCTTCTCCAGTGCTTCGACCGCACATGCCACTGCCAGGTAAGTCTTGCCGGTACCGGCCGGACCAATGCCGAAATTGATGTCATGGGTGACGATGTTATGGAGATACTTCTTCTGGTTCGGGCCACGCCCCTTGATCACGCTACGTTTGGTGCGGATCACCACCTCCGCCACATCGACCTCCTCCTCCAGCAGCTCCTCGATACCGGACTCCTGCAAATAAAGATGGACGCGATTAGGACTTAACGACTCATCGAGAGAAACCTGATAGAGATCCTCCAACACACTGGCTGTGGCGCGCACCGACTCACTGTCGCCGATGATTCGAAAGCGGTTACCGCGGTTGTTGATCTCGACCCCCAGGCGGCGTTCGATCTGGCGCAGGTGCTCATCGAACTGGCCACAGAGATTGGCCAGACGGAGGTTATCGGCCGGTTCCAGGGAGAGGTCGAGACTGTCAGCGGTTTCGTTCAAGTGCAAATTCCAGATGGCTCAAATTAAAATCTAACGCAAAGGCGCAAAGACGCAAAGGTTTCAAAAAATGCCAGAGCAGTCCGTCGCCCAGAATAATCACAGGTCCGGGAAGTGATGCAATCAGCTTTTCTTCGCGTCTTTGCGCCTTTGCGCCTTTGCGTTGAAAGGTTTTATTCAACCAATTCACCGCGCAGGGAATTGGGGTAGGCGGCGGTGATGCGCACCTCGACGAACTTGCCGATCACGGCTTTGTCGGCAGGGAAGTTGACCACACGGTTGTTCTCGGTGCGGCCGGAGACCTCGCTGTCGCTCTTGCGCGAAACGCCTTCGACCAGGACTTTCTGCAGGCTGCCGACCATGCCCTCGCTGATCGCGCGGGCCTGTTTGTTGATCTGCGCCTGCAGCCGGGCCAGGCGCGCCTTTTTCACCTCCTGCGGCACATCGTCCGGCAGGCTCGCCGCTGGAGTACCGGGTCGAGGACTGTAGATAAAGCTGAAGCTCTGGTCGAAACCGACCTCCTCGATAAGCTTCATGGTCTGCTCGAAGTCCTCGTCGGTCTCGCCGGGGAAACCAATGATGAAGTCCGATGAGATACAGATATCCGGTCGCATCTCACGCAGGCGACGGATCTTAGCCTTGTACTCCAGGGCGGTGTGGCCACGCTTCATCAGGGCGAGGATGCGATCGGAGCCGGCCTGCACCGGCAGGTGCAGGAAGCTGACCAGCTCGGGGACCTCGGCATAGACCTCGATCAGGCTATCAGTCAACTCCACCGGATGGGAGGTGGTATAACGGATGCGGTCGATGCCATCGATGGCGGCGACATAGCGGATCAATAACGCAAGATCGGCAATTTCGCCATCGTCCATCACCCCACGGTAGGCGTTGACGTTCTGGCCCAGCAAATTGACCTCACGCACACCTTGGGCGGCAAGTCCCGCCACCTCGGCGATCACGTCATCGAAGGGACGGCTAACCTCCTCGCCGCGGGTGTAGGGCACCACACAGAAGGTGCAGTACTTGGAACACCCCTCCATGATGGAGACATAAGCGGTCGGCCCATCAATTTTTTGCTCGGGGAGGTAGTCGAATTTCTCGATCTCGGGGAAAGAGACATCCACCACTGCACGGCGATGGGCGATCACCTCGCCGAGCATCTCTGGCAGACGGTGCAGCGTCTGCGGGCCGAACACCACGTCGACAAACGGGGCACGGGCACGGATCGCCTCCCCCTCCTGACTGGCGACACAGCCACCGACACCGATGATAATGTTCGGGTTCTTCTCCTTGAGCGGTTTCCACATGCCAAGCTGTGAGAAGACCTTCTCCTGCGCCTTCTCGCGCACCGAGCAGGTGTTGAGCAGCAGCACGTCCGCTTGCTCCGGGGTATCGACGATTTCCAGACCGCAGGTGACACTGAGCGCATCTGCCATGCGGGCGGAATCGTACTCGTTCATCTGACAGCCGAAGGTTTTGATGTAAACTGAGCGCATCTTGCCTGAACAGACCTTGAAAGGGCCGGATAGTTTACGTCAGTTCACCCAGAGGTGCCAGCAAACGCCATGAGCCAAATCAAGGTCACCTCGCCCCTGCCGCAGGGACGCGAGCTTCTGCTCACCACCATTACCGATGACCTGGTTGACCGGGGCTTCGCCATCGCGCCGGGCTTTCTCAGTATCGAGGAAAGCAGGGAGCTCGCCGCCGAATGCCTCAGTCTGCGCGAGCAGGGGGAATTCCATCCGGCAGGTGTTGGTCGCGGCGAGATGCTCGAGGTGCGACCCGAGATCCGCTCCGACGAGATCCGCTGGCTGGATCGTACCGATTGCGGCCCACTACAGGGCCAATACCTCGACCTGATGGTGGCCTACCAGCAGACCCTCAACCGAGAGCTGTTCCTCGCTCTGGTGGAATTCGAGTGCTTCTGCGCCGTCTACCCGCCGGGCAGTTTCTACCAGCGGCATATCGACCAGTTCCGCGGCGTCGAACAACGCACCGTCACCGCCATCACCTACCTCAACGAAAATTGGCAAAAAAGCGATGGTGGACAGTTACGTATCTTCCTCAACGGGCAAACAGGTGAAACGCTGGAGGTGTTACCCGAAGCCGGCACCTTCGTCACCTTCCTCAGCGCCAACTACTGGCACGAAGTGTTGCCGGCACAGCGCGACCGGCTCAGCATCACCGGCTGGTTCAAAACGCGGCCGATTGGTGATGTGTTTCCTTTGCAATAAAAAAGCAGATACGAGGGGCGAGATACGAGAATCGAGGGTTGGTGCTCGCTGCGCGAGCGCTTCAATTTAAACTGCGCAAAGCGCACTCACCCCCTCGTATCTTTTCCCTCGTCCCTGCCCTGTCACCTGTCGTATGTCGGCTCGGCGGCGATCTTGTGGATCGCCAGGTCCGCGCCCTTAAACTCATCCTCTTCGGAGAGGCGTAATCCCGTTATCGCCTTGATGGTGCCATAAACGATAAAGCCTCCGGCAGTGGCTATAGCCAGTCCCAGCACGGTGCCGGTCAATTGCGACATAAAGCTTATCCCGCCCATACCACCGAGGGACTGCAAGCCGAAGATACCGGCGGCGATGCCTCCCCAGGCGCCGCACAGGCCATGCAGCGGCCACACCCCCAGCACATCATCAATCTTCCATTTGTTCTGCACCAGAGTGAAGGTCCAAACAAAAAGGCCACCGGCGACGCCTCCGGTAATCAGGGCCCCCAACGGGTGCATCAGATCAGAGCCGGCACAGACTGCCACCAGTCCGGCCAGCGGACCATTGTGCACAAAGCCCGGATCATTCTTGCCGGCGACCAAAGCCACCAGGATGCCTCCGACCATGGCCATCAGCGAGTTGACCGCCACCAGCCCGGAGATGCCGCCAACCTCTTGTGCCGACATGACGTTAAAACCGAACCAGCCAACGGTCAGGATCCAGGCACCAAGCGCCAGGAACGGGATGCTCGACGGTGGATGGGCGAAGACCTCACCGTTCCTGCCATAGCGTCCCTTGCGGTGTCCCAACAGCATCACCGCCGCCAGTGCGATCCAGCCGCCGACCGCATGCACTACCACAGACCCGGCAAAATCATGGAACGGCGCGCCGAATGTCGTTTCCAGCCACTCCTGAACGCCGTAATTACCATTCCATGCGATGCCTTCGAAGGTCGGGTAGATCAGCGCCACCAGTACGAAGGTGGCGGTCAGCTGCGGATAGAAGCGGGCGCGTTCGGCGATACCACCGGAGATGATAGCGGGAATGGCGGCGGCGAAGGTCAACAGGAAGAAGAACTTCACCAGCGCATAGCCATTATTGACATTCAACACCTCGGCGCTGTCGAAAAACCCCACCCCGTAGGCCAAGGCGTAGCCGATAAAGAAATAGGCAATAGTGGACACTGAGAAATCGGTAATAATCTTCACCAGCGCATTAACCTGGTTCTTCTTGCGCACCGTGCCCACCTCAAGAAAGGCAAAGCCTGCGTGCATCGCCAGCACCATAATGGCACCCAACAGGATAAACAAGGTATCGATACCGCTCGACTGCTCCATAACAAATCCCCATTTGAGAACATCAAATGGGCAGACGGAGTGCAAGAACCGCACCAATCGTGTGCTAATTGTAAAATCAGTAAGTTGAATCAGGGGTTCTTCCGCGAGCGCGGGAGAAATGCACCTGACATGTGCAAATAGCATTACCGCCGCCCCAAAATGGGGCGCAGCTTTAAAGTTCAACGTTTGAGATTTACCGCTCCAACACTTTTCCTGGGAATAAATCAGGGACGCTCTGCGTCCCATCCCTCCTGCGCCGACGGTCATTTTGCCGCAGAAAATTATCGATTTATCAAACTGTAACGTGGTGCAGGGCGCCACAGACTGCGTTCCCACACGGAGCGTGGGAACGATAACAACGGAGCCACGCAATGTCGGGCTTCAGCCCGACCTATGCACCTTTCACCTTCGACCAAACACCCCGCCAACGCCTGCCGGCCCCCTCGCCGAGCAGCAGCAGGCAGGGGGTGAGGATCAGGGTCAGGAGGGTGGCGAAGGCAAGGCCGCCGGAAACGGCGGTGGCCAACTGAACCCACCACTGGGTGGAGGGGGCGCCGGTGGTGATTTCGCGGTTCAGCAGGTCAATATTGACCATCAGTACCATCGGCAGCAGACCGAGGATGGTCGTAACGGTAGTCAACAACACGGGGCGCAGGCGTTGCGCGGCGGTCCGCAACACCGCATCCACAGCCTCCACGCCGCCGGCGCGGAGAATGTTATAGGTATCAATCAACACGATGTTGTTGTTGACCACGATGCCGGCCAAGGCGATGACACCCACACCGCTCATGACAATCCCGAAGGGCTGTCCCGTGGTGAGCAGACCGAGAAACACCCCGATAGTGGAAAAGACTACCGCAGAGAGGATAAGAAACGCCTGGTAGAAGCTGTTGAACTGGGTGACCAGGATGATCGCCATGATGAACAGCGCCACCAGGAAGGCAGTGCTGAGAAACGCCTGGGACTCGCGCTGCTCCTTGTCCTCCCCCTTGAAGGTGACGGTGATGCGCGGGTCCATCGTCTCGAGATTCTCTTCCTGCCACTGCTGGATCTCCACCACTTTGCTCGCAGGCAGGATCCCCTCCTCCACATCAGCCTTCACCGTCATCACCCGCTGACCGTCGACCCGATTGATGGTACCCAGTTTGGGTGCCGGGCGGCGGGTGATAAAGTTACTAATCGGCACCAGGCCATAATGGGTCTGCACCCGTAACCGATCGAGCTGGTCCAGATCACGGTTACCCTCCGGCAGACGCACAATGATATCCACCTCGTCGTCCACATCATCCGGCCGGTAATCGCTGACCCTGACGCCGTTGGTCACCATCTGCACCGCGTTACCGACGATAGTGATATCGGCGCCGAAACGCGCTGCCTGAGTCCGATCGACCGTGATCTGCCATTCGATACCGGGCAAGGGCCGGCTGTCCTCGATGTCGACGAAACCGCCGATCTGGTCCAGCACTTCCCGCACCCTGGCCACTGCCGGTTCCAGCAGTTGCGGGTAGCGGGAGCCGAGCTGCAACTGCACCGGCTTACCCACCGGCGGGCCGCCCTCCTGCTTGCGTGCCTCAATGATGAGTCCGGCAATATCCCCGGTGCGCCGGCGCACCTCATCGAGGATCTCTCCGGCGGGACGCCGCTGCTGCCAGTCGACGAACTCCATCTGGATCACCCCGATGGTGTCCTCCGGCAGGTCCTGCCCGCGCAGATTGATGCCGCTGCGGGTATAGAGGGTTTCGATCTCCCGCATATCGAGCAGGCGCTGCTCGACCCGCCCGACCAGCGCGTCCTGCTCATAGACCGAGAGATCACCCCGAGCCCTGACATGCAATGCCGCCCGCTCCGGCTCCACCTCGGGGAAGAATTCGACACCCCTGCCCAACGCTCCGTACGCCCCGTAGACCGTGATCAGCAAGGTGAGCGCGATCAACAAGATCTTCAGCGGGTGCGCCAACAGACGCTCGAGCAGCCGAACATACATCCCGGTGAAACCGCGGATCTCGTGCAGTTCCCCCACCTCGGAGGCGGCCAGGCTGTGCAGCGCCTCCTCACTCAACGGACTGCGCTTGCCCATCAGCCCACCCAGGGTGGGCACGAAAATCAGCGCCATCAGCAGCGAGGCGGCCAGGGTGGCCAGCAGGGTGATCGGCAGGTATTTCATGAACTCACCCACCACCCCAGGCCAAAACAGCAGTGGCATGAAGGCGGCGAGGGTGGTGGCGGTAGAGGCGGTGATAGGCCAGCTCATGCGCTTGGCGGCGAAGGCATAGGCCTCTCTTTTCTCCATTCCCTCCGCCATCTTGCGGTCCGCCATCTCGGTGACCACGATGGCGCCATCCACCAGCATCCCCACCGCCATGATGAGCGCGAACAGCACCACAATATTAATGGTCAGTCCCATCGTGTGGATGATCAAAATGCCGGTGAGGAAAGAACCGGGGATCGCCAGGCCCACCAACAACCCGGTACGCCAGCCGAGGGCACCGATCACCACCACCATGACCAGCAAGACCGCGCTCAGCACATTGTTCTGCAGATCCGAGAGCATGCTGCGGACATCCTCGGACTTGTCCTGCGAATAGCTGACCACCACCCCGTTAGGCCAGGCCTCGTGCTCAGCATCGACGATGGCCTTGACCTTCTCGATGGTCTCGATGATGTTCTCGCCGACCCGCTTCGAGATCTCCAGGCTGATCGCCGGGCGGCCGTTGACTCGGGCAAAACTAGTGGGATCCTTGAAGGTGCGCCGCGCGGTGGCCACATCGCCGAAGGTCACCACCCGATCCTCGATCACCTTGACCGGCAGTGACAGGACCTCATCGGCCCCCTCCAGCAGCCCCGGCACCTTGACCGCGAAGCGCCCGCGGCCGGTATCCAGCGCGCCGGCGGCTACCAGTTTGTTGTTGCGCCAGACGAAATTGATCAACTCCTCGTAGGCGATGCCGTAGCTGTCGAGCACCCGGGGGTCGACCTCAATCTCGACCACCTCCTCGCGGTCCCCGGCGATATCCGCCTCCAGTACCTCGCGCAGCCCCTCGATCTTGTCCTTCAGGTCCCGCGCCAGGGTCAACAGGGTCCGCTCCGGGACATTGCCGGCGAGGGTAACCACCAGCACCGGAAAGAGGGCGACGTTGACCTCGTTGACGCTCGGCTCGTCGGTATCGGCAGGCAGTTCGACCTTGGCCAGATCGACCTTTTCGCGCACATCCAGCAGCGCCTTGTCGCTGTCGAAGCCGGCATCGAACTCCAGCTGCACCGAGGCGTGTCCCTCACCGGCGGTTGAGCGCATCTCCTTGACCCCCTCGATGGTCTGCAACTCCTTTTCCATCGGCCGCACCAACAGGCGTTCGGCATCCTCCGGCGAGATCCCCTCATGGCTCATGGAGACATAGATGATGGGGATCGCCACATCCGGTTCGGCCTCCTTGGGGATGGTGACGTAAGAGATGAAGCCGCTTATCAGCAACAACACCAGGATAGCTAGCACCGTGCGGGAACGGTTGAAAGCGGCGTCGATAAAAGTCTTCATCGTCAGTATCTACTCGGCAACCACCACGTCGACCCGATCACCGGCCCGCACAAAGCCCTGGCCGACGGTGATCAGGCGGACACTGGCGGGTAAACCGTTCAGCCACAGTCCATCACGCTCCGACTTGAGGATCTCCACCGGATGGAACTGCACCACCCCTTCGTCATTGACGCTCTTGACGCCTAGCTCGCCGGCATCATCGAGTGACAACAGCGCCGGGGAGACCTTATGCGCCACCACCAAATCGCGAGGTATATGAAGGGTGGCGCTCATACCCCCACGCTGGTGTGGCGGCGGGTTAGCCACCTCCATTTCGATACGATAGGTACGGGTGCTTGGATCAGCGTTTGCGGCGATGAACCGCAGCCTCCCCTCCAGGGTGGCAGCGTTGCTCAATATCACCCTCCCCACCATTCCGCCTTCCAGCGCGCCGACCTCGCGTTCGGAAACATCACCGGTGACCAGCAGTGGATCAAGCTCAACCACTTCACCCAGTGGGTCACCTACGGAAACAAAATCCCCCACTTCCACATAACGTGCCTGCAGAACCCCGCCAAAGGGCGAGTCCACCCGGGTATTTTGCAGATTAATTTCAGCACGCTTTAAGTCCGCGCGGGCCGTACGCAGCAAGGTCAGAGCTTCGGCAAGCTGACGCTCTGCCTGTAACCCCTTCTCTTGAAGTGATTTAACGCCCGCATACTCGAGCTCACGCTGCTGCAACAAGGCCCTCGCCTGCTCCACGCGCTGTGGACGGTCATCTTCGGCAAGACGCAGCAGCAGCTCTCCCTTTTTTATCGTCTTACCGCGCGGTACCAGCACAGCACGGACCTGCCCGGCCACCTCGGCACGCACCGTGACTCGACGATTGGGCTCACTCTGTCCGTAAAGGGTCAGTTCGCGCTGCATCTCGCTGCCCTCAAAAACCTTCACCTGAACCTCAGTACGAGGCACATCCTCACCGCTGGCGTCATGGACCTTAGGTACGTCCTTCTCCACAGGACCGAGCATCATCCACAGGATGACCACAGCAACGATGCCTAACGCGATGAAATATGAGCGTTTCACGATTTCTTATCCTTATATTCCAGAGCCCCAAGGAAACCCTCCTTGTTTTGCTCTATATACTCCTTGCCTGCCAGCAATGCGGCGCGGGCAAAACCAGCGGCAAATTTTGTCCCTTCCTGATACGCGCATTCCTCCCGCTTGAGGCAGTCATCAATATGCAACAGATTGTCTTCGATATCGGAAAGCCGTTGCTGCAGCAACGAGAGCACCTGAGCAGGCGAAAGCAGGTGGGAAAAAACCAGCAGCACCATGAATTCCGAGCGCACCTTGTGGTTGGGATAAGTGTTGACGAGCGCATCGCGAAAGGCGGCCATCCCCGTTTCGGTCAAGTGGTAGACCTTTTTGGCCGGACGCTTTTCCTGTTCAATATTTTTACAGGTGGCATAGCCCTCCTGCTCCAATTCGGCAAGCGCCGGATAAATTGAGCCATAACCCGCGACATAGAAATGACTGAAGGCATCATCGAAGACCTTCCGAATCTCATAGCCGCTGGCGTCCCCCATGCTTAGCACGCCGAGACAAAGGGTTTTCACGTCCATCAGATAATGATACCCGCAGCATTTATATCGTCAAGATATATATCTGTTCGATATATGCAATGGAGAATAACCTCTGCTTATGGCATATTTCGCCACATTACCTGGATTTTTCAGCCCAACCAGTCAGACAGCAGGCCATGATGCCGTAAAGGAGTAGAAAAGATGCACAAGACACTATTGGTCGTGCTCAGCGCGCTGGCCCTCAGCGGCTGCGGTGCGGCCAAGGTCGACATGTACCGTGGAGATGCCAGCAATAGTGGCGTCTACAGCAATGGTGTCAACACCCTGAATAGCCTGCAGTGGAAATTTGACAGCAAGAACGAAATCAAAACCTCGGCGGTCGTAAGCGACGGGATTGGCTACTTTGGTAACCATGATGGTTTCCTGTTTGCCGTCAACCTCACTACCGGCAGCGAAAAGTGGCGCTTCAAGACTGACGGCCCAATCGGTGGGGCACCGGCAATCTCCGAGGGTAAGGCCTATATCGGCAGCCATGACGGTAGGCTCTATGCTGTGGACATAAATACCGGGCAGCGGATATGGAGCGTGAGCACGGGCGGCTCCATCACCACCTCGCCGATCCTGCTCAATGGCACTCTTTATATCGCTAACATCGCCGGTGAACTCTATGCCGTAGACACCTTAACCGGTCGCGAGCGCTGGAAGTACCAGGCAGATGCCCCCATCTATTCCTCTCCTGCAGCGGCGGAAGGATTGATCTTCTTCGGCGCCGACGACGGACATCTCTATGCGGTGAAGGCGGACAGCGGCAACGAGCAGTGGCGCTTCGCCACCGCGGGCAAGATCCACGCTGATCCAATCGTGCACCGTGATCACGTATACATCGGCAGCCAGGACGGCAGGCTCTATGCAGTAGACATTAAGATTGGACAACAATCCTGGCGTTATCGCGCTGCCGGCGCCATCAATAGCACAGCAGTCATCGATCAAAATACCGTCTTCTTCGGCAGTCAGGACGGTTCGCTCTATGCCATCGACATAAAGAGCCACCGCCCAAAATGGAAATACCGCACCCGTGACTGGCTCAATGGCCCAGCAGTCATTGCTGACGGCATAGTCTACATCGGTGGATATGACAAAAAACTGCATGCCGTGAACGTCAAGGATGGCCGTCTCGCATGGAGCTTTGCCACTCAGGGAGCCATAGTCAGCTCACCCGTGCTCAAATCCAATCGTGTCTATTTCGGCAGTACAGATGGTTTCTTCTACGCCATACGCTGATAACCACAACGACGAGAGGTGAGGGAAAAGGGACGAGGTGTATTGTGCGCGGTGCGCACAATATCCTGACGATTAAATCCCCTTCCCTTTCGCCTCGTTCCACAGTGCATCCATCTCCTCGAGCGGGCACTGTTCGATCTCCCTGCCCTGACCTCGCAACACCTCTTCGATATAGCGAAAGCGACGCCCGAACTTTTCATTCGTCATTCGCAGTGCATTCTCCGGATCGACGCCGGCGTAGCGGGCCAGGTTGACGCAGGCAAACAGCAAATCACCGATCTCGCCTTGCAGCGCAGCCTGGTCGCCGGTGTCGATCTCAGCACGAACCTCTTCAAGCTCCTCAGCGATCTTATCGAGTACTCCATCGACCTCGGGCCAGTCGAAGCCGACGCGGGCGGCACGCTTTTGCAGCTTTTGTGCGCGACTCAATGCTGGCAATCCCAGGGTTACGCCATCAAGCAGGCTGTAATGCTGCCCCTTCGCCCGACGCTCTGCGGCCTTGTGTTCCTCCCAGGCACGTGTCTGGGCCTCCGCATCAGCCACCTCTTCATTGCCGAACACATGAGGGTGCCGTCTAATCATCTTCTCCACAATCGCAGCGACCACATCAGCAAAGGCGAACTCCCCAGCCTCTTCAGCCATGCGAGCATGAAACACAACCTGAAACAGCAAATCACCCAATTCATCACGCAGATCCTCCATATCACCGCGACTGACCGCATCGGCCACCTCATAGGCCTCTTCGATGGTATAGGGGGCGATAGTGAGGAAATCCTGTTCACGGTCCCAAGGGCAACCCTTACTGGGATCGCGCAGTTTCGCCATTATGGCAATCAGCTGACTGATATCGTTCTTGGCCACTTAACACTCCTCCTCACGACTGCGACAAAACTGTTGTAAGGGGCACCGCAGCGAGTCGAGCCGCGAGCTCCCCCTCCCCTGTTATAAAAAACACCCGTATCGCACGAAACCGACAGGGCGGCTAATGGCCGGTAGCTCTCGACCTCACGGGCGACATACCCCCTATCGCACAACACAACTCCATTGAGAGCGGAGACTGTCTGAATATATGGAGAAAGTGTTTTCCAGAAGATACTACTCACATCCTGCCGACATGTGTATGTCCCCCGTTACCCCACTCCCCTATACTGGGTAAACAAGGAGAAGAACCATGTCAGATCTTAAAATCGGTCTTGCACTAGGCAGCGGCTCTGCCCGTGGCTGGGCACACATCGGCGTCATACGCGCCTTGGAGGAAGAGGGAATCAAACCGGATATCGTGACCGGTTGTTCCATCGGTTCGCTGGTGGGGGCCGCCTACGTGGGTGGACACCTTAACGTGCTGGAGAAATGGGTACGTGCTTTGAGCTTCTGGGATGTAGTGCGTTTGCTTGATGTGAGACTCCTTGGTGGCCTAATCGAGGGAGAGAACCTGATGTCCTCTTTTGAAGACAAAATCAGGAACATCAATATCGAGGAACTGCCTATCCCCTATGCCGCCGTTGCCACTGATCTCAACAGCGGTCGCGAGGTATGGTTGCAATCCGGCAACCTGCCCGATGCAGTACGTGCCTCCATTGCCCTACCCGGCCTGTTCTCGCCGTTCAAAACCAATGACCGTTGGCTGGTGGATGGCGGGCTGACCAATCCCGTCCCTGTCTCTCTCTGCCGGGCCATGGGTGCCGACCTCATTATTGCCGTCAACCTCAACAGCGATCTCATCGGCCGACATATCAAGTCCAAAGCGGCACTTAAAAAGGAGATCAAGACCGAAGAGCGCGACCTGTTCGGCCAATTACTGAAAAAACTCAATTCCGGCGTGTTCGAATCCTGGCTCAGCAACTGGCCCAAGAGTAAGGATGGAAATGATGCCGTCCCCGGGATATTCGAGGTGATGGCCAACGCCATCAACATCATGCAGGACCGTGTCACGAAAAGCCGCATGGCCGGCGATCCGCCCGATTTGCAGCTCTCACCCAGGCTGGGGAAGCTTGGTCTGCTGGAGTTCGATCGTGCCGATGAGGCCATTGCCGAGGGCTACGACAGCGTTCGACGGATGCTCCCGGCACTGCACCAGATGATGGAGCAGAACCAGTGAGTCAGGTCCTAGACCTGTTCGGGAATCACCCATTGTTTTCTCGTGCCACTCCGCTGTCCCCGGCTTGCAGGCGCTACAAAAACGGCTAGCTTTTCTTTGCGATCGACAGTCTGCGTCAGGAAATGAGCGATTTAACGAACTCCGCACAAACGGTGCCTCAGTCTCTGGCCGACGCCATCATCGTGCGTAAAGAGAAAAGGGTTATCCATTAGGTCAGCGAAAAACACCATCGCCGGGAGATTTACCATGAAACTGGAATATGAAGAACTCGAAGACAACTACGACGATATCACCAAAATCCGCACAATGACCGAGCAGGCCACGGTTCACGGGAAAGGTATTCTGTTACGCACTACGGTCTACAGCCCGCACCACCTGAGCGTCAACGTGGTCTTTGTTCCCGATGCCTCAGGCTTTGAACCAGTGATCGGTTAAGATCGATTCATCGTAGCCTCGCTCCAATCCGATAGGCGCAATTCAGGAAGCAGTCCACTATCCAGGACCTTTTCCCGAATTGCTGCCAATTCTGCTGCGCTATAGGATACCGAGACCCCCACACCCCACACCGGACCAGGCCAGGTTGCATCATCCCGGTAGCGCACGATATGGTGAATATGCAGCTGGGACACCAGATTGCCCAACGCCGCGACATTCAGTTTATCCCCACCGAACACCGACATGATGCCCTGCCCGAGAGCCACCGACTCACGCTGCAACTGTTGCTGGTCTTTCTCCTCCAGCTGATATATCTCGGTAATTCCCGTGCGACGGGGGACCAGAATGAACCATGGGTAGCGGGAGTCGTTCATCAGCAGCAGGCGCGACAGGGGAAAATCGCCCATCACCACAGAATCGGCCTCAAGTCTTGGGTGCATGAGAAACATAATGTGACTCTCTCGTCTTTGTATGCTCTGGCATTCCCCAGAGTATAACCCTGTTTTTATCGTGGTTGTAAGTCGCCGGCTGTATGGCCGACGCCCCCTCACTTTATCGGGTTCCCACGGCGTCACATTATCCCATATACTTACTGGATGGCAGGCATGCTCCTAACCGCCTTACTCTGTTCTAGCGTAACAGTACTTTAAACAAGGAAGTCAGATGCGACGTTTATATAAAAATTTCATTCGCACCCTGTTATTGTCACTCGTATTCAGTGCCGTTTTTCCCTTTGTTTATCCCTGGCAGGATGGCAAACCGCTGCTGTCGCTGAACCAGCTCAAACTACCCGCCTTGCCTGAACTTCCGTGGTCGAAGGCGGATCAGGCCGGTCAGCCGGTCACTGTCTACAAATGGCAGGATGCCGAAGGGGACTGGCAATTCGGGAACGAACCACCACAGGGGATCGCTTATGAAAGCCTGGAGCTGGATCCGGACACCAATCTCCTGGCCGCTGTCGAAGCGGCCCCATCAGCAAGGCCCGTAACAACCGAAGGGAAGCCCCCGGTGCAAACGGGCACTGACGAACGCGTCTATGGGTATACACCCGGGAAGATTGAAGCCATGATGGAAAAAACCCGTCAGGTGCGGGACAGTATGAACGCGCACCATCAGCGCCTGGAAGGACTCGATCAATAAAGTGCCCAAAAAGCACTAACGCTTATTCCGGCTTAGGTTTCGCCTTACCGATCCTGTTCAACGGCACCACCACATCCCCCTGCTCGCGCGGCTCGTCGGTGAAGCGCGGACGCATATCCATAGAGCGGCCAGCAGCTTCAGCCAACTCCTGTTCACGCTGGCTAATCAGCAGCAGGCAATCGCGCAGCCCGTTAACCGTGTTATCTGAAAGGGGATGCTTAAGGCCAGGTTGCGTAGCGGTGTCCTTGATCACCTCAGTCAGTACGCGTTTCACCGCGCCCAGTATCTTCTCTTCTTTGGAATATTCGGTATCGCTCATTCTCTCTCTCCAGCGGGCCGGGGAATGGTGCCCAAGGGGCAAGACGGCACAGTGTATTACAAAACAGTACAACGGCCCAAAGCAGATATACTGTGGGCGTTTTTCGTAGAGACAAGCCCTATTGAGCCGCATTGGACCACCACGAGTCGCGGTTAGTTGCTCTCCCTCCGCGACTCTATCGGCAAGCAGACTAAAGTTCATGCGGTTGAAATCGCACTGAAAAACCGCCTGGAGTTCAGTAGACTCCTCTTTAGCTGAAAAGGGCGAGCCATTGCCTATCCGAATGAAACCGTTCAACACCCAACAAGACAGAGGAATCCCATGCCTGAACTCCCCCCCCCAGCCGCCCTGTTGTTTACTGCCCCGGGCTGTCCCCATTGCCCAGGGGTCAAGGCCTCGCTGGAGAAGCTGCTGGCAGAAGGAATAATTGCCTCACTGGACGTACTCAGTGTGGTCGATGAGCAGGCGCGCGCCGCCGAACTTGGCGTGCGCAGTGTCCCTTGGCTGCAGCTGGGTGATTTTGTGCTTACCGGGGCGCAAACACCGCAGGAACTTCGCCAATGGGCTGAGCGGGCCGCCGATCCTCGAGGAATGAGCGGGTATCTGGAACACCTCCTGGCCAATGGCGAACTCGTCGAGGCCGAGGCCATGCTGCAACGCCAACCGCAACATCTCACTGCGCTACTGCCGCTGCTTGGTGCCCCGGACACCCCGATCCAGGTGCGCCTGGGGATCAGCGCCATTGTTGAATCGATGGAGGACAGCGATACCCTGCGCGCCCTGCTGCCCGAGCTGCTCCGCCTCAGCACCGACAGCGATCACCGGGTGCGCAGTGACGCCTGCCACTACCTGGGCCTGAGTCACAGCCGCGATGCGCTGCCTGCGCTACAAACACGGTTAGAGGATGAGCACCCTGAAGTGCGCGAGATCGCACGCGATGCGATCGAGGTGATAGAGAGCGATAGCTGAGGCAGGAGCGCAATGATGAGAGACGGGACTTGAACTTTCCTGTTTCAAACCAAATTATCCATCTAATAAGCCCAACCATTTTTGCCCACAGAAAAGAAACCACGACCAGACCATGCCAAGTACCGCCGAACAACTTCAAACGCTGCTGCACAAATTCGACAAGTCGACCATGCCCGCCATCGAGCAGGCGGCCGAAGCCGGTGATGCCGAGGCCCAGTTCAAGCTCGGTGCACTCTATGCCAACGGCAAGGGGGTTGAGCAGGACAGCAAGCTGGCTGCCAAGTGGCTGCGCAAGTCGGCAAAACAGGGCTGGAGCGCTGCGCAGACTTTACTGGGCTGGTGCTACGCCGGCGGCAACGGTGTCAGTCAGAACCTGGCCGAGGCTCTGGAGTGGTACAGCGCCGCCGCCGAGCAGGGCGACACCGATGCCATGTGCTCGCTGGCCGACATCTACAGCAGCGGCCAGCCCGGCATCGAGCAAAACACCCAGACCATGCTTACCTGGTATGAGACCGCGGCCAACCTCGGGCACCCCAAGGCCCAGTACATGCTAGGCAAGCTACTAGCCGAGGGTAAACTGATCGAGCAGAATGACGAGGCCGCCTTCCAGTGGCTGACTCTGGCGATCATGAATGAAAGCGAGCCGGCCCAGCAGGAGCTGGCCATGCTTACCGCCCGTATCGACGATAATACCCTGCAGCAATACAAGGACCGTATGATGACGGCAATGCAGCAGCGCCATTAATACGGGGGAGTAGCGGCAATGGATGAGAAAGAGTTCAAGAAGGCCTTCAAGGACGTCAACGACGCCCCCTGTGTCTTTGCCAAGGCGATCCTGCGCCGCTGTTGCCAGTGCTCCCGCGCCCAGAAACTCTTCCTCGCCGAACGCGAGGCGGTGGCCTGCAAGTCCCCCGGTGCCCGCCAGCGCTGCGCCGAGGTGCTGGAGGTCCTGCACGGCAAGGCGATCTTCGCCCTGCGCCTGCCCCATGCCGAGAGTGTGCTGCCCCACGGCAAGGAGCTCAAGGTGCAATGCGGCGGCATGCTCGGCCTGCAACGGGCACTGTTGCCGGAGCGAGCCGACGTCGAGGACATCAATGGCCTACTGGAAAACGCCATCAAGGACTATGGTTCGGTCGAGGCCCTGCCTTACGGCGAGGTGGTCAGGGGCATTACCAGCTTCCTGCCGCGTAGCAAACGCTGAACAGGCGCTCTTGCCTGCATTCCGGAAAAAAAGCCTAAAGGCCCTTCCTTCCCCACATCCCATTGCAGGGGGGTATACTCAAGACAGGTATGGTCGCTCCCCGCCCCCTCGATAAGGGCGCCACGATCACAACAGGGGGAAGCATGTTCGAAGTCGCGGAACTGGGACACAAGCTGAGCAAGGAGGAGTTCGACAAGCGGGTTCCACTGTTGCGCACCGAGCTGCTCAAGGCACAGGAAGCACTCAAGAGCGCCAACTTTCCGGTCATCGTGCTGGTCTCGGGGGTAGACGGTGCCGGCAAGGGCGTCACCGTCAATCTGCTCAACGAATGGCTCGATCCCCGCTACCTGCGCACCTATGCCTTTGGCGAACAGAGTGACGAGGAGCGCGAACGCCCGGCCTGCTGGCGCTTCTGGCGCGCCCTGCCACCGAAAGGTCTCATCGGACTCTATATCGGTTCCTGGTACAGCACACCTCTTGCCCAACGGGCGTGCGGCAAATACAGCGACACTGAACTCGACGGTCACCTGCTGCGCATCAAAACCTTCGAAAAATCGCTGGTGGACGACGGCGCCCTGATCATCAAGTTCTGGCTCCATCTCTCCAGAGAGGCGCAGAAAAAGCGCTTCAAGACCCTGGAGAGCGACCCCGCCACCGCCTGGCGCGTCACAGCGCAGGACAAGGAACATCTCAAACATTACGATGCGTTTCGCAGCATCGCCGAGCGTACCCTGCGCCAGACCAGCACCGGCGTGGTGCCCTGGATCATCGTCGAGGGAAGCGATCCGCACTATCGCAGCGTTACCATCGGCCAGCATATTCTCGACCGCATCAGCGCGAGACTGAAGGATGGCGCGCCCTCGCTACTCGACGCTCCGCCAGCCAGCAGCACCTTGCTGCCGGTACTGACCCAGTCACAGACACTCCTCGGCCACCTCGACCTAAGCCAGTCGCTGAGCAGCAAACACTACAAGAGCGAACTGGAAAAAACCCACTGCCGCCTTAACAGTCTGTCGCGCATCGCACTCAAGAAAAAGGTCTCCAGCATCATCGTTTTGGAAGGATGGGATGCGGCGGGCAAGGGGGGCCTCATCCGCCGCATCGTCCCCGCCCTCGATGCGCGACACTACCAGATCATCCCGACCGGCGCCCCGACCGACGAAGAGCGCGCCCACCATTACCTGTGGCGTTTCTGGCGCCACATTCCCCGCGCCGGCAAGCTCACCGTGTACGACCGCAGCTGGTACGGCCGGGTACTCGTCGAACGGGTCGAGGGTTACGCCAGCACCGCAGAGTGGATGCGCGCCTACGCCGAGATCAACGACTTCGAAGAGCAACTCACCGACCACGGCACCGTGCTGCTCAAATTCTGGCTGCACATCGACAAGGAGGAGCAGCTGCGCCGCTTCAAGGCCCGCGAAAAGATCAGCTACAAGCAGTACAAAATCAGCGAAGAGGATTACCGCAACCGCGAGAAATGGAGTGCGTACGAACACGCCGTCAACGACATGGTCGAGCGCACCAGCACCGAATATGCCCCGTGGACGCTGATCGAAGGTAACGACAAACGCTATGCGCGAATCAAGGCCATTAAAATCTTCTGTGACAAGCTCGAAGAAGCCGTTAGCAAATAATCCCCTTATCGCCACTGGTACCCTGCTTTGGTTCCGTATTGCGACGGCAGAACCGAGA
>JBFFNE010000034.1:0-26887 GCA_041563315.1 Thiohalomonadaceae bacterium
GCAAAGGCGAAAAGACGCAAAGAATGATCAATTACTGTTTATGCATGTCACTACTCATGCACTCAATGATGACTTGTTCCTCTCGATGCATTTCTGGACACTTCTTCGCAGACTATAAAATATTCGGTATTACAAGCTGCCACTGCAGCGGTTTATACATTAACCCCTTTGCGTCTTGTCGCCTTTGCGTTGAGATCTTTTGATCTTTTATCCCTTCCGGGTATCGAACGCTTCGCGGAGGGCTTCGCCGATGAAGATGAGCAGCATCAGGGTCCCTACCAGCACGCCGAAAGTGGTGATCGAGAGCCACCAGGCGTCAATGTTTTCCTTGCCTTGAGAAAGCAGTTCGCCAAGGCTTGGGGTGGTCGGTGGCACGCCGAGGCCGAGGAAGTCGAGACTGGTCAGGGCCAGCACCGCGCCGCTGATGCGAAACGGCAGGAAGGTCACCACCGGGGTCATCGCATTGGGCAGCAGGTGGCGCCACATAATCGCCCCGTTGGAGACACCCAACGCCCGTGCGGCGGTGACATAGTCCATATTTCGCCCACGCAGGAATTCAGCGCGTACGTAATCGGCCAGGCCCATCCAACCGAACAGGCTAAGCAGCACCACCAGCAACAGTATGCTGGGCTGGAAGATAGAGGCAAAAATAATGAGCAAATACAGCTCGGGCATAGAGCCCCAGATCTCAACAAAGCGCTGGGCAAAGAGATCGGTACGTCCGCCAAAATAACCCTGTACGGCACCGGCAAGAATACCCATCAGTGTGCCGATAAAGGTCAGCGCCAGGCCAAACAGCACCGAGATGCGGAAACCGTAGATCAGCCTTGCCAACACGTCGCGACCACGGTCGTCGGTACCGAGGATATTCTGATCCGAAGGCGGCGCCGGATTGGGGTAATCGGAAAAATAATTGATGGTGTCGTAGCTATAGGGGTTGAGTGGGTAGATCGCCCAGTTATCCCCAGCCGTCAACTGATCGCGAATGTAGGGATCGAGATAATCAGTCTCGGTGGCAAAGTCGCCACCAAAGGTCGTCTCAGGATAATTGGTGAACAGCGGAAAATAATACTCATCCTGATAATGAACGGTGAGCGGCAGATCGTTGGAGAGCAGCTCAGCAAACAGGCTCAACACAAACAGAATGGTGAAAATCCACAAACTGTAATAACCACGCCGGTTCGCCTTGAAACGCCGCCAGGCACGCTGGCCAGTGCTGATGCGAGCCGGCGCTGCGGTTTTATCGGTCTGCATGATCGCTGTGTTCTGTATCTGGCTCATTGCGACACCGACTCAAACTGGATGCGCGGATCGACCAGCACGTAACAGATATCGGTTACCAGTTTGCCGAGTAGCCCGAGCAAGGTAAAGAGATAGAGCGTACCCAGCACCACCGGGTAATCACGATTCAGCACCGAATTGTAAGAGAGTAATCCCAGTCCATCCAGAGAGAAGATTGTCTCAATCAGCAGCGAACTGGAAAAGAACGCCGCGATGAAGGCACCGGGAAAACCGGTGATCAACGGAATGATGGCATTGCGGAACACGTGCTTGTACAGCACGGTGTTCTCACCCAGTCCCTTGGCACGTGCAGTGAGCACATACTGCTTGCGGATCTCATCAAGAAAACTGTTCTTGGTGAGCATGGTCATCACTGCGAAACTGCCTACCACCGATGCGGTGATCGGCAACACCATGTGCCATAGGTAATCGAGAATTTTGTCGATGAAGGAGAGCTCTGCCCAGTTATCCGACACCAGCCCTCGTAGCGGGAAAATATCCCAGAAACTGCCACCGCCGAGCAGTACCAGCAGGGTAATGCCGAGAACAAAACCGGGAATAGCATAACCAATGAGCACCAGCGTACTGGTAACCACATCGAAGGGGGTGCCGTCGCGCACCGCCTTGGCCACCCCCAGAGGGATACAGGTCAGATAGGTGATAAGGAAGGTCCACACTCCGAGACTGATGGAAACAGGCAGCTTGGAGATCACCAGATCCATTACCGACTGGTGGTGAAAATAGCTATCACCAAGATTGAAGGTGAGGTAATTACCCAGCATTTCGACGAAACGCTGCCAAGCCGGCTTGTCGAATCCGTAAAACGCCTTGAGCTCATTGATGCGCTCTTCATCCAGCCCCCTTGCGCCGCGATAAAGTCCCTCGACGCCGGCACTGACCTCGCCTTGCATCCCCTGCCCCTTGAGCTGGGCCACCAGCTGCTCCACCGGCCCGCCCGGCACGAACTGGATCACCACGAAGGTGATCAACAGCACCCCGATGAGCGTCGGGATCATCAACAACAGGCGTTTGAGTATGTAGGCAATCATCTAAAACCTTTTCACCGCAAAGGCGCAGAGACGCAAAGCGGTGTTATGTGTTACCAATACAGGCATCGCGACGCGAGCAGACTTTTGGACATTGGGAAGGCATAAACAGATCATTATTTATAACCCTTTGCCACCTTTGCGTCTTTGCGACCTTTGCGCTTAATTCTTTTTAACCCACCATGTGGAGAGCATCCACGGCACAGCATTGTAATAGAGCGGCAGGGTTTCAGGAAAACCGAAGCGGTCCCAATAGGCAACCCGATGGCTGCCGATATACCACTGAGGAATCACATATTCACCATAGAGGAGCACCCGGTCCAGGGCGTGCACTGCGGTAACCAGCGCCTGCCGATCTTCGGCATAAATGATCTTTTCCACCAAGGCATCGACCACCGGATTATCGATACCAATAATATTGGATGTTCCCTCCTCGTGCGCGGAACTGGAGTGGAACATACCCATCAGTTCGTTGCCCGGCGACTGTGACTGATTGAAACTGCTCACCACCATGTCGAAGTCGTAGGTATCGGTACGCCGCTGATAGAGCGCAGTATCTACGGTGCGATACTCAACCTCGATACCCAGCTTGGCAAGGTTACGGGCAAAGGGCGCGACAATACGCTCGAATCCCTTTTGTACAAGGATAACCTCGAATGTGAAAGGTTCGCCCTTGTGGTTACGGAGCGCGTCGTCCCGGTAGGTCCATCCCGCCTCCTGCAGCAGCGCTTTCGCCATACGAAGGTTCTGGCGCAGGCTGCCAGGCGCTGCAGTACTCGGCGGCTGCCAGGGCTCTTCAAACAACTCAGGGGGTAACTGATCGCGGAATGGTTCCAGCAACTCCAGCTCCGCCTCGCTCGGCTTGCCGGTGGCGGCCAGTTCGCTGTTGCTGAAGTAACTGTCGTTGTGCTCGTACTGGTTGTAGAACAGATTGCGGTTGGACCACTCGAAATCGAGCGCAAGGCTCAGTGCTTTTCGCACGCGAATATCCTGAAATAGCGGTCGGCGCAGGTTAAAGAAAAAGCCCTGCATGCCTGCATTGTTGCTGTGTGGTAGCTTTTTTTTGATTATCTGACCGGAGCGGAATTTTGGACCGATATAATCACGCGCCCATTTTTTGGAATTGTACTCAAGGATGAAATCGAATTCCCCCGCCTTGAACGCCTCCAACATAACGGTAAAATCACGGTAATACTTGTAGGTCACACGGTCGAAATTATACATGCCGCGACGGACATTCAGCTCATTGCCCCAGTAGTCCGGATTGCGCACATAGGTAATGTAGTTACCGAGCTCATATTTTTCGATGCGGTAGGGACCACTGGTGAGCGGCTCGACCAGCGCCATCTTGTCGAACTCCCTTTCGGCGACCCACTGGCGGGAGAAAACCGGGATCTGGCCGGCGATCATATGAAGCTCGGGGTTGACCCGGGCAAACTCGAAACGCACGGTTCGCTCGCCGGTCACCACCGCACCAGTGATATCACTCCAGTAGATGCGATACTGCGGGTGGCCCTTGTCGCGCAATGTCTCGAATGAGTATTTCACATCAACGGCTAGCACTGGGGTACCATCAGAAAAGCGCGCGGCAGGATTGATGTGGTAGGTCACGGAACGACCATCTGGAGCGAGGGTCGCCTCGTCAGCCAACAGACCATACTGGCTAAATGGCTCATCCAGGCTACTCTCCATCAAGGTCTCGAACATCAACTCACTGAGACCGATTACGGAACGCCCTTTCAGGGTGTACGGGTTGAGAGTGTCGAAACTACCGAAGGCAGACAAAGCGAGGCTTCCGCTCTTGGGCGCCTTGGGATTGACATAATCAAAGTGCTCAAAGCCATCAGGGTATTTTGGCGTATAGCCCATCGCCTGGGAGGCCGCAGCAATGGCCTGTTCCGTGCAGCTGGCAACGAGCACTATCAGGCTCAAGCGAAAAACTAATTTTATTAAATCAGACAAGGGACGACCTTCGCTGTTGTCTGCTGTGTTGTTCACGCATTCTTCTTATTGCTCATCTCGTGTGCTGGTACACGCACGCGCCTCGGGGCATAGTACGTAGAATCAATCCATAGGACAACTGGAAGTGCCTGAGGGTTCCGGCTGGGGCTGTCTCTCCTTTAGAGGGAACGAACAATAAGCAGGCCAACGCGCCTCAAGACTCTATCCTGGCCGTCAGATTTACCGCTAACGCTTTCGAGGATGCGATGCTTTACAATAAGCCACATCAGTCACAGCACAGGCCCCAGCTACAACCATGGCAAACACAGACACCACCCTCACCATCGTCCTCGCTGGCGGTGCCGGAAACCGTCTTCATCCGTTAACGGCAGATCGGGCCAAACCGGCCGTCCCCTTCGGCGGAAAATACCGCATTATCGACTTTTGCTTGGCCAATTGCCTCCACTCCGGCATGCGCCGGGTGCTGGTCCTGACCCAGTACAAATCCCACTCACTCCAGAAGCACTTGCGCGATGGCTGGTCCATCTTCAATCCGGAACTGGGCGAATACATCACCGCCGTGCCGCCACAAATGCGTCGCGGTGAGAACTGGTACCGTGGTACTGCCGATGCCATTTACCAAAACCTTTACATGCTCGAGCGCAGCGGCGCCGATCAGGTGCTGATTCTTTCGGCCGACCATATCTACCGCATGGACTACGCCGCTATGCTGGATGCACATCTACAACATCGTGCCGATGTTACTGTTGCCACCATGCAGGTCCCCATTACCGGAGCCCAGGCCTTTGGTATCATGACAATTGATGAGGAGGGGCTCATAAAGACATTCGAGGAAAAGCCGGCCGAACCCGCACCAGTTACCGGCAATGAGGATCAGGCGCTGGCCTCCATGGGGATCTACCTTTTCTCCCTACCGGTGCTGATGAAGGCACTGGAGCACGACAGCGAAAATGAGCACTCCAGCCATGACTTCGGCAAAGATATTCTCCCTGCCCTACTCAGGAAAAAGCGGGTCTATGCCTACCGCTTCGGTGGCACCACGGGACGTGTCAGTGCCGATAACTACTGGCGTGATGTGGGCACCCTCGACGCCTATTACCGCGCCAATATGGATCTGCTTGACCCGGTAACGCCATTAGACATCTACCAGGAGGACTGGGAGATCCGTTCTTACCAGATACAGGCTCCGCCGGCCCGCACCGTCCCCGGAAAATTCGGCACCGAAGGCATTGCCATCAACGCCATCGTGGCCAGCGGAGTAGTAATTGCCGGCGGCAGCGTGCAGCACTCCATTCTCTTTGCCAAAGTCAATGTTGGCAACGAATCCTTCATTGAGGATTCGATCCTGCTGCCGGGTGTGCGTATCGGTGACAACTGCCGCATCCGCAGATGCATCATCGATAAGGAGGTACAGGTACCGGATGGTGAAATCATTGGCTACGACAAGAAAAAAGACCGCGAACGTTTCACCATCAGCGAAAACGGCGTGGTGGTGGTTCCCAAAGGCTATCGTTTCATATAACGGCGGATACCATCCCGTGACCATGCCGAGCAAAATGGCACTTTGATAACAGAGCACATAAAACTTGCACACGACATCACAAACATCGCCCAACGAGATCTCAGCTAACAACAGAGACTGCCCAACATCTCACACAACGTCTATCCGTGGCTTGATAAATCCACGCTATTATGGTGGGATTGCATGTTACGAATCGTCTTCGCTGGGGCTATCAGCTTCTCTCTGGCAAGCTCGGCGCGTCCCGACATGTCCCAAGTTTTTTCATGAATTCACTCATAATGTGATCCAAGACACTGCCCGAGACCAGCATCATGAAGACAATTCCCTCACTTGCTAGAACCCGGATATAGACAATGAGAATTCTGCTCACCGCCATGCTTTTAATGTTTGCTGCGACAACAGCTGCGGAAACGCGGTATGTAGATGATACCCTGAAGATCATGCTGCGCACCGGTAAGACCACCACTAACAAGATTCTCCGCGCGCTGCCAAGCGGAACCCCCCTTCAAATATTGGAAGAAGATGGCGAACACACATATGTCTCAACGCAGGATGGGCTTGAGGGATGGGTACTCAGCCAGTACCTGACCAAAACGCCAATCGCCCGAGATCAACTGGTACAGGCAGAAAAACGCATAAGTCGCCTGCAGGCTGATAAGCAGCAGCTAGAGAAGACTCTCGCTGAACTCCGCCAGGAAAAAGGCACGGTGGAAAAGGCACAGCAAAACTTATCCGTCGAAACAGCGAAATTGAACGATGAACTGGAGCATCTGCGCAATGTCGCCAAGCACCCGATAGAGCTGGATCGTGAAAACCGCGACCTTAAGCAGAATGTCCAGACACTGCAGCGCGAAATCGACCAACTCAAATCAGATAATCGTCACCTTCAGGATCGCACCCAACGCGACTGGTTCATCACCGGCGCCGGTGTGCTTTTGGGTGGCATCCTCCTCGGCCTGTTCCTGCCGATGTTGCGCAGAAAGAAAAAATCCGGAATGTTTGATTAACCGGACCAAAACTCCCCTTGCGCCTCATATTACATCTATTTTTTACCTGAGGGTGGCGTAGCGCCTGTTCTGGCGCTACTTCATGCTACTCAAAACCCCACTCCCAACCTGCGGCACCAGGAACAGCAACCTCCACCTCCCTCCGGGAGAAATAGCCTTCATTCGCACGAGTGTAACAAGCAGCACAATTAATCAAACTGCCCACCTTGGTATTGTCGTGCACCAGAAGCATCGGGATTTCCTGGTGCTTGCTGTCGATATATGGCACCTGGGTGATCCACCAGCGGACTATCACTAGCCACAATGACTGAACAGCCGTTGCCGAACGACGGCTGGTGGATTTATCTGGCTACTCGGAAAATTATCCTGCCTACCGCCATACGGGATCCTGATCAAGTTCCGCGTTATAACCGAAATGTTTTTCAGGACCCCAGTAAACGAAGGTGATATGTCAAAATTCAATCAGCCTTCGATGAATGGGAGCTACTACCTTTGCCGCGACTCTTCAAGTATTCCCTGTTCCCCACTAAGCTTGGCTATGACAACCGCACCGCAAGAGTCGGAGAAGACATTGACCGAAGTGCGCATCATGTCGAGGATGCGGTCAACGGCGAGAATGAGGCCGATTCCTTCTGCAGGGAGGCCGATGGCAGCAAGAATTATGGCGATGGCGACCAGACTGGCGGCAGGTATACCGGCGACGCCGATAGAGGTGAGCAGTGCGACAGTGACGATAGTGAATTGGGTAGCGAAACTCAGTTCCAGGCCGTAGGCCTGTGCGATAAACATCGCAGCGACACATTCATAGAGGGCGGTTCCATCCATGTTGACCGTTGCGCCGAGCGGTAACACAAAGCTACTGGTGCGGTTTGAAACACCCGCGTTTTTCTCCACACATTCCATGGTAATGGGTAGCGTGGCGGAAGAAGAAGCGGTAGAAAAGGAGGTAAGAAGCGCCGGTACCATTGCGCGGTAGTGGCGCATCGGCTTAACCCCGGCGACAAAGCGTAACAGTAACGGCATGGTCACCAGTGTGTGGATCGCCAGCGCCAGCATGACGGAGAGGAAGAACCAGGCCAGAGGCTTGAAGGCATCGAAGCCGGTAGAGGCGACCACCTTGGCGACCAGAGCGAAGACACCGATGGGGGCGAACAGCATGACCCAATCGGTAAGCTTCATCATCGTCTCATAGAGGCCTTGCCAGAAGTTGTACTGGGCCTCGGCGTAGTCTTCCTGAATACGCGTCATGAAAAAGCCAAACAGCAGGCTGAAGAAGATCAGTCCCAGCATTTGCCCACCGGCAGCAGCAGCGAAGACATTGGTCGGTACCATGCGCAGGAACACCTGGACCACATCCGTCGCTCCCTTGCCGGCCACCTTTTCTTCGATGGAGTTGGCATCATCACTCAAGCCGATACGATCCTTGACCGGCCCCGCCTCATCAATTCCAGGAGCGATAACGTTGACTACTGCCAGTCCCACAAGAATGGCCAACAGGCTAGTCGTTGCGTAGTACAGGAGTGTTTTCCCACCGAGCCGCCCAAGGGCACCGGAAGAGCCGATACCGGCTATACCAACAATGATCGAGGAGACGATCAACGGCACAATAAGCATCTTCAGTGCATTGAGAAACAGCGTACCGAAGAAGTCAAAGAGAGAGTAGAAGGTGACGCCGAAAAGTGCGCTCTCCTCACCGGCGGCAAGGCCGGCAAAGACAGCAAGAACAAGGGCAATGAGGATCTGCCAGTGAAGTTTCAACTTGCCGATCCCCATCATCAACCCCTCTCTTTACTTGCGGATGGTGATATCCATAGCGCTGCGAATAGTGGCCACGACACTGGCAAGGCCGGCATTGGAACCAGCCTGCTGCAGCTTGGTGACAGCCTCTTGCCGTTCCTTGTCGCTAGCCTCTGCCGGTTTGCCATCCTCTATGCTGTAGAGGATAACTACGGCCTGATCGCCTGAGGATAGGGCAACCCGATTGACTTCCTGCGTACCATCCTCAGGCTTGGCCATACGAAATGCCTCGGTGACAATGGTATGATCGATATCAGTTACATCACGGGTAATGTCCTGTTTGTCATTCCACTTGATCCCCAGAGCATTGGCCAATTCAGCGGGGTTCTCGCCCGAGCGCACACGCTCCTCCACGGCAATAGCCAGTTCCAGCGCCTGTGCCCGAGCCTTATCACGCTTCAGTGTGCTAACGATGCTCCCCCTTACCTCCTCCAGAGGACGCTGTGCTTCTGGCTCGTGAGCGTTCAGGTGCAGTACCACCATATGATTTCCACCCATCTCGATGGTTTCGCTGTTATTACCACGCGCCAGCACCTCATCACCAAAGGCCGCAGTAACCACCTTGGGCTCGGCGGCAATTCCTGGGCCACCGTCACGGGTAAAGAAGGGGCTGGTTTTTATTGGCAGCGCTAACTGCTCGGCGGCGGTGGCAAGACTCTCTGGGTGTTCGTATGTCAGGTTGGCGAGTTGCTCCGCCATGTCATAGTACTGTTGCTGGGCACGCTCCGTCTGGATCTCTTCCATGATCCCACTCTTGACCTCATCAAAGGGTTTAACTGTACCGCCACTGATCTCCTCTACCTTGATAATGTGGAAACCGAAACTGCTTCGAACCAGTTCACTGACCTCCCCTTTCTCCAACGCAAAGGCGGCCTCTTCGAAGGCGGGATCCATCACACCTTTGCCAAAGAACCCGAGATCACCGCCCTGAAGTGCTGAACCGGGATCATCAGACTCCGTTTTGGCCAGCGAGGCAAAATCCTCCCCCTTGCGGATACGCACCAAAAGGGCTTCGGCCTTCTGCTTAGCCTTAGCGATTGCCTCATCCGTACTATTGCTGGGAACCTTTACCAGGATGTGGCTAGCTTTGCGCTGCTCGGGTGTGGTGTAGTTAATTTTCTGCGCTTCATACCGTTCGCGTGTTTCAGCCTCACTCACTTTGATGGTGTCAACGATATCCTTAGTATTCAGTTCAAGGTAATCTACCTTAACCCGCTCGGGTTCCATATGTTCCCGGGCGTGCTGTTCGTAATAGATTAAAACCTCCTCATCGCTCACCGTAACATCATCCATGAATTTGCTTGTGTTCACGGTCAGATAGGCAATACTCCGCTGCTGATGTTGCAGGCGCATGTACTCATCTACTTCGTTAACTGTTACGAAAGCGGTATCAGTAATGCCGCCAGTAAAATGAGCGGCAAGCAAATCGCGGCGCACCCGCTGCTCAAAGGTGCCAGGGAGCATGCCCTGTGCACGCAGCAATTGCTGGTAGCGGGTATTGGAGAATTTCCCATCCTCTTGGAAGGCGTCAATCTCGAGGATGGTCTGAGCCAGGGCAGCATCACCTATGCGCATGCCGTTACTGCGTGCGGCCTGTACCAACACTTCTTGCTCAATAAGTTGCTGCAGCACCTGTGAGCGAATCATATCATCGGAGAACATTGCTGGAAGTTTTCCGCCAAACATCTGTTCCAGGCGCTGGCGCTGCTGTTGAGTAGCAGATTGCAATTGCCCCTGAGAAATCTCTGCCCCATCGACCTTGGCAACACTAGTGTCACCACCGCCACTGAAGTATTGATTGATACCAAACAGCGCAAAAGTCAAAATGATGGCGCCGACAATGATCCAGGCGACAACGCCCTGAGCACGTTCACGAATATATTGAAGCATAACGGCTAACGTTCCTGCGGCCAGTAAAAGATTGATTCTAAATAACCTTCCCGAACCTCACCACGGTTTTCAGCCACTTGGGCTACTTTCTTGTGTGGGCAGGCTCTGAATAATTACTCAGACCGAGTGTCTTGATACGTGCGCGCCCCTCGTCACATGCAATGACCGCGCAAGGTTGTTAATTATCCGGTGTTAACAAAAGAAAAAAAAAGGCGCATCAAGGATGCGCCTTTTTATTCAGATGGCGGAGCGGACGGGACTCGAACCCGCGACCCCCGGCGTGACAGGCCGGTATTCTAACCAACTGAACTACCGCTCCAGAACTACTATTATTAATTTGGTGGGTGCTGCAGGGATCGAACCTGCGACCCTCGCCTTGTAAGGGCGATGCTCTCCCAGCTGAGCTAAGCACCCGACGTCTGAGGCGCGCTAGTTTACTGCATCCTTAAGTGCTTTGCCAGCCTTAAAGCTGGGATTTTTAGCAGCAGCGATATTAATGGTTTCACCCGTGCGCGGATTACGACCGGTGCGTGCCGCACGCTCACGAACCATAAAGGTTCCAAATCCGATAAGGTTAACGGTGTCGCCGCTCTTCAAAGTGTTAGTTACGGCTTCAATCATAGAGTCCAGAGCACGGCCAGCAGCAGCTTTGGAAATATCAGCACCAGATGCGATTGCATCGATCATTTCAGATTTATTCACAGACTTCTCCCCTAGATTATTCGTCTTTACCACATGTAAAAAACGTTTGACTCTTCCTGATAAAAAACACCGCCATCTTTTTTGCAATGAGGCGGCCCATAAAACTTGCTCGATTTTATACCAATTGGCTCTCTGCACTGTCAAGCACAGATATGTGAAAAACCTAGCAATGATGCGCCTTAGCACGCAGATTACACACAGAAAATGCAAAAAAATGTGTCACAGCGCATTCTGACAGAAAAAAAACGCCCCGCCACTATAATCACGACACGCTCATCAGTATATCAGTGAGTGTGAATATTCTTTGGTTTATCACCCTCTTTTTGATTGAGCAGTTCAAGAAGCTCCTCTTCCGTTAATGGTTTCGGTTTATGCACAAGAGCGATATCGAGTACCTCATCGATCCATTTTACTGGATGGATATCAAGGTTCTGCTTGATGTTATCCGGAACCTCTTCCAGGTTACGACGATTTTCATCCGGGATTAACACCGTTTTGATCCCACCTCGATGTGCAGCCAGCAGTTTTTCTTTCAGACCGCCGATCGGCAACACGGTGCCACGCAGTGTGATTTCACCTGTCATGGCCACATCGGCGCGTACCGGAATCCCCGTCAGTGCGGAAACCAGTGCGGTACACATGCCGATACCGGCGCTTGGTCCATCCTTGGGGATAGCCCCTTCAGGAACATGGATATGGATATCCTTATTTTCGTAGAAGTCAGGTTTGATACCAAGTGAGGCGGCGCGGCTGCGCACGACACTCATTGCCGCCTGTATCGACTCCTTCATCACGTCACCAAGCTGGCCGGTAATCACATGCTTGCCCTTCCCCGGCACCACGGCAGTTTCGATGCTGAGCAGCTCGCCACCGACCTCTGTCCACGCCAAGCCAGTGACCTGCCCGACCTGATCCTTCTCTTCCGCCAAGCCGTAGCGGAAACGGCGCACGCCAAGCAGCTCCTCGAGCTGCTCTTCTGTGACCGTGATCTTTTTGCTCCCACCCTTGAGCACCAGCTGCTTGACCACCTTACGGCAAATCTTGGCAATCTCACGCTGCAGACTCCGTACCCCCGCTTCGCGGGTATAGTAGCGGATGAGACCCAGCAATGCGTCATCGGTGATATCCAGCTCATCGCTGCTGATGCCGTTGGCTTTTTGCTCCTTGGGCACCAGATACTTGCGGGCGATATTCAGCTTCTCGTCTTCAGTGTAACCGGCAAGCCGGATCACCTCCATTCGATCAAGCAACGGACCGGGAATATTCATCGAGTTGGAGGTGGCGATGAACATCACATCGGACAAATCATAGTCCACCTCCAAATAGTGATCGCTGAAGGTGTGATTCTGTTCCGGATCCAGCACTTCAAGCAACGCTGAGGCCGGATCGCCGCGGAAGTCCGCTGCCATCTTATCTATTTCATCGAGCAGAAACAGCGGATTACGTGTTTCTACCTTGGCCAGATTCTGGACAATCTTGCCCGGCATGGAACCGATATAGGTACGGCGGTGGCCACGGATCTCGGCCTCGTCACGCACGCCACCCAAGGCCATGCGGATGAATTTTCGGTTGGTGGCACGGGCGATGGATTGGCCCAAAGAGGTCTTACCCACACCCGGTGGGCCTACCAGACAAAGGATCGGGCCCTTGAGTTTCTTCACCCGCTGTTGCACCGCCAGGTACTCGAGGATACGCTCCTTGACCTTCTCCAGGCCATAGTGGTCCTCTTCCAGCACCTGCTCGGCTAGTGCCAGGTCATGACGAACCTTGGATTTTTTCTTCCATGGCACCTGCACCAGCCAGTCGATGTAGTTGCGCACCACGGTGGCCTCGGCCGACATGGGCGACATCATCTTCAGCTTGTTCATTTCAGCAGAGGCCTTTTTCTTTGCCTCTTTCGACATACCCGCTTTTTCGATCTTCTGTTCCAGCTCCTCAAGTTCGTTCGGAGCCTCTTCCAGCTCACCCAGCTCCTTCTGAATCGCCTTCATCTGCTCATTAAGGTAGTACTCGCGCTGACTCTTCTCCATCTGGCGCTTCACACGGCTGCGGATACGCTTCTCCACCTGCAGCAGGTCAAGCTCGGACTCCATCAGCGCCAGCAGGTGTTCGAAGCGGTCGCGCAAGTTGGTAATCTCAAGGATCTCCTGCTTCTCTTCGATCTTCAATGACATGTGTGCGGCGATGGTATCGACCAGACGGTGCGGATCTTCGATGCCGGAGAGAGAGGTCAGGACTTCAGGCGGGACCTTCTTGTTCAGTTTTACGTACTGGTCGAACTGGTTCAGCACAGAGCGGGACAGCACCTCAGACTCGCGCTCCTCCAGCGGCTCACCTTCCAACAAATTAATCTGAGCAGTAAAGTAACTCTCATCATCGATAAAACTGATGATCTTTGCGCGCTTTCCCCCTTCAACCAGCACCTTGACGGTTCCATCGGGCAACTTTAGCAGCTGCAGGATGGTCGACAGAGTGCCGATGCGATAAATGTCCTCTTCGCTGGGATCATCTTCGGAGGCGGTTTTTTGTGCCACCAGCAGAATCTCCTTGTCGGCTGCCATGGCGGCTTCCAGCGCTTCGATCGACTTGTCGCGACCGACAAACAGCGGAATCACCATGTGGGGATAGACCACCACGTCTCGCAGCGGCAGCACCGGGAGCTGACGCAACGGTTCAGTCACTTCTGAAATTTTGTCCTGTGATTCCATTGATATATTCCTCTCACGTCTGCACGGCATTCTTGCGCCGCGAGATAGTCCCCGACTGCGGGAATAACTAAGCAACTTACTATGATTTTAGTATGCGGAAGGCAGGCAGGCCAATCAAGATAAAAGAGCGATGAATCATAAAAGAGGCGCGACAAGCTTGCCACGCCTTTTATTGTTGAGAATCAGTCACCTGCGGCGACAGATTGCTCGGTATTCCCGTATATCAGCAACGGTTCGGATTCCCCTTTAATGACCCCCTCATCGATTACCACCTTGCTAACACCTTCCATTGAAGGGAGGTCATACATGATATCCAACAATGTGGTTTCGAGGATGGAGCGCAGGCCACGGGCACCGGTTTTACGCTCCATGGCCTTAAGGGCGATAGCTCGCAGCGCCTCATCACGAAACTCTAGCTCAACATCTTCCATCTCGAACAGTTTACTGTACTGTTTAACCAGCGCATTTTTCGGCTCGGTCAGAATGCAGATCAGGGCCTCTTCATCCAGTTCTTCCAGAGTCGCATGTACCGGCAGTCTGCCGACAAACTCCGGAATCAGCCCATACTGGACGAGATCTTCCGGCTCGACGCTGAACAGCACTTCACTGACGCTCCTGCCCTCATCCTTACTCTTGACCTCTGCGGAGAAGCCGATACCGCCCTTCTCGGAACGGTTGCGGATCACTCGCTCCAGACCGGCAAAGGCACCACCACAGATAAACAAGATATTGCCGGTGTTGACCTGCAGGAATTCCTGCTGTGGATGCTTGCGCCCACCTTGGGGCGGCACCGAGGCCACGGTGCCCTCGATCAGCTTGAGTAGCGCCTGCTGTACCCCTTCGCCCGAGACATCGCGGGTGATGGAGGGATTATCGGATTTACGTGAGATCTTATCGATTTCGTCGATGTAGACGATACCAGTCTGTGCCTTCTCCACATCGTAGTCACACTTCTGCAGCAGCTTCTGGATGATATTCTCCACATCCTCCCCCACGTAACCGGCTTCGGTCAGGGTGGTGGCATCGGCAATGGTGAACGGTACATTCAGCAATCGCGCAAGTGTTTCGGCCAGCAGAGTCTTGCCGCTGCCGGTAGGACCAACCAGAAGAATGTTGCTCTTGGCCAGTTCAATCTCATCCTTTTTCTGTCCGACATCCAGGCGCTTGTAGTGGTTATAGACCGCTACAGAAAGCACCTTTTTGGCCCTTTTCTGCCCGATGACGTACTCATCAAGAATGGCGTTAATTTCGTGCGGCGTGGGCAACTTGCTGTGGCCGTTGCCGACGGTTTCCTCCTGTATCTCTTCGCGAATGATGTCGTTACACAGCTCGACACACTCGTCACAGATGAATACAGAGGGCCCGGCAATCAGCTTGCGCACTTCATGCTGGCTCTTTCCACAGAAGGAGCAGTACAGCAACTTGCCGTTATCGTCGCCCTTGTTGGTCGTGTTATCGCTCATGACCCTTTCCCGTCTGGCTTATACATAAGTTACAACATGCAGAGTCCGGCGAAAATTTTCAACCCCGAATACGCCACTTGGCGTATCAGGTCGCAATTATTCGCCTTCCTTTACACGTCTGTCGAGGACCTTATCAATCAGGCCATATTCCGCCGCTTCCTGACCGTTCATGAAGTTATCACGCTCGGTATCCCCCTGAATACGTTCAAGTGATTGCCCGGAGTGATCGGAGAGAATGCGGTTAAGCTGGTCTCGTACCTTCAGGATCTCACGAGCATGAATTTCTATATCAGTGGCCTGACCCTGATAGCCACCCAGCGGCTGGTGAATCATGACCCGGCCATGGGGCAGGCAATAGCGCTTGCCCGCTGCACCGCCGGCCAGCAGTACAGCGCCCATGCTGGCAGCCATACCGATACACATGGTGCTGACCTGGGGCTTGATGAACTGCATGGTGTCGTAAATCGCCAGCCCTGCACTCACCGAGCCACCGGGAGAGTTGATATAGAGGTGGATATCCTTATCCGGATTCTCCGATTCCAGGAACAACAGCTGGGCGACAATCAGATTGGCCATGTGGTCTTCGACCGGACCAACGGCGAAGATCACACGCTCCTTGAGCAGGCGTGAATAGATATCGTAGGCACGCTCGCCGCGGGAGGTCTGTTCGACGACCATGGGCACCAGTCCCAGGTTCTGTACGTGTTGTGCACCGTTCATCATGCTGTTGTCGGTCATCGTCTCGTATTCCTTAAAATATAGTCTAGCTTAAGCCCGACCCATTACTTCGTCGAAGCTACTCTTCTTTTCACTCACTGTACCCTGAGCAAAGACCCAGTCAACTACAGCATCTTCCAGTGCCAGGCTTTCAATCTCGGAGAGACGCTTCTTATCAGCGTAGTACCACTTGACCACCTCGTCAGGTTTCTCGTAAGTGGAAGCGATCTCCTCGACCTTGGCGCGCACTTGCTCTTCGCTGACCTTGATGTCCTTGGACTTGATCAGCTCGGCGAGCACTAACCCCAGTGTGACGCGGCGCTCAGCCTGCTCCTTGAACATCTCAGCATCCAGATCGACACCCGCCTTGCCTTGCGGAGTGTGCATCTGCTGCGCCATCTGTCGCTTGAGGCTTTCAGCCTCCTGGTCAATCAGAGCGGCAGGAACCTCAACCTTGTTCAGTTCCATTAGCTTGTCCATCGCCACCTGCTTATTGCGGGCAGTAAGCGCCTGCTTCATCTCACGCTCCATGTTACGGCGCACTTCCTGATGCAGGGATTCGAGACTGCCGTCGCCGATACCGAAGCCCTTGGCAAACTCCTCGTCAATTTCCGGCAACTCCGGTGCCTCAACCTTGTTCACCTTAATCTGAAACTGAACCGGCTTCCCGGCCACATCCTTATGCGCATAGTCCTCAGGAAACTGCAGTTCCAAGGTCAGCTCCTCGCCCGCCTTGGCGCCGGTCAGTCCCTTTTCGAAACCGTCAATCATGCGGCCTGAACCGAGGGTAATCGGCACATTCTGGCCACTGTTTCCGGAAAACTCTTCTCCTTCAATAGTGCCGGTAAAATCAATATTCAAGCGGTCGCCCTTCTTTGCCTTGCGCTTGACCTCCTTCCAGCCGGCTTGTTGCTGACGCAGATTCTCCATCATCTTTTCCAGATCGGCATCACTGACATCGGCAACGGTTTTCTCAAGCTTGGTGCCAGCGACCTCGGCCAATTCCACTTGAGGCATCACCTCAAAGGTGGCGGTGTACTCGAGATCCTTACCCTGCTCCATCACCTTGGGCTCGATGGTCGGCATACCCGCAGGCTGCAGCTTCTCCTGGTTGACCGCCTCGAAGTAGGTGGCCTGGATCACCTCACCAACCACCTCATCACGCACCTGCTTGCCATATTGCTGAGCAACCACCTTCATGGGCACTTTGCCGGGACGGAAACCTTTGACCTTGGCGGTACGTGAAAGACGCTGCAGACGGCTCTGCACCTCATTCTCAACACGCTCTTGTGGTACCGCTACGTTCAGACGGCGCTCGAGGCCACCGGTCTCTTCAATTGAAACCTGCATGTTTACTCCTCAACAATCAATCAGAAAAAATAATAGTTAAAACCGCACCACTCCCGGCGACCATGCATAATCACCGGAAAATGGCGCGATTCTGGGAAATTTGGTGCCGTCCCCGAGACTCGAACTCGGACAGGTTGCCCCACCAGAACCTAAATCTGGCGTGTCTACCAATTCCACCAGGACGGCAAATTTTTGATGCAGCAATCCACAGCAAGAAAGCGAAGGCAGAGAAGAGTCCCCACCCTGCGGGGGCCTTACAGGTCTCCGGTTTAACCGCCAACCCGGCCGTTTCTGCCCAATCCAGTATCAAAGCAGAGATTATACCTTATACCCGAGGTAGGAAGACACCCCCCGAAAATCCGGACTCGAGGTCCCGAATACCGACTCCAGAGTATCAACGGCGGAAACCTTTGGTGGGCCGTGTAGGATTCGAACCTACGACCAATTGATTAAGAGTCAACTGCTCTACCAACTGAGCTAACGGCCCCCATAAGAGAGGAAATTTAAGCAGATCCCGGATTCTCCGGCAAGCAGATATTTATTTTCCCCGTCCGCCGCGAAGGTGGTTATACCGTAACTTTACCCCTGCTGACAGAACGGGTTATGCTATGCAGCACCAACTAACCAACAAGGCCAGAGAGTGGTAGACGATGAGCGATTTCGACGACACATTACTGGGCAACTCCCCTGAATTTAACAGTGTTATCCGCTCTTCGCACATCATCGCCAACACAGACGTTACCGTACTGGTGCTGGGCGAAAGCGGCACCGGCAAGGAATTGCTGGCGCAGGCCCTGCACCGCTATAGCCCCCGCCAGAATGCCCCCTTTGTCGCCATCAATTGTGCAGCCTTGCCCGAGCAACTGGTAGAGTCTGAGTTGTTTGGCCACCGCAAAGGGGCGTTCACAGGGGCAATAGAGAACCAGTCTGGCCGACTCCGCTCTGCCGAAGGTGGTACGGTATTTCTCGATGAAATCGGCGAGTTGCCACTCGCCATCCAGGCCAAGCTGCTGCGTTTTCTTGAGTCTGGCGAATGCCAGGCGGTCGGCGAAAACACCCCTCGCAAGGTTGACGTGCGCATCATTGCCGCGACCAACCGTGATCTCTACAGCCGAGTCCGTGAGGGCCTGTTCCGCGAAGACCTATACTACCGACTGAATGTTGTTCCGCTGGAACTCCCACCGCTGCGCCAGCGTCACGGTGATATTGCACTGTTGCTTAAGTCCTTCACCTCTCAGCTCGCCGCCCAGTACGAACTGGATGCCCCTCGTTACAGCAACAAGGCGCTCACACGACTGGAGAGCTACGCCTGGCCGGGTAATATCCGTGAATTACGCAATTTCTGCGAGCGTATGGTGGTACTGCTCAGCGGACGCACTGTGGAGGTGGAAAACCTGCCGCAGGAGATCAACCGCCAGCATCACCTGAAGAGCAATGGACCATTCACCCTGCCCGACAGCGGCATCAGTCTGGATGAGCTGGAACAGGAGATGATCCGCCAGGCGCTGGAGCGAACCCGAGGCAATCGCAGCCGCGCGGCGCGGATGCTTGGACTCTCTCGTGATACCTTGCTCTACCGCATCAAGAAGTATGCCTTAGCCTGAAATGGTGTTTGTCCGGGTATGAAAAAAAAGGCGCCTTGCGGACGCCCTTTTTATCCATTCAGACAGAATGACATCAGTGATGCATGCTGCCATGGTCCATCGCACTGCGGTCCATACCAGTGTGATTCATTCCCTCCATGCCTCCGCGGACCACGTGAGTTACCACCATGGTCTCACCATTCTTGAATTCCAGGGTGATCTCCACCTTATCTCCGGCCTTGAGCTGCTGTTTGGGCTTCATCAGCATCAGATGATAATCATTCGGCTCAAAAGTAACCATGCCGTGGGCCGGAATTTCAATCTGCTTCTGGTGCACCATCTTCGCCATACCCTCCTCCATTACAGTACGGTGCAACATTACCTTGGCAAAAGCCGGGCTGCTTGCCCCAACCAGAATGGCCGGTTTGTCGCCCTGATTCATCAGGGTCATATAACCGGCCATAGCGGCGGCTCCCGGTGGTGCCTCGCGTATCCAGGCATTGTCAGCCATCACCTGGCCCCCTGCCTGGGCCATGGTGGCCCACAAAACCATGGCCAACACTGCCATCAACCGCTTGACGAATTTCATCTGCGTACTTCCTCCTGGTAGATAAAACATCATACAAAACAAACATTAAACAGCAAACTCAATAAAGACTAAAGCGCATGGTGAAAGCCACCGGCCAAGGTAGCCCAAGTGCCGACGGCGGTTCAGGTAGAGGCATAGCCTCCTCCACCGCACGCCGCGCAGCGCCGCTCAAGACCCTCTGTACTCCTTCCACATGCAGGCCCGTCACCTGCCCCCCGTCTTGCAGGGTAAAGGAGACAAGCACGTCCCCCTCGATATTACGGCGTTGTGCCGCCCGAGGATAATGCTTGTATTTCTCGATATGTGCCATCAGACGGCGAAGATACTCCTGCTTTGCCTTTTCGATAAGGCCCGGGTTCACCACGGTGCCACTGACTGCCTCGCTACTCACAGGCACCTTGTCTGCCGCCATACTGGTGGGCACTACCGGGGGTAGCCTCGGCTCGGACAACGGTTGGGGGATGAGTTCCCGTGCCCGCTCGGTACGCACCTCCTCCTTGGCAGAATTCGGCTGGGGCGGAGGCTCGGGAGCCTTGGTCACCTCCGGTTCCGGCTGCTCTGGTGGCACAGCCATCGGTAGTGCCTGAGGCGTGGTCGGTGGTGAGGTTGCCGAACGGAAACTCACCCGGGTCGTATGGCGCTCCTGCGTTTGCTGCTCCTGATTACCAGCCAACGAGCCGATATTGAAAAACAGCAGGCTGTGCACCAGAAGCGACAACACCACAGCCCCACCCCAGAGCAGCCCATCGCGTCGATTCATCGTTGCTCGGTCACAATATCTACACCGCTGGCTCCGGCCTTACGTGCCGCATCCAGTAGCGTTACCGCCAGTCCCAACGGGGCACCCCTATCGCCGCGCACCCGCACCAGGCGATCAGTGCGCTCATTCAGCTGCTCGGTAAGGACAGCCTCCAAATTCTCCGATGCGACGAAGTGCTCATTGATGAGGAAATTGCCTTCTGCATTGAGCACAACCTCCAGCTGATTATCCTCGACCAACACCTCGCCGCTATCGGCCACAGGAAGATCGATGTTGAGTGCCTGCTGCTGCACAAAATGCGAGGTCAGCATAAAGAACACCAGCAGCAGGAAGACAATGTCGATAAGAGGGGTCAGGTTAGGCATCTTGCTGCTGCGCCGGCGCCCCTCAAACTGCATGCACCACCCCCTCACGGTGGTGAGCGGCCTCACTCTCCTCACCACCGGAACAGTGGGGCAATTGTTCCAATAACAACGAGGCGCAGCTACGCATCTTCTGTGCACGACGATCCGCCATACCCTCAAGCATGTGCAACAACAGCAATACCGGCAGCGCCACCGCCAGCCCAACGCCAGTAGTCAGCATCGCCTCCCAGATGCCACCGGCCAGGGCCTGGGCATCGACTCGGCCACCGGCCTGTTCAATCACCATAAAGGCCTTGATCATACCGATAATCGTACCGAGTAATCCAAGCGGCGGTGCCGTATTACCAAGGAAACCTAGGGTACGAAACCCCCGCTCCATCCGTTGCAACTCCGCCGAGCCGATGCGACTGGCCACCCGGCCCAGATCTCGAATACCAGCACTGGCCGCATCGAGCATCCCTTGCATGATTGTCACTTCCGGCCCGTGTAGTCGCTCCAACAATGATCCCAACTCCCCCTTGGGTAAGACACCGACAATCTGGCGCTCGAAATTCATTGGCAGCTTGCCCATTAGTAGAAACTGCAACAGTCGTTCGATAACAATCGCCAGGGCGAGAATCGAATAACCAAGCAGCACCCAAACGATGATACCGCCTTTATCAAAAATATCCGTCAACATCATGGTTGAATCCACCCCAACGCGGTTACCGAACCTAATAGTACCAACAGTCCCCCGGACTCGAGCTTGCCGCGCCACTGCGACAGTGCGTGGCGAAACTCCCTGCCGAAATGGGCCACTACCGTAGCAAAGATCAGGGCAGGTATCACCACCGCGCCCAGACCGAAAGCCAGCCCAAGCTGGGCTCCATACCACGGGTCGGCCGCTGCAGCCGCTACGGTCAGTGCCGAGGCGGTATGCAGGGATTGAGCGCCATGCCCATGCCCATCCCGAACATACTCACGGGCATCATTTTGTGCGCATTCTGCTTACAGGGCAGTGCCACCGTCTGCTCTACAGGCGGCATGTTGCCACACTATTTGCCTTTGCCTGCACGGCGCAGCATCAACAATCCAAATATTACTGTAGCACTCCCAACCGGACCGCCCTTGAACCAGCTGGTGGCGGCATAGCGGCTACAGTACCGAGCAGGGCCACGCCGGGCTTCTCCCCCATGTAGACCTGATTCTCGACACCACAGGATGGATCTTCAATGAATCTCCGCTATGCAGTTCGGTGGTCACACCCGAATGGACTGCAGCAACTGCCGGATATTCTCGGCATGGGCCGCATCGGCTTGCTTCCCCTGAATAACGGATATTGAACGGCTCATCACGACGCTCGTTATCGAAGCGATCGTCGATGGTGGTCGACTCGACACGAATGAGCCCCAAATCATCTGCCATGGCAGCCGTTTCAGGTGCCAGAACGGAAATACCGCCAAGAGGATGGCAGCACGAAAATCACCATGCGAAGTAAAATCTCATTTCACACAAACCTCCCAATAATCGAGCAATCAGCACTACTATTCATAAGTCTTTACTGACCTTGCTGTTTGCAGGTTGTGTGCCATTCATAAGGATTTGTTTTTATTAGAAGATACTGAAACCCATGGGGAGATTAAGGGGATATAACGCGGCAGGTGTGGCATATCACGCACCCACGGGGGAAAAACATTTCACCGCAATGGGCGCAAGGCGCGTAAGGGGGGATGAAATGAATTATGAGAGGGTCGGACGATTTACTGTTGATTTGCCCCCTCCTGAAGGGAAAGGGATTTCGTCCAACAACGAGTCCCTCAGGTGTTAGATGGTAACCACTCGGCTCGTTAGGTTAATCGCGACCGGGACGGCCGCTTCCACGGGGTGGGCGGGGTGATTAATAGTCGTTCCCACGTTCTGCATGGGAATGCTTCATGGGACGCGCTGCGTCCCGTGGGCCATTGTCGCGACGCGAAGCGTCACCTTCGGCAATGCGCTTACCGCAAAAAAGAAGTGCCAGGTAGCCAGAGTTGCATGGGCCAGAGCGCTTCCGGCAAGCGGCGCTGTGGTGATGAGGCTAGGGGCCCCGGATGGGCGACCAAGACTATCGGCACTCGCATAAGGTGGCGAGGAGTGACTTTAGATGAAATAATTCACGCTGCTCGGGGAAATTTGTGTGCATGCCGAGGAGATGACGGCATCATGCTGGATGCACTGACGCTTCCGGCCTACAGCACTCGCTAACTTTGAGATGGCTTCTGGTGTATTTTGTTTTTTTCCTTTGCGCCCTTAGCGTCTCTGCGATGAGATTATTTTATTCCACCGACGCCTGTTCGCTGCCTTCGATACCGCTTACTGTGATTGTTCCAGGCTTACCCCCAACCGGGCTTACCGTCAGCAACCAGGTGCCGCGTGAAGCGTTCCAGTACATCGGACCGTGGTTGTCGAGCTGAAGCTGTGCCTTATGACCCAATGCGCTGGTGGCCTCTGCGATCAGTTTGTCGCCCCAGGGCTTGTACCTGGCGGTGATGATATCGATGGTCAGATCGTAACCATTGCAGTCCTGATCGATACCGTCGTGCTTGATTTCAGGCGCACCGGGATAGATACCTGGACCGGAGTCCTTGCAGCTGCCCATAACTGTCGAACCTTCGATGCCACTCACACCCACAGTACCGGGGTTGCCTCCTACGCCTTTTACGGTGAGTAGCCAGGTTCCGCGTGAGCCGCTCCAATACATCGGACCATGACCATCAAGCTGGAGCTGCGCCGCGCCGGCGAGGTCACTGATGGCCTCCACGATCAGTTTGTCACCCCACGGCTTGTACTCGGCACGAACAATGTCAATCGTCAGGTCATAGCCGTTACAATTCTGATCGATGCCGTCATGTTTAATCTCACTTGCACCGGGATGGATAGTGGGGTCGTTGTCATTACAGTCGATATCGGCGTAATAACCGTCGGTATCGGCATCAGCCGGCGGCAGAGACTCATCGTCAATAATGGTCAACACCGCCGTATCCGGCCAGCCCAGCGTTGCTCCGCCGCCTACCACCCCAAGATACAGGCTGAGGGTTTCGTCTCCTTCGAGCAGTGCATCATCAAGAATGCTGATGCTAAAAGTCCGACTTACCTCTCCGTCCACAAAATTCAGCGTGCCTGTCACATCGGTGTAATCGAGACCCGAAAGTGCCGTTCCACCAGCCAAATAATACCCGACACTCACTGCACCGTAACTACCACCTGCACGAGTGACGGTAATGTCAACCTGAACGCCATTTTCCAGCACACGGTAGTTCTCGGCGCTGAACTGTACACTGCCCGGCTGTGTCAGCTGCTGTAAATCAGCATGAGCTGCAACCAGATCGACGAGACCATACCCCGTGTTGTTGTCGGGACCTATAGCATCGATATCAACGCTGCTGCTGGAGAGTATCGATTCGATCTCTGAAGCACTCGCTTGCCTCACGGCACTTTTTAGCAGGGCCATGCCGCCGGCGACCTGCGCAACGGCAAACGAAGTTCCACTAACATTGATATAAGCGTTGGGGATCAATCCGCCGAAAGTCAGGTCAGTCGTACGAACATTGACCCCCGGTGCGGTGATTGCCGGGAATATCGTACCGTCACAGGCGGATGCGCCGCGACTACTGAAATTGGCCACCTGGCTAAATTCATCGACAGCGCCAACTGAGAGTACCTGCGCGTAATTGGCGGGACTTAGGCTGGTAGCGGTGGCCGGCCCGGCGTTTCCTGCGGAGATGGCAACCGCAATCCCTGCTGCACGAAGAACGTCAATATCGGCCTGAAATTCCAGCGCACAGGCACCAACGGCATCGCTCAAACCCCAGGCATTGCTCACTACATCCGGCGCATCATCTACATCGGGATTTCCATCAGGGTCGAGTAGCCATTGAAATGCAAGATGGATGTTGCTGTAAGTGCTTGTGCCGCTGTTGTCGAATATTCTGGCGGCGATCCACTGCGCCCCCGGAGCAACCCCGATGGCACTGCCACCGCTGTCGCCGCCTACGATTAGACCCATGGTCTGCGTACCATGACCGTTGGTATCGTAAGGTGAGGCATACTCTCCACTGGGATCAAACCAACTGTTGCTGCCACCGCGCCACTTTGGTCCGATGTCCGGGTGCTGCGCATCAACCCCGGTATCCATCGTGGCCACCACTATCCCCTCACCGGTGATGCCCTGTTGCCACAACTGCGGAGCACCAAGCATGGAAAGGTTCCACTCAGGTGGTGCAGCACTGCCCCCTTGGGCGATTGGAATCAAGAGGGTGGCATCCAGTGAAATACTCTCCACCCCCGGCTGCTCAAGCAACTCCTGAACCACCCGTGACGGTACTGTTACTGCGAGCCCATTAATCAGCCACAGCGACTTTACTCGACGTGCAGACTTCCCTTTTAGAATATTCCTCAGCGGCTTTTCAGACCGGGCGGCGTTCTGCTGCAAAGCGCGAATGATCTGCGCCCTTCTTTCTGCAGGCATGGCACGATTAAAAGCACGCAGGTCCACTTTCTCGGCGAAGCGAACAATGAGAGCAACCTCATTGTCTGGTCCCAGCGTTTGCAGGGACTTCTCCAGCCCCGGGGCGATCTTTGCCGGTGCAGCATTGACTGACACCGTCGCAAACAGCAATGCCAACATCAACAGTATACGAGCCATCGTGCTCCCCCCGTATTCAACACTCGGAGTACAAAAAAAGGACGGGGGTGGCGTCGGATAAGCTACGTAGAGAAAAACATGCGTGCGAAATATCCAGCCCCTTACGCCAGCCTCCCAAGTACGACTTTACCCAAATTCTCAAGCGCACCATCCTCAGCAATATCACCCTCTCTATTTTGAATCTCGTAGGTCATGATTTTTCGTTCATACTGTATTCCTCGGGGTAAAATTGTTTACAAAACACTCAGGTTCTCCGCCACAAAGTCGCCGATAACAACGGTTACCTTGTCGCCTGGCTTGACGTGACGCGCTGGATTACTAAAAAGCACGAAGTAGTTGCGATTCGGTTTCACATGCTTCGTCGTCTGACGTAGCGCACCCAGTTTATTGGTCACCGGCACCTCCAATCGTGCATCATCCTTTTCCACTACAATGTAGGGTTTGATGCGACGGTCAAGCAGCGGTGCGGCCTTATCCGCATCCACCACCCGATAGCGAAAATCCAGGATATAACCCGTGGCGGAGGCCTGAATCCCAAGCACCTCGACCCCCCATTTTTCTCGCAGGGAGCCTACATGCTTTGGGTTGTGCATACTGCTGCCATCACCTGATGCGGGCGCCTGTTCCACTTGTACGCTACTGCTATTCATGCAGCCGGACATCGCCAAACCGCAGGCTAACAACACAGTTGCAGAGAGGCTGGATCGACGGTATTTCAGAAAAAGCTTCATAGATTGTTCCTCGCTCACCTGACACGGGCCCTGCCGTTTGCCGGCAGAGCTCACACCCGGTGCCATGTTAAGGACCGACCGTTACGGTAACCGTGGCGACATTGGAAAGTGCCCCCTGGTTGTCACGGATCGTGTAGGTCAACGTCTCGACTCCAGTGAAACCACCACTCGGGCTAAAGAAGATCGCATTGCCCTTGGCATTCACCGTGGCGGTGTTCAGCGGGTTGGTAGGACCACCGACAATCGTGAGCGAACTCCAATCCAAAGAGCCGTCCGGATCCGAGTCATTGGCCATGACGTTAAGTTTAATGAAGCTATCGACGGGCGTTGCAAAGCTGTCATCCACCGCGAGCGGAGGCTTGTTTGCCGGTGGCGCAATATTCAAGGTGACTTGAACTGTATTGCCATTGGCAGTCCCATCAAAGCTGTGGTAGGTGAAACTGTCCACACCGCTGAAGCCAGGATTCGGTACATAACGGAAGGCCCCGCCTTTCCAGAGAGTGACAGTACCGTTGGTGGTTCCACTATCGATAAATGCCCTGAGGGTATCGCCATCCACATCGGTATCATTGCCAAGCACTCCGGGTGGTGCGACATTGAGAGTGATGCTGGCGTTTCCACCATAGCTGTCAGCCACCGTTACCGGCAGATCGTTCACCGGCGTAACCGCCACACTCACGTTGGCAATATTGCTCGTCATCACTCCATCGCTAGCGGTATAGGCAAAGCTTGCCGTACCGTTAAAATCGGC
>JBFFNE010000035.1:0-26840 GCA_041563315.1 Thiohalomonadaceae bacterium
ACTTCTTTTAAGGAGAAGCCGAAGGGCGACGGCGGTATGATCAACGGAGGATTTTTTGTTCTATCACCTAAGGTTGTTGACTTAATAGCAGGTGATCAGACTGTCTGGGAAAGGGAGCCTTTGGAGCAGTTAGCTGAAAAAGGTCAACTCGTGGCCTATCAACATCATGGTTTCTGGCAGCCCATGGATACTTTGCGCGACAAGAATTACCTTGAAGAACTTTGGGTGAGCGGTAAAGCACCTTGGAAGGTTTGGCAATGAATTCCGACTTCTGGCGTGACAAGCGCGTTTTTCTTACCGGTCATACTGGTTTCAAGGGAAGCTGGTTGTCACTTTGGTTGCAAAGCCTCGGTGCGAATCTGACCGGTTTTTCATTGCGGCCGCCTTCACAACCCAACCTGTACGACCTAGCCAATGTTGCTGAAGGAATGCAATCGCATATTGGTGATATCCGTGATCTTCGTGTGCTGCAACAAGCTATACAGGCTGCTAGACCTGAAATTGTCATTCATATGGCCGCTCAGCCCCTAGTGCGTTACTCATACCAGAATCCAGTTGAAACGTACTCCACAAATGTTATGGGTACTGTTCATCTGCTGGAGGCGGTGCGAAATACTACAAGTGTTAAAGCTGTAGTGAATATAACAACAGACAAATGCTACGAAAATCGTGAATGGGTATGGGGCTATCGTGAGCATGAACCTATGGGAGGGTATGATCCATACAGCAACAGCAAGGGTTGTGCAGAGCTGGTCAGCTCAGCTTATCGCTCATCGTTCTTTAACGGAAATTCCTACGAACAGCATGGTGTAAGTTTGGCAACCGTCCGTGCTGGTAATGTTATTGGTGGTGGGGATTGGGCGAAAGACCGTTTAATTCCGGACATATTGGCTGCTTTCGAACAAGGTGAAGTAGTTAACATCAGGAATCCACATGCAATCCGTCCCTGGCAGCATGTTTTGGAACCCTTGCGTGGTTATCTAACGTTAGCTGAGCGTCTTTACAATTCTGGGCCACAGTTTGCCGAGGCCTGGAACTTCGGCCCAGAAGATGAAGACGCGAAGCCTGTTGCCTGGATCGTCGAGCGCATGGCTGAGATATGGGGGGATGGGGCGCAATGGAAAATTGATGCTGGTGATCATCCGCATGAAGCTACGTACCTGAAACTCGATATCTCGAAGGCTCGCACACGACTGGATTGGCATCCAACTCTTCGTCTTGATGACGCATTAAACCTCATCATCGACTGGTCAAAGCAGCGTCAGGCTGGGCACGATCTACAAAAACTGACTCTCGCACAGATTCACGCGTATCAAAAATTGACTGAAAAGTGAACTCAAACTATGCCTAAAGCAAAAACACAAGCTATCCGTGAGCAAATCGCAAAACTGGTTGATGAGTACGCCGCAATTGCACTCCAACCTAAGTCATTTTCTCCTGGTGAATCCACAGTACCCCCATCAGGTAAAATCCTGGATGCAGCGGAACTCAAGCTTATGGTCGAAGCGTCACTTGATGGTTGGTTGACCACGGGGAGGTTTAACGATGAATTCGAAAAACGCTTGGCGTCTTTTCTTGGGGTCAAACGTCTCATCACTGTCAATTCAGGTTCCTCTGCGAACTTGGTCGCATTTTTGACACTTACCTCACCCAAACTTGGCGAACGCGCTATCAAACCTGGCGATGAGGTAATTGGTGTCGCGGCAGGGTTTCCTACAACTGTCAATCCCATTTTGCAATTTGGTGCTGTGCCAGTCTTCGTCGATATTGAACTTGGAACTTACAATATTGATGAGACAAAGGTCGAAGCAGCTATCGGACCTAAAACCAAGGCAATCATGTTGGCACATACTCTGGGCAACCCATATAACCTGGAAGTCATCAATAAAATCTGTAAAAAACATAATCTCTGGCTGGTCGAAGACTGCTGTGATGCGCTGGGCTCAACATACAATGGGCAACTCGTCGGAACCTTTGGTGATATCAGTAGCCTGAGTTTTTATCCTGCACACCATATCACCATGGGCGAGGGGGGCGCTGTGTTCAGTAACAATACAGAACTAATGCAGATCGCTGAAAGTTTCCGTGACTGGGGGCGCGATTGCTTCTGCCCGCCTGGCAAGGATAACACTTGTGGGAGACGTTTCTGTCAGAAGCTAGGTGAACTGCCTGAAGGTTACGACCATAAATACACATACAGCCATCTTGGCTACAATCTTAAAATTACTGATATGCAAGCGGCATGCGGCTTGGCTCAACTTGAAAAGGCAGCTGACTTTATTCAGCGTCGCAAGGACAACTTTGCATTCCTCAAAGAACGATTAGCCAATTGTGAGGAGTTTTTGCTTCTACCTAGGGCGACTGAAAATAGTGAGCCGTCGTGGTTTGGTTTTCCGATTACGCTGAAAGAAAATCCCCAGTTCAGTCGTTTGGATTTGAACCGGTATTTGGACCAAAACAAGATCGGTACTCGCCTTTTGTTTGCAGGTAACCTGACGCGCCAACCTTATATGATTGGTCGTAACTTTAAGGTGAGTGGCACGCTGGTTAATACAGATATTGTTATGAACAACACGTTTTGGATAGGAGTGCAACCGGCTTTGACGGAGGAAATGCTGGAATATTCAGTAAGTAAGATCGAAGAATTTCTAGGCGTTAACTTTTGAATGGTGTACCCCATGAGTTCACAGGTAAAAGCATTCGATACAAAAGCCCTGCGAAAAACCGTGCTAAATATGGCCTATGCTGGCTCCACTGTTCACATCGGCTGTGCTTTCTCAATAATTGAGATTCTAGCAGTATTGTACAGAAATCACTTAAGATATCCGAACAACGACCCTCGTGCTTTTGAGCGTGATTACTTTGTTCTTAGCAAAGGGCATGGTGTGATGGCTCAGTATGCATGTATGCTTGAATTGGGTTGGTTAAAAGACGAAGCCATCGCTCAATATTTTGCTGACGGCACTGAACTAAAGGGGCTTTCTGATTCGCGAATCGCAGGCTTGGAGGTGACTTCTGGCTCTTTGGGACACGGTTTTTCCGTCGGCGTAGGTTTGGCACTTGGTGCAAAATTGCGTAATTCAGAGCAAAAAACTTATGTTGTGGTCGGTGATGGTGAGATAAACGAGGGGCCCATATGGGAGGGGGCTCTTTTTGCTGCCCATCATCAGCTAAAGAATTTTATGGTGATTGTTGATGAAAATGGTTACCAGGCAATGGGAAGTACTCATGATGTGATTGAGCTTGGTTCAATACAATCAAAACTTGAGACTTTTGGCTTTGAGGCAGCTACCATTGACGGGCATAATGAAGATGCAATTGACAATGCAATAAAGCAACTATGGGAAAGTACTTCGACTAGCCCTAAAGCACTTGTCGCTAAAACAATTAAAGGTAAAGGCGTGCCTTTTATGGAAAATAACAATATTTGGCACTACACACGCCTTGATTCAGAAACCTACTCACGTGCAATGTCAGCGGTCGAAGGAAGTTCGTAATGAGAGACGCGTTTTCCGATGCGCTTGTTCGTCACGCAAAGGCTGATCCTGGAGTAGTGCTTCTGACGGGAGATCATGGCTACGCTTTATTCGACGATTTCCGCAAAGAATGCCCAAAGCAATACATCAATGCAGGAATCGCCGAACAAAATATGGTCGGGATGGCGGCTGGATTGGCTCGTGCTGGCTTTAGGCCTTTTGTTTACGGCTTAAGTGCTTTTATACCGGTGCGAGTTGTGGAGCAGATCAAACTTGATGTGGCGCATGACCAATTGCCAGTGATTTTTATTGGTGATGGGGCAGGGTTTGTCTATAGCCACCTTGGTACAAGTCACCAATCTACAGAAGACATCGCATGCTTGCGAGCTATTCCTGACCTGTCGATCTATTCTCCTGCCGATCGTTTTGAAGTGTCTGCCTGTATGGACTTAGCTTATCAGTCGAACTCCGCCGTCTACTTACGCATGGGGAAATCAGACCGTGGGGATGTGCATTCGAACATTCCAAATTTGACAATTGGTGAGCTATTAGAGGTTCTTCCAGGGAACGGCGGTGATGTCAATTTCATCGCGACAGGCTCATTAGTACGCACCGCCATGGACATTGCAGCAAGAAAGTACCCAACTGCAAGCGTGTGGAGTGCTCCCTTCATAAAACCCATTGATTACACCCAAGTGACGTCAATCTGCCGGCGGAGTAGAGCCGTCATCGTCCTTGAAGAGCACTCCGTGCAAGGTGGTTTGGGGTCAGTTGTTGCCGAAATTGCGTCTGAATTGTCACCTGTACGTATTCTGAGGATTGGTGTTCCTGACCGTTTCTCACAGCACTGTGGTACCTATGAGTACTTGCTTAAAGAGCACGGCCTAGACCACATGTCAATTGAGCAACGAATTCATGATTTTCTTGAAGCGAACTAAGTCATGCGTATAGCCATACTCGGTGCAACCAGTCAGATAGCAAGGGATTTAATTTTATCCTTCAGTGCTCAAACTGAGTTTGAATTGGCTCTTTTTGCCCGACGTCCCAATGCTGTGCAGAAATGGCTGTTAGACGCAGGCTTGTCAGCCCGGTGTACGGTGTCTGATTTTGACAGTTTTGGGGTAAACGAGAAATACGACGCCATTATGAACTTTGTAGGGTCAGGAAACCCTGCACAGACAGCAGAGATAGGTGCCTCGATTTTTGATATTACACTAAAGTACGACGACCTTGCAGTTGACTATGTACGCCACCATCCTTCGTGTCGTTATCTTTTTTTGAGTAGCGGTGCTGCCTACGGTTCAAGCTTCGATGTCCCGGTTAATATTAATACGAAAGCAACTGTCGCAATAAACGACCTCCAGCCACAAGACTGGTATGCAGTCGCTAAATTGCACTCAGAATGTCGTCATCGATCACTAAAGAAATTACCCATTTTCGACCTCCGTATCTTTAATTATTTCAGCCACAGACAGGATGTTTCTGCACGCTTTTTTATTACCGATGTCCTGCGTGCCATTCGTGAAGGTGAGACCTTGTTTACCACGCGCGATAATATTGTGCGAGATTACATTGGGCCTGATGACTTATTCCAACTCATTGCATTGATCATTAATGGCCCTGTTACTAATGATGTGGTTGATTGCTATACGCAGGCGCCCGTAGACAAACTGACACTGCTCAAGACGATGAGGAAACAATTTGGGCTTGCATATGAGTTTAGGGAAACACCCGCTGGAGTGAATGCGACAGGTTTAAAGATGAACTACTATTCAATCAATCATAAAGCTGAGGCCTACGGTTATTATCCCTCAAGAAACTCACTGGAAAATGTTGTCTATGAGGCCCAGTTAATGTTAGGTGGGGTTGTATGAGTAACGAACTTTTGTATGCCTTTCAATGGTGTTTGTGTGGGTTTTGTCGTATGAGGCGGGAATTACTTAAGCGACAGACTTGCTGTGTTTGTGTTTAACGATAGTATTTTTAGAAACCATAAAGAATGGCGATGTTACCAATATGAGGCTTGCATTTTCAATACTTGACCAAGCGGTAACATCGGGCGGCAATTTTCTTGTAATCGCAATCTGCGCTCATTTATTGTCGGTGGATGAGCAGGGGAAGGTTGCATATACGTATGCAACATATCTTGCGGTACTTCTGTTGAATATTGCCATTATATTCCAGGGGGCTGCAATTAAGGCTCCATCGGTTGACAATGCAAGCGACTACCATGGGATGTTGGCTCGTATGCAACTTATGTCTGGAGTTATCCTATGTGTTATTGCTATTTTTTTTTGGTGGGGGCTTGGAGAGAAATTTGATTGGGCGCCTTCAAAAAATGAACTTATTTTGTTTTTTTTGTATCTCTTTACCCAACAATTAGCCGACTTTGAACGCAGAACATCATATATCTTTTTCGGACCAGAAAGGGCAGCTGTTTCCAGTATTGCGGTTTACCCCATCCGCGTATTGTCGCTGCTGCTGATTCAGCCAGATACCTATGAAGTGGTTGTTGCCATATGGGCGGTAACAGCAATTGTGCCAGCACTGTTTTCTATAATACGGGCTGTTGTAGGGCGTCGGGATACATGGCAATTCCGCGAAATGATACATCACATTTTATTCAGTAAGCTAATGATTGCCGGTGCGCCTCTAGGATGGCTTTGGTCTTTTTTACCGGTTTTTTTTCTAGGTGGCCTGTTGGGAAAGGTGGAAGTGGCAGTCTTCATGAGCATAAGAAGCATTGCTAATGTTGCAAACATTGCCATGGAACAGCTGGAGATCCAAGCGGCAGCACATATGGCGAGGACCTATTATGCTCATGGCAAGTCATCATTGGATAGAACGGTTCTCCAGTTGATAAGTATCGGTGGTTTTGTCTGGTTCACCGGATTTCTGGTGACGCTCTATTTTTCAGACGAAGTGGTGGGTTTGGTTCTTGGGGCTAACTATGCTCAGCATTCTGGCCTTTTTACGATTAGTTGGGTGGCCTTTGGTGTGTATTTCTTTGCGCGAGTATATGCTATCGCGAGGCGTTCAGTCAGAGACATGAAGACGGAGTTTGTGGGGAATATGGTCGCGGTTATAACGGCAATTGCGGTTGGCTTTCCTCTTGTTAATTATTTTGGTATGTACGGTGCTGCATGGGCATATGTTGTGATAGCAGCTTCTATTGGTATTGCCCAGGCATTGAGCGTAAGGAATATGTGTCATGAATAACTTGCTTTCGATAATAATTCCGACACTTAATGAAGAAGTGAATTTGCCATATTGTATAAAGAGTTTGCTGCCTCTGAATGCGGATGTATATGTAGTAGATTCTCATAGCACTGACAAAACAAGACTGATTGCCGAGAGCTATGGGTGTAAGGTTGTAACAGGGTCTTGGAGCAGCTTTGCAGAAAAATTCAATTGGGCCATTGATAATTTACCCATTTCTACCCCCTGGGTGTTAAGGCTCGATGCTGATGAGTGGGTGACTGACGAATTTGTCCTGGAGTTAAAGCGAGTACTTCAGGATGTCGGGGCTGAAGTTTCCGCTTTCAATGTTAAACGACGCGTCTATTTTCTTGGGAGGTGGATAAAACATGGCGGCATGTATCCCCTCTGGAGTATAAGGGTGTGGCGTCACGGCAAGGCCAAGTTTGAAATGCGTGAACTTGATGAAGATATGGTTGTGTCAGGGCAGGTAGTTAAGCTGCGTAATGATATTGTTGACGAGAACCGGCGCGGTTTAAGTTACTGGGTCCATAAACATAATATCTATGCTGATAACGAAATAAGAGAATTAAGTTCACAGCGGCAGCAAAGTGATATTCAGAATTCCCAATTGAATAACCAGAAACGCCGATGGGTCAAGGATAAGCTGTATTATAAGATACCCATATTTCTTCGACCGGTATTGTTGTGGTTTTCCAGATATGTTGTGTTGTTGGGCTTTCTTGATGGTATGCCAGGGCTTGTGTACCACTTTTTACATGGTTTTTGGTACAGATTCCTTATTGATGCAAAACTATACGAGGCATCCCTGAAGCATGAAGAGTGAAATCAGAAAATATCTCCAGCAGCCACTGGTCGGGGTGGTTATCTGGTCTCTGTCGCTCATGCTTGTTGTATTCAGTTCGCCGATGCCTAAAGATGTTGGTGTGACCGAGGTGCTTATTGGTGTTGGGCTTGTCCTTGGTGGGTTCCAGTTATTGTTTGCAGGCGCAATGTCAGGCGATGCGGCACTTGGTAGATATTATTCGCTCATTCTCCTATTTGTGATAATTGTAATTCCATTATTCGTAGGTCTATATAACGGGAATGCTTTGAAGGACATTGCTCGGGATGTACTACCTGTCATGTTTTTAACCGCAATACCGACAGTATTGGTATTTGCTGTTAATGGTAAGTCTCGTCGTTCTATACAGTTGGCTATTATCACTGCACTGTTGTTTGTGGGGGTAGTGAGCTCTGTGCAGTTTACAAGCGGTGTGGCGAAGGAATACGGCTCGGTTTCAGGGCTTGTCAGCGAAATGAGACAGGGATTGCTTCAGTTGTCCGAAGAACGGAGTGAAACTCCTGAAGTATATCCTTTATCGATGGTCTTTCTGAAAGCATATGATCCGGCAGTGCTGTTTGCTGCAATTTTTTTGGTTGGTCTAGGGTTTAAAAATATTACATGTGACGCCAATTTGATGCGAGTGTCAGCCGTAATGTCAATTGCTTTAGGATTATTCTGTGCTTATTCCTTGGTGTCCCTCGGGTTACGAGCGCACGCACTGTTGATGATTTTCTCGCTGTTCATTGTTTTGATTAACTATGTAAGCAGAATGAAAAATATTAAAGCGCTTATTATTGCGATGGCGCTGTGCTCTGGTTTTGTTATTTTCTATTTCCATGATGCGCTTTATTTGATGATGGTTAAGCAAGCTAGTGTGGGAGCAAATGGGAAAATCGCAGAATTCCATGCTGCAATGATGGTAGTTTCTGAGGATCTATATACTGTTATGGTTGGTGATGGGTGGGGTGCAAAATTTTTCAACCCGATTTTGATGTATGAGACACGTTTCACACACTCGCTGCTGTCTTTCTTGCTTTTGAAAACTGGCATTATTGGTTTGTTTGGTATGGCTGGGCTATTTTTATTGCTATTCAAGAGGATTGATATTAAAGCACTTTGGAACTCGTCTTATGGTTGCTTGCTTGTAATGTCTAGTGTTCCTCCTGTCATCATAGGTGTTGCTACCCAGCCGGTTTATAAAATGCTCAGTTATGGGGTTGTCGTTGCATTGCTTGTTTTGGTGCTGCGAGATAACTCTGGTGGCAGTGAGTTGCAGAGTATAAGGGCGAACGACGTCCACTCATATTGATAAAGGGGTTTGAAGTGTCTCTAGAGGAAGTTGGCGATAAAATAGAATGCCTGATTTGTGGTGGCCACCTATCCGTGGTCGAGGCGGGTGTGTTTGATACAAGATTCGGAATACAAAGCCAATACAGCATCGGTCACTGCACACAATGCGGAAATGAGCAAACGATTCCGTTGCCAACAGGCGAAGAATTGAAAACGCTTTATGAGGAGAATTATAACTTCAGTGGCGAGAGTAATACACGCTATACCATGCTCAGGAGTTGGTTTCTTAATTCATGGCTCTACAAGTTATGGCAGGCGTTTGATGGAGATATCTCATTTCACTCAAAACGTGGTAAAGGGCGCCTCATTGATGTGGGATGCAATGAGGGACGTGGGTTGTCCATATACAGTGCCAACGGGTTTGATGCCGAGGGGCTTGAGTTGAATGAGGTGGCCGCTGGTGTGGCAAGAAAAAATGGCTACGTTGTGCATACCCAATTACTTGAGGATTTTCACCCGACTGACCGCTATGATGTGGTTGTTTTGTCAAATGTGCTCGAACATTCATTGAATCCACAGGATATGTTGCAGAATGTCAGACGCATTTTGCGTGATGGTGGTGAAGTTTGGATAAGTTGTCCGAATAATCAGAGCTTGTTGCGAACGGTTTTTGGTTCTACCTGGATTAATTGGCATGTCCCATTCCATATTGTTCATTTTTCAAATTCGACATTGTCAAATGTGCTGAAAGAAAATGGCTTTACTAATGTGGTACTGAAAAATGAAACTCCAGCGTTATGGGTGGCACACTCTATAATTGCACGACTGTTTGCAGTGGAAGGTGAACCGACAAGGCAGCTCCGACAAAGCGTACTGATAGCTGCATTAATGCTATCTATACGTGGTCTATTGTTTCCCTTGCTTTGGCTCATGAATAGCGCGGGGAAGGGTGATTGTATTGTGGCTGAAGCCAAAAAGATCTCTCAGAAAAACTAATGCGCGTTCTTTTATATAGCCTTAATTTCAACCCGGAATTGACGGGCATTGGAAAATACAGTGGGGAAATGGCTGAGTGGTTAGTCTCTAGTGGTCACGACGTACGCGTGATATCAGCTCCACCATATTATCCTCAATGGCAGGTAGGCAAGGGATATTCTGCATATTTGTATAAAAAGGAGGTTATTACGGATGTTGCCTCAAAAGCTTCGCTTTCCAAAAAAGAAGATAACCTTGGAGGAGAGAGTGGGGATTTAGTCGTATTTCGTTGCCCCCTGTGGATTCCATCCAGACCTACGGGTCTCAAGCGAATTTTGCATCTTGCAAGTTTTGCCTTTTCTTCGTTTCCAGTGGTGTTGGCTCATGTCTTGTGGCGCCCTGATGTGCTGATTGTGATTGAGCCGCCGTTGTTTTGTTCACCTACGGCTGTGCTGTCAGGGTACTGGGCACGATGCAAAACGCTGCTGCACGTACAAGATTTTGAAGTTGACGCAGCTTTCGAGCTTGGCTTAATACCTAACCACTATGCGCGATCTGTCGTACTTGCCATGGAGCGATGGATAATGCGCCGTTTCGATAAAATTTCCACCATTTCGGGGCGTATGTTACAGCGACTAAAAATTAAGGGAGTAGATGAAGACAAGTTACTTTTTTTTCCAAATTGGGTGAGTACTGCTTTGATCTATCCCATGGATAATCCGAGTCCATTCAGAGCCGAGTTGGGATTTAGTGATGATGATGTAGTGCTGTTATATTCCGGCAACATGGGGCAGAAACAGGGGCTTGAAGTGATTGTCGAGGCAGCACGTCTACTAGAGCCACACACTCATGTCCGTTTTGTTATGTGTGGACAAGGTGCTGCCTATGAGACCTTATATACAATGGCAGCTGGCTTGCAGAATATGATCTGGCTCCCTCTTCAGCCTCTTGAACGTCTTAATGAGTTACTGAACTTGGCCGATATTCATTTGCTTCCACAGAAGGCTGATGCGGCTGATCTGGTAATGCCATCGAAACTTACCGGCATATTGGCAAGTGGACGCGCAGTGATAGCAACAGCCTCCAAGGGAACAGAGGTCTGGTCAGTTGTCGACGGGAGAGGCATCAATACACCACCGGGAGATGTGGAAGCCTTTGCTGAAGCAATTTACGCACTTGTTAATGATCCTGATGAGAGACGACGCTTGGGAAAACAGGCGCGAAGGTACGCAGAAGAGAAGTTAGGTGCCGAAGCTGTGCTCGGACAATTTGAGCATGAGTTGTTGCAAATTACAGGCAGCTTGGAATGATGAGACGTTTATTATGAATAACAAGAAAGCATTGATTACCGGTATCACTGGGCAGGATGGTTCTTACCTGGCAGAGTTTTTGCTCAAGAAAGGGTATGAGGTTCACGGTATTTTGCGCAGGGCTTCTTCGTTCAATACCGAGCGCATCGATCACCTTAATGAGGCGATGCAAGGGCCAGACAGACAGCTGATTTTACACTACGGTGATCTTTCGGATTCCTCCAACCTCATTAGACTGTTACGTGAGATTGAGCCTGATGAAGTCTACAATCTAGCTGCGCAATCACATGTCGCGGTGAGTTTCGAGTCTCCGGAGTATACGGCAGATGTCGATGCGCTCGGTACACTTCGTCTTCTTGAGGGGATACGGATTCTCGGGCTCGAGAAAAAGACCCGCTTTTATCAGGCCTCGACCTCGGAACTTTTTGGCAATGTCCAGGAGATCCCGCAGCGGGAGACGACCCCTTTTTATCCGCGCAGCCCGTATGCAGCGGCAAAGCTTTATTCTTACTGGATTACGGTCAATTACCGTGAATCCTACGGTATGTACGCCTGCAACGGTATCTTGTTTAACCACGAATCGCCGCGGCGGGGGGAGACCTTTGTGACCCGCAAGATTACCCGTGGCTTGGCGAACATTGGACAGGGAGTCGAAAGCTGCTTGATGATGGGCAATATGGATGCTTTACGTGACTGGGGCCATGCGATGGATTATGTGCGCATGCAGTGGATGATGCTGCAGCAGGAACAGGCGGATGACTTTGTGATCGCCACCGGCGTGCAGTATTCCGTGCGTGAATTTATCCACAAGGCAGCCACTGAGCTGGGTATTTCCCTGCGCTTTGAGGGCGCGGGAGTTGAAGAGAAGGGTATTGTCGAGTCTGTTAGCGGTGATAAAGCTCCATGTGTCAAGCCTGGCGATGTGATTGTGGCCGTCGACAAGCGGTTCTTCCGCCCTGCAGAGGTGGAAACTTTACTGGGTGATCCTTCCAAAGCCAAGGAGAAATTGGGCTGGGTGCCTGAAATCGGTCTGGATGAGATGGTACGGGAAATGGTATCCAATGATTTAAATGTCGCCAGACGTCATGCACTGTTGAAGCAGCATGGGTTTGATGTGCCGGTATCGCTAGAGAATTGAGTACGCATCTGCCGAGGGTATCTCGGCTCCTACAATTAAGAGATATTCGTTAGAAAATGACTGATTCATCTATTTTCGTTGCGGGTCACCGGGGAATGGTGGGCGCGGCCATTGTCCGACGCCTCAAGGCATTGGGTCATGCCAATATCCTGACTGCTACGCGCCAGGAATTGGACCTACTCAATCAGCAGGCGGTAATGGATTTCTTTGCAACATATCCGATCCAACAGGTGTATGTGGCGGCAGCGAAAGTGGGGGGGATTCATGCCAATAATACCTACCCAGCAGACTTCATCTATGAGAACCTGATGATCGAGGCAAACCTGATCAACGCTGCTCATAAGAATGACATCCAAAAACTGTTATTCCTTGGTTCGTCATGTATCTATCCCAAGCTTGCAGAGCAGCCGATGCGAGAGGATGCCCTCCTTAGTGGTTACCTGGAACCGACAAACGAGCCGTACGCTGTTGCGAAGATTGCCGGCATCAAGCTGTGCGAAAGCTATAACCGCCAACATGGGCGTGACTATCGAAGCGTGATGCCAACAAATCTCTATGGACCTAATGATAACTTCCACCCGGAAAACTCCCATGTGATCCCTGCATTATTGCGGCGTTTCCATGAAGCGAAACAGGCAGATGCAGCAGAGGTGGTTGTGTGGGGAAGCGGGAAGCCAATGCGTGAGTTTTTACATGTGGATGATATGGCAGAAGCATCAATTTTTGTTATGAATCTGGATGCTAAAACCTATCAGCGTGAAACACAGCCAATGCTCTCTCACATCAATGTTGGAACAGGCATTGACTGTACTATCCGTGAACTTGTTGAGGTCATGGCAAAAGTTATCGGTTATCAAGGTGTTATCAAATTCGATGCTGACAAACCCGATGGTGCACCAAGAAAGCTGATGGACGTATCCAGGCTGGAACGTCTCGGTTGGAAGGGAAAAATCAGTCTGGAGGAAGGATTGAGAATGACCTACGAGTGGTTTCTTGAAAATCAGAATAATTTCAGAATGTAATGTTAAGTCAGCATGATTTTAAACAACTGGTAAAGAATGCGCCTCTCTTTGCTATTGATTTGGTTATACTCAATCCGCAAAAGCAGATTTTAATCGGAAAAAGAGTAAATGAACCAGCCAAGGATGCCTGGTTCGTACCAGGTGGTCGGATATTTAAGAATGAGCCCTTGGCTCAAGCATTTGAGCGTATTGTGGAAGCTGAGATTGGACTTTCACTTCGTTACAATCAGGCATCCCTCATTGGTCTGTTTGACCATTTCTATGGTAACAGCTTCTTTGGTGATGACATCACCACGCATTACATCAATGCAACACACCTCGTAAAAATAGAAATTGAAAATTGTTGGCTACCCAAAGCACAGCACCAGGCATATCGTTGGGGTGGGTTGGATGAAATCGAGGAAGACAGTACTGTGCATCAATATAGTAAAGTGTTTATGGCAGCATTAAAGAAGATGCTCGGTACATAAACATTTCGTTACTAAATCGCAATGGTCTCATTTCCACTCCCGCATAACTTCAATACAGGCCTGATTGATTTTCTTGGCACTTTCTTTCGTATCGGATTCTGTATAGCAGCGTAGTTCGGGGGCATTACCTGATGGGCGTAGGTGGAATATATTTCCACTGGCAAGTATGACGCGAAGACCATCGGTGGTATCTATGTTCTGAATCCTTCCAATCTCACCGTTGTAGTGTGTGGAAATTTCCTCAACAAACTCCTTGGCCTGGCTTTTCTCGATCTCTTCGAGCTTTTTCAAGCTGATCGCAGTAGCAACTCCCTTTATACGGTCGCTGTACGTAAAACGGGCGGGCAAGTCAGCGACCAGTTCGGATACCTTGCATTGTTTGAGTGTGGCAAGATGCAGGATGCAGAGGAGGGGCAATATGGCATCGCGCGTGGGAAGGGGTGGGAGCTCTTTTCCTGAGACGGTGAATTTCGTTTGGGTAAGAAAACCCCCGTTTGCTTCATAGCCGATCACGGTGTCGGGAGTATTTTGTGCGGCCTGTTGCATTGCATCAATGACATAGGGCGAGCCGATACGGGTTCTGATGATCTTTTTAAACAAGCCCGACTTTTCTACCGCTGTGTTACTGCTGACTGGCGTTACCACGATACCGGCTCTGAGGTAGTGTGAGCAGAGGATACCAACGATATCGCCCCGAAACCAAATACCGCTTTCATCTCCGATCAGAGGACGGTCACCATCGCCGTCAGTGGAGACAATAGCATCATACTGATATTTGTCTGCCCACTCTTTTGCCAATTCGATGTCTTCCTGGCGTACGGCCTCAGTATCAACCGGGATGAAGGTGTCGGAGTGGCCGAGCGGGATCGTGGTGGCGCCAAGAGATGTGAGAATTTCCATCAGGATCCGGCTGGCCACTGATGAATGCTCGTATACGGCAACCTTTATACCTTGCAGGGCATTAGCAGGGAAAAACCCAGTGAATCGTCTGACATATTCCTCATAAATGGTGTCGTCGATTGCCGGCGCTGTTGAGGGGTGTGAAAGCCTGCCTTTGTTATCGAACAAATTGAGAGGAAGGTTTACCGTCTCTTCCTTAATAGATTGCTCATCGGATTTCAGGATCTCCCCTTTGGGACGATAGAATTTAATACCGTTGCGATCATCGGGGATATGACTTCCCGTGACCATCAGCGTGGGGATATTACGCCGGATGCCGTATAAGGCGATAGCCGGCGTTGGAACCGGTCCGGCATTTAATGGGACATAACCTGCATCGCTGATGGCTTGGCAGCAGGCAGTCATAATTCTTGAGCTGCTTGGTCGATAGTCATATGCGATGCCAACCCACTGTCCTGAGCTCAGTTCACCGATCTTCTCCAGGTGCTGCAAGAACGACTTTGTATAGGCATAACAGACACGGTCCGTCATGTCGCTAACCAGACCACGTGCCCCGCTGGTACCGAATTTGACCCCACTGGATTCCATGAGAACGTTGATCTTTATATTGTTTGACATATGTTCTGTTTTTAACCTGCGTAAGAGATTTCGCTGCAAAGGTGGCTACATTTCCGCTAATTAAAATGCTGCTATTATGCTGGGTATCAAGCTAACCTCACCGGATTTTCACTGCAACGCTAATGCGAGGTGAAGCTGCCATCTTGGGGAGACTTCAGGCTGCTTCAGCAGATTTACCCCAATGGGAGAGAACCTGTGAGAAAAATGATTAATAGGCGTTTTTGTTGATAAATCCTTTTAGGAATGTCAGAACGATGATTCTGAAATCTAACCACAAAGACCAGTTATCGATATAGTGCAAGTCGAATTCAATTCGTTTTTCCATCTTGTCCAGCGTATCAGTCTCCCCCCGCCATCCGTTGACCTGTGCCCAACCTGTAATGCCCGGTTTTACCAGGTGCCTGAGCATATATTTCGGGACCAGCTTGCGGTATTGCTCGTTATGGGCGCAGGCGTGCGGTCGTGGGCCGACTATCGACATATTTCCGGCGAGCACATTAAAAAACTGCGGCAGTTCGTCCAGGGATGTTCTGCGCAGGAAGGCACCGACCTTGGTGATTCTGACGTCGTTTTTCTTTGCCTGTGTGATCCTCTCGCCGTCGTCACAGACAGTCATGGAACGGAACTTGAGTACGGTGATCTCTTCACCGTTAATGCCGTATCGGCGTTGCCTGAAGATCACAGGTCCTGTTGAAGTGAATTTGATGGCGGCGGCAATGGCAAGGAGAAGCGGTGAGATTAGGATGATGATTAAACTTGATACGACAACGTCTTCAAGCCGCTTGAGCATAGCTTTTCCTGAGCTGTTCAACGGGCTGTCATAGACACTGATGATGGGAATACCGCCAATGTCCGTAAGACTGGAATGCAGCAGGTCGAAGCTAAAAAAATCAGGGATGAATTTTACCGTGACCGAGGAGTCGGCGAAGGCATTGAGAATGGTTTTAATGCGTTCTTCCGAGCGCATTGGCAGAGCGATATAGACTTCATCGTAGCGATTTTCGACAGTTGTACTGGCCAGCAGGTCGGCAATGGTGCCTGCTACGGGGACGCCACTCACCTTGGTGCCTTTTAATGCAGCGGCATCGTCATAGAAGGCGACAGGCTCGTAGCCAAGCATTTTAGACTCATGCAGTGTCTCCGCGATGCGCTGGCCGAGGAAGCCGGCACCGACGATGGCAATGTTACGCTTATTCCATCCTTGTGCATGGAGCCGTGCCAGAATAAGGCGGATGATAAAACGGTACGCAAAAAGGCCGATGGGAGTGATTAGTGCCCAGAGGGTGACAGTGAGGCGGGAATAGTTGACGCCATCCTTGAGCACGAAGGCCATGACGATGAGAAACATCCACGTCATGGCCCAAGCCTGGAGCACCATTTTGAAACCGGCGAACAATGAACGACCGCGCCAGCCGGTATAGACGCCTGTGGCCTGATTGAAAAAGGTCAGCGAGAGCCCGCCTAGCAGCCCCATGAATGTATAGCGGTCATGCCAGGGAATGCCGTAAACCGTGGCGATAAGGTATAGGAGGCTAAAGGGGACAGCGATATCGAGTGCTCGGTGCATCCATACAAAGGAGGAATCAGTGATACGGATCTTCATTATGCCTCTAACCCATTGAATTTAACCTTAAAGTTCCGTTGTTTTTATCCTTTTCATTCTATCACTGGTGAGCATCTAAGTGATAGTGGGGCCTATTAATTTGTCAGGGGCCGGTCCATTAGCGGTGTAGGGGTGATGTGATTCTCTTTCACGGCGGAGGCCTTGCCGGGGGCGGAAAAGGACTGACACCTCAAGTGATGCTTTTTGTTGCTATATTTTGATGAGAACAAATTACTTAGGAGTAGTAATGAAGGTTCTTGTTGTGGGGGGCGCCGGTTATATCGGCTCACACATGGTGAAGGTGTTGGCGGCGGCTGAGCATGATGTGGTGACACTGGACAATCTTTCGCAGGGCTATCGCGATGCGGTGCGCTACGGGGAGCTGGTTGAGGCGGATTTGGCTGACAGCGCAGCGCTGGATCAGGTATTGGCCGGGAGTGGCTTTGATGCGGTGATGCATTTCGCCTCGTTCATTCAGGTGGGAGAGTCGATCACGGCACCGGCGAAATATTACGAGAACAACGTCACCCATACCAAAAACCTGCTGGATTGTATGCTCCGCAATGGGGTGGAGCATTTTATCTTCTCCTCGACAGCGGCCATCTTCGGCGAGCCGGAATACACACCGATCGATGAGGCGCATCCTGCCCGGCCAATCAACCCGTACGGTCGCAGCAAGTGGTTTGTGGAGCAGATGCTCGAGGATTACGATCGAGCCTATGGCCTCAAGTCAGTTTGCCTGCGCTATTTCAATGCCGCAGGTGCCGATACGGAGGGTGAGCTGGGTGAGCGGCATGTGCCAGAGACGCACCTGATTCCACTTATCTTGCAGGCAGCCAGTGGACGGCGTGACTGTATCCAGGTGTTTGGTCGCGATTATCCGACACCGGACGGAACCTGCGTACGGGATTACATTCATGTGATGGACTTGTGTGATGCCCATATGCTGGCCATCGAAAAGCTGCTGTCTACTGGGGAGAGCGCCCGCTATAACCTGGGCAATGGAAACGGTTTTTCCGTTCAGGAGGTGATCGATTCGGCCTCTCGGGTGACGGGACGCGAGATCAAGGTGTTGTATGATGTGCGCCGGGACGGTGACCCGGCCGTGTTGGTGGCGGATAGTCACCAGGCCAGGAGGGCGTTGGGATGGAAGCCCAGGTATGCCAAGTTGGATACCATCGTGGAACATGCCTGGAAGTGGGAGCAGAAGGCCGGGGAGTGGGCTGGAAAATAAACGCTGTATTCCACCTGGCAGGAATAAGCACGGTGTGAATCTAATGCTGATAACCATGCTTTTTAGCTGTTATGATCCCGTCATCACAGCCCTATCCCGGAGGGCGTTAATGCTAAAAATTAGTGTAGAAGGAATTTGTTACCCATGAGTCATATTCGCAAGGCTGTTTTCCCGGTTGCCGGCCTGGGCACCCGGTTTCTTCCCGCCACTAAGGCCAATCCGAAAGAGATGCTCCCGGTCGTGGACAAGCCCCTTATCCAGTATGCCGTGGAGGAGGCGGTTGAGGCGGGCATCAAGGAGATGATTTTCGTTACCAGTAGCGCCAAGCGAGCCATCGAAGACCATTTCGACAAGAACTATGAGCTGGAGAGTGAGCTGGAGAAGAAGGGCAAGAAGGCGCTGCTCGAAGTGGTGCGCAACGTGGTACCTAACGGGGTGTCTTGTGTCTATATCCGTCAGCCCGAGGCGTTAGGGCTTGGGCATGCGGTTCTCTGCGCCAAGCCGGTGGTGGGCAATGAGCCTTTTGCCGTACTGCTGGCCGATGACATGATCGACGGCAACGGCCAAGGTGTGGTGTCGCAGATGGTCGAGATCTATGAGCAGAGACAATGCAGTGTGCTGGGGGTCGAGGAAGTGCCGAAGTCGGAGACGGACAAGTACGGTATTGTCAGTGTCACCGAGGAAGAGGGGGGGGTGGCCCAGATTAGCAACATCATAGAGAAACCCAAGCCGGTGCAAGCACCGTCCAACCTTGCCGTGGTCGGTCGCTATTTGCTCACGCCGAGAATATTTGATCTGCTGGAAACGACAAAGAAGGGCTCCGGCGGTGAGATTCAACTGACCGATGCCATCGCTCACCTGCTTGAGGAGGAAAAAGTATTCTCCTATCGCTTTAAGGGGAAACGCTATGACTGCGGGAGCAAGTTGGGGTATCTGCAAGCGACGGTTGAGTACGCCCTCAAGCATCCCGAGTTGAAGGAACAGTTCAGGGATTATTTAAAGGGGTTGGATTTTTAGGTTGCGCTTGTGCTCTTTGGCCTGTAGGCGCCGCGTCCTATCGGCTAAAGGGAGCTGGTTTGATACCGATTCGCCCGGAGGACTGGGCTCTTACTGATTTACGAGAACGGTCACAGGAAAAGCCGTGAATAATTCGCTGGCGCGAAAGAAGTTTTCGCCATTATGGCTGATGAGATTTACTGTCTCATTCGTGAACAGGTTCTTGTAAGTCTGTTTCCTTGTTGCTTCGGGTGCCTGGATCAGGGTATCACCCCACACCTCATCGTCGCATGGCAGACAGGTAGCCCCTCCCATCAGCCGGACAAACAGGCGTGGGGTTATGCTGATGAGGACCTGTTTTTCCCAGCGTCGGGCGAAGGAGCAGAGGTGCTCAGCCTTGTCCCCTTCGCAGGCAAGGGGTTGATAGTCGCCGTCGCGAAATAGTTCATGGTGATCGCGGCGCAGCTGCAGCAGTTTCCAAATAAGGTAGAGTTTGGCCCGGCCGTCAGTGGGTGTTTCCAGCATCTCTTTCAACCATGAGGCCATGGCTTCGCTGTTCCGGGAATGCCGCGTAATCTCTTCGAGCAACGCTTTGCGTTGCCTGTAGTTCACCGGTCGCCGGTTATCGGGATCGACGAGGTTGAAAGCGAGCAGTTCGGTACCCTGGTAGAGATCCGGTACGCCCGGTACGGTGAGCCTGAGTTGGGTCTGCGCCAGGCTGTTATAGAAGCCGAAACGGGCGCACTGTTGTGCAAAAGGGGTAAAATCGGCAAGAAAGGCGTTGTTCTCCAACCTACCAAGCAGGGCCGCAATAAACTGCCGCATCGCCTCTTCATACTCGGCATTGGGGTTGATCCAAGAGGTGTGTTGCTTGGCCTCCTTAAGCGCTTTGTTCATGTAGGCATCGATACGCTCACGGTAGTGTTCAAGTCCAACCGGGGCCTCCATCGCCAGTGGCCAGGTGCCGACCAGAGTCTGGTAGAGCAGGTATTCGTCATTGCGCGATGGGGCGGGCACACCATCGACGCTGCGCTTTTTCGCACGATTGATACGGGCCCAGCGGTTGAGCCGGGTACGCCACTCATCGGGCATTTCGCTGATCACATTGATGCGGGCTCGCACATCTTCCGAACGTTTACTGTCGTGGGTAGAGCCGGCCAGCATGGCATGGGGCCAATGCTGAAGTCGCAGCTGGTTGGCACGGTGAAACAGTGCCGGGCTGATGCCGAAGCGGTCTGGCTCACCACCGACCTCGTTGAGGGAGACCAGCCGGTTGTAGCGATAAAAGGCGGTGTCCTCTATGCCCTTGGCCATCACCGGTGAGCTGAATTGCTGGAACTTCATGGCAAAGGCGATAACCTGTTCCTGGTATCGTGGCGTCTTGCCTTCCTTAATGGTGGTGAGAAGCACCTCCAGCAGAAAATCAAACACGCTGGTGTCGGCGGCCTGGCTGCGCTTTTTCGCGACACCTACCGCCCATTTGACGTAGTCCGTATCCTTGTCTGAGGCCCTCTCGTCGCTGACGTAGGTACGATAGACCGGGAAACAGGCTACCACCTCGGCGAGGGCACGGCGCAGACTGTTGAGGGTGTAGTCACGGGTGTGGGTGTCGGCCTCGGCAATGCGGCTTATCTGCGTGGCCAGCACGTTGAGCTCGCTGGCAAGGGCCACCCGCATGATCAACATTTTGCAACGATAGCGTATCTCCTCCACCCCTTGCTGTCCTCCGGTAAACACGGTGTAGGTTCGCGATAACGCCTTTTCTGCCGCCACGTCGATGAACAGGTCGTTGCACAGCGAAGCGAAGTCGTAGCCAGTGGTACCATGGACAGGCCAGTCGGGAGGCAGGCGCTCGTGGGCGGCGAGGATCTTCTCTACCACCACATAGAGTGGCATGTGGCTCGCCCCGCTACCCGCGGGTGAGTGCAGGGTGATAACGCGCTGTTGCAGCTGTTGGAAATAGTGCCGTGGATTGTAAAGCCCATCCGGGTGGTCGATGCGCAGTCCCTGTACCTTGCCACTGGCGATGAGGTCGAGCACTAGCGCGTGAGTCGCCTCGAATACCATGGGATCCTCCATACGCAGCGAGGCCAGATCGTTGATATCGAAAAATCGCCGGTAATTGATTTCGTCCGATGCAACCCGCCAAAAGGCGAGACGATAGGGTTGTTCCTCCAGCAAGCGATGGAGAAGAGTGGCATCAGCTGCCTGGCCGGCGGTGTCATTGAATACCTGTACTACCTCGTCGATATAGCAGGCGATATCGGCATTTTCCTGATAGAGACGTGCCAGATGCTGCTTGTGGACCCCGGCATCACGCTGGCGTTCGGCCTGTTTTTCCGCCACGCTCTCGTTGCGTGAAGGCAAGTTGCTGAAGCCTGTATTGAGACTGGCAAACTCAAGCAGCGCCAGATGCTGCTCACCGAGTCGCTCACCAAGTTGCGCCATGTGGTGGCTGAGCAGGGCAGGGTAACTTCCGGGGTCCAACGGGAAACGGTGTTCGTAATAGCACAGATCAAAATGGCCCCGCGGCGGGTCGAAGGCGAGGGTCAGCTCCCCCTTCTCCAGTACGTTGCCGTAGTGATCGCCAAGCACCGGCAGCAGAACCTTGCCACGCAACGCCGACTTGAGTGGTGCCCAGTCGATATCAAAAAAACGGGCGGTGGCAGCGGCGGGCCCGTTCTCCAGCATCGTCAGCCACCAGGGGTTGTCGCTACCCATCACCCCCATGTGATTGGGCACCATGTCCAGGATCAGCCCCATGCCATGCTCAAGTAGTGTGTTGATGAAGCAATTGAAATCCTCCTCACTGCCCAGTTCGGGATTGAGGCGGTGATGCTCGACGATATCGTAGCCATGAGAGCTGCCGGGACGGGCTTTAAGCAGTGGCGAGGCATAGCAATGGCTGATCCCCAGTGCGGCCAGGTAGGGTATCAGTTCAATAGCGTCGGCAAAGGTGAAGTCGCAGTGGAACTGCAGCCGGTAGGTGGCGCGGGGGATCACGGCCGTCTGTTTGGGCTCGGTGGTACTGATGGCGGCTGTCGGCGGGTGGACCGCGGTGCCTCGCTCCTCGCGCAAGGTCTCGAAACAGAGGCCGACACGCGGATCGTCCGTCCAGTATTCCAGGCTCAGGTTGAGTTTGCGTCGCCAGTTTGGGTACTGATTAGTGGTGCCGGGAAGATTGACCTGTTCTGTCTGGAGGAAGACATCCTCCATTTGTACAGTCATGACTTGCGAAGAGGCGCGGGCCAGGTAGCGATGGATGGTACAGGCCAGCTCCTGCGTCATCTCCGGCACCTTCACCGAATTGGAGCTCAATTGCTCCGGCAGCAGCTGCTGGTGCTCCAATGCGAGCAACAGACGAGCCCGATCTTCGGCGCGCCTTATTAGCTGCTGTTCGCGCATCCCCTCAGAGGGGAACAGTTGCAGTTCGCTACGCACATGCAAGTCACTGCCCTGCCAGAAACCCGCCAGGGTAGGCAGGTCATGGCTGGTGACAGCCACCAGTGTTTGGGGTGGAAAGGCTTCGGGAGGACGAAATTCGCCACCGGGATCCTTCTCAAGGTAGAACAGGCGGCAGGAGAGAATACCAAGCCGCTTGAGTGTAGCGCGCAGTTCACCGGGAACGGTACCTAAATCCTCACCAATGATCAGACAGCGGTTGCGCTGGCTCTCCAGCGCCAGGATGCCTAGCAGATCGTGTAGCGGGTAGCTGACGTAACCGCCATGGGCAATGGTGCTGTCCTCGGGTATCCAGTAAAGACGCATCAGGGCCATTACATGATCGAGTCGCAAGGCACCGGTGGCGCGCATATTCTGTCGCAGCGTGGCAATGAATGGCGCGTAGCCGGTTTGCGTGAGTCGATCCGGGATCGGTGGCGGCAGTCCCCAATCCTGTCCCTTGAGATTGTATTCATCGGGCGGCGAACCGATATGGGCGTCGAGAGCATAAAGTTCCTGATCGACCCAGGCATCGGCACCGCCGGGGTCGATACTGACTGCCAGGTCCTGATACAGCCCCACGCCGAGTCCCAGTTCCCAGGAGCGATGGCCTGCCGCCTGAAGCTGAAGCTGGGCCTGCCACTGCAGGTACTGGTAAAACTCAACCCGCCGGGTATGGCTGGCGGCAAAACGGGCAACGGTTTTCGAGTTCGGATCCCGGTACGCCTCCGGCCATGCCTGCCAACCTCGAATGTCTCGTTTTTTACGTGAAAAGTGTTCCTGCAGTGCCTCATACAGGGCATGACGAAACAGCGCCTCTCCTTTTTCGGCCTGAAATGCACGAAATGCCTTTCCCCGTTCCGAATCGGCAACGAGGTGGTGTGTACAAAAATGGTGGTACAGGAGTTCGAAGACTTCTTGCTTGGCGCTGGCTACGCCTTGGTAATCCACCAGTTCAGTCGCCCGCAAGGCGCGTAGTCTCGCCTGGAAAGCATCGGATTGCACCAGGGCTTGCGCCTTGTCGCATTCGCCGTATTCTGCAATCGCTTCCACATCGAGGAACAGGATGTTGAGAAATTGCCGACTCGATGGACTGTAGGGGCTGGCATGTTCAGGATGGTCAGGAAACAGGGCGTGTAGCGGGCTGATGCCGACGATCCCGGCACCGTTGTCCGCGGCAATTTCGATCAGTTTTTTCAGATCGGTAAAATCTCCGATACCCCAGTTGTGCTCAGATCGCAGGGCATAGAGTTGCACTGTCGGACCCCATAGCCGTCCGCCATCGGCCAGCGCTGCCGGCTGGTAACAGCGGGAGGGCACGACAATCAGGAGCATGGTTGCCGGCTCGATACCGTCAGCTTGTACAGTAAGCTGATGATAGCCCGGTGGCGCCACCATGCCGAGGTCAAGACGGTAGCGCAGCCAGGTACGCCGGCCAAAACGGTGACGTTTAACCACGGGGAGGGTGGCGGGAGTGACATGGCCACTGTGCTGTCGTCCGTCCTCCGTTTGCAGCGTCCAGCGAAGCGTCTTGTCGGCGTATACCTCAGAGGGCTGGCTTGGCCACTGTAACGGGACATGGAGCAGTTCGGATGAGAAGGCAACGACCTGCACTGTCGGCAGCAGCCGTTCCCACGGCGCCTGTTCCCACTGATGTAGCGATGCCTCGACTGCAGCCTCGTCACGGACATCTACCCCCATCGCGTGCAACAGAGCGCGGCGGGTTTTGCGCGAAGCTGTGTGGTACTCGCCCCAGTTATCCTCATAACCGGCCTCAACACCACAGAGAGAGCACAGTTTGTCGAACGGGCTTGGATGTTTCATGGGAGGATAAACCAGAGGACGCTCCAGAGCGGTAGCGCATCGGTGCAGGTGACAGCGGCACTGATTGCCGGGCTGGAATAGATCCGTCTGCCTGCCTGCTGTGACTCAGTGAGGGCGAGCGGCACAGCGCCCGTATTGGCCAGCAGGCGAAGCTTGCTACCGTCACCCAGTAGCCATTCGGCCTGTAATCCGCTTGTGCCGAGCAGGGTGAAATTGGCCATCCCCCCGCGCATCGCGATCATGCGCGGTACTATCTCCGTACGGCGTAGAGCGAGCAGTTGTTGATAGTGCTGCAACCAGGCCTGATGACCTGGATCGTCCAGCTTCTGCCAGTCGAGGCGGCTTGCCTCGAAGGTGTCACGGGCGGCCGGATCAGGGATGGAATCCCGCACCGCCGGGTCGGAAAAACGTTCAAAACGGGCGAACTCTCTGCGACGTCCCGCAGTTACCGCCTCCGCCAATCCCGGCTCGAAATCACAAAAAAAGTAAAACGGCTTCAGGCAGTGCCACTCCTCGCCCATGAAAAGCAGCGGTGGTGAGGGGGCCAGTAACAGAATATCGATTGCCATACGCAGTGCCGTAGGATCACTTAACAAGGTAAGACGCTCGCCGAAGGCCCGATTGCCTATCTGATCGTGATTTTGCAGCAGCGAGATAAAGGCCTCGGGTGGCAAATGGGTGCTCGGTTCACCGCGCTGTTCACCTTTGCGGTAGTCGGAGGACTCACCTTGATAGGCAAACCCTTCAGTGAGGCAGCGTCCCAGATACCACAGAGGACGGTCGCGGTAGTCGATGTAGTAGCCGTCATCCTCCCCAGTGAGCAGCAGATGAAAAGCATGGTGGATATCGTCGTTCCATTGTGCGCGATAGTGCAGCGATTGCAACGCCTCGTCACGCGCCAGATAGCGGGCGATATTGTGGTCGTTTTCGAGCACCAGATGAATGTGTCGTTGCTGGCCTGGACCCTGGCGCACCGTCTCGGCAAGCTCGATCAAAATATTGGGTTCGGAGTCGTCCATGATCGCATGCACCGCATCCAGGCGTAGTCCGTCCAGGTGATACTCTTCCAGCCAGTAGAGGGCATTGTGGATAAAAAAGTCGCGCACTGTGCGGGCTTTATCGCCGTCGAAGTTGATCGCCTGTCCCCACGGGGTGTGGTGGCGATCGGTGAAAAAGTCCGGGGCGTAGGCGTGCAGGTAGTTTCCCTCGGGGCCGAAGTGGTTATAGACCACATCAAGAAGAACCATCAGGCCGTGACGATGCGCCTCTTGTACCAGGGACTTGAGATCCTCGGGACGGCCGTAGCTACTGTCGGGGGCAAAGGGCAGTACCCCGTCGTAGCCCCAGTTGCGGCTGCCGGGAAAGTCGGCAACCGGCATCAGCTCGATGGCGGTGACCCCTAGTTCAACCAGGTGCGGCAGCCGTGCCGCCACCCCGGCGAAATCCCCCGTTTCGCTAAAAGCACCCACATGCAGTTCGTAGATCACCGCCTCGTACCAAGGCCGACCGCACCAGCTTTCATCGTCCCACTCGAAGGAGCAGGGATCGATGACTTCACTGTAACCATGCACATCCTCGGGGTTGAAACGTGATGCCGGGTCGGGCACCTGCAGCTCGTTGTCGATGGACAAACGGTAGCGGCTGCCAGTGCTAGCGTGGTTGCTCACCTGCTCAAACCAACCGCCTCCCTGGCGGGTCATTTGCTCACGATGATCGGTCTTGCCTTTACGCAGGCAGAGGTCTACGCGGTTCGCTGCCGGTGCCCAGAGGCGAAAACGCACAGAACCATTATCAAGCAACTGTGCGCCGAATGGCATGAGGTGGCCACGTCTCACTGGCCGTTTCCTGGATGGATAAGCAGTGCCAGGGAACGCGGCTGCAGGGGATAACTCTTGCCACCGTCAAATGTATCGAGTTCGAGGGTGTCGCCACGCGCCGTATCCAGCAAGGGGAGCCAGGCATCAATGCCTTCCAGTGGCGGGATGAGAAACGCATGTTCTTCGTGATGTGCGTTGAGCAATAGCAGGAAATCGTCATCCTTGACTGCATTGCCATGCGTGTCGTGCTCTCTCATTCCGCTACCTGGAATGGCGATGCCAAGGCAACCGCAACTTTGGTGCCATTGCTCGTCGCTCATCTCCTTGCCGTCTTTGCCAAGCCAATAGATATCTTTCAGTTGCCCGTCACCCGGGACACGGCCGGAGAAAAAACAGCGCCGCCTAAATCCCGGATGCTCCCGCCGCAATTGCAACAATTCCCGCACGAACAGCATCAGGTCCTTTGCATCCTCATCCAGATCCCAGTTGATCCAGCTGATCTTGTTATCCTGGCAATAGGCGTTGTTGTTGCCGTGCTGAGTGCGGTTGAATTCATCACCAGCCAACAACATGGGTACCCCTTGCGACAACAGCAGGGTGGCGAGAAAGTTGCGCTGTTGTCGTGTCCGCAGGGCAAGAATTTGCGAGTCATCGGTGGGGCCTTCCACACCGGCGTTCCAG
>JBFFNE010000036.1:0-26314 GCA_041563315.1 Thiohalomonadaceae bacterium
ATGCGGCTTTTTTATTGCCCGGTTGGCAGGCGCCGGTGTTGTAGCGGCGGCGTTACTGCGGTGAGAGTCTGCCGGTTTAGCCACCTAATTTGTGGCAGATGCAGCGCTTCTTCAGGCGAGACCTTTACATTCCCAGCTCGGAGAAGAAGTCGTGGCCCTTGTCGTCGATGATGATAAAGGCAGGGAAATCCTCCACCTCGATCCGGTAGATCGCCTCCATGCCCAGTTCCGGGTAGTCGATGATCTCGGATTGGGTGATGCTGTTTTCGGCGAGTATGGCAGCGGCGCCACCGATGGAGCCAAGGTAGAAACCACCATGCTTTTTGCAGGATTCGGTTACCTGGCGGCTGCGATTTCCTTTGGCCAACATCACCATTGAACCCTTATGGCGCTGGAACAGTTCGACATAACTGTCCATGCGTCCAGCGGTGGTGGGGCCAAAGGAGCCTGAAGCATAGCCTTCCGGGGTTTTGGCCGGACCGGCGTAGTAGATGATATGGTTCTTGAAGTAATCCGGCAGTTCTTCACCCCGATCCAGGCGTTCCTTCAATTTGGCGTGAGCAATGTCGCGTGCAACGATAATGGGGCCGTTGAGCAGCAGCCGTGTCTTGATTGGGTATTTAGAGAGTTCCGCACGGATCTCATCCATGGGACGGTTGAGATCGACCCTTATCACTTGGCTGGACAGTGCCACCTCGCTGGTTTCCGGTAGATATTTTGCTGGGTCATGCTCCAGTTGTTCGAGCCAGATCCCGTCACGGTCGATGCGCCCGAGGATGTTACGGTCGGCGGAACAGGAGACACCGATCCCGACCGGACAGGAGGCGCCGTGGCGTGGCAGGCGAATGATGCGCACATCATGGGCGAAGTACTTGCCGCCGAACTGGGCACCAATGCCGAGAGTACGGGTCAGTTCGAGCACCTGTTGCTCAAGCTCGCGATCACGAAAAGCCTGACCGTACTCATTGCCCTGCTCAGGTAGGCTGTCGAGGTAACGGGCCGAGGCGAGCTTGACCATCTTCAGATTGGTCTCGGCTGAGGTGCCGCCAATGACAATGGCCAGGTGGTAGGGTGGGCAGGCGGCAGTGCCGAGCAGCGGAAGCTTCTCGCGCAGGAAGCGGATCAGGCTCTCGGGGTTGAGCAGCGCCTTGGTCTCCTGAAAGAGAAAGGTTTTATTGGCCGAGCCGCCGCCTTTGGTGATGAAGAGGAATTTGTAGGTCTCCCCTTGGACAGCCTCAATATCGATCTGCGCCGGCAGGTTGGTGCCGGTGTTTTTCTCCTCATACATGGTGATAGGAGCGATCTGCGAGTAGCGCAGGTTATCGTCGGCATAGGCGCGGAAGATCCCGAGCGAGAGTGCTTCCTTGTCGTCAAAACCGGTCCACACTTGTTGCCCTTTCTTCGCCATGACAATGACCGTGCCGGTGTCCTGGCAGCCAGGTAACACCATGCCCGCGGCGATGTTCGCATTCTTCAGCAGTTCGAGGGCGACGAAGCGGTCGTTCGGTGAGGCCTCGGGGTCATCGAGAATAGCGCGCAGTTGCTGCAGATGCTTTTTGCGATAGAGATGGGAGACTTCCCTGATGGCGCTGTTAGCCAGTAGCCCGAGGGCTTCGGGTGCTATCTTGAGGATGGGTTGCCCATCGAACTCAGCTTCGCTGATGAAATCCGTGCTCAGCAGACGGTAATCAGTGTCGTCTTCGCCAAGGGGAAGGGGATCGGCATAATAAAATTCGGCCATAGAGGCGTTGCTCCTCAAGCAGTCAGGTCGGATGTTCAGCGTTGGGAAATTATCGCCATTCGGGCGAATAATCACAAATCGCTATGCTGTTGGAAGACATACCAAGGGCACGTTGTTCAGCGTTTACTGCGCAACTGTTCAAGCAACTCCCGACGATAGATTACTTCATAGAAAAAGCGCTGTTCAATCACTGGGCACTGATCCACGCGGTAGCTGGGATCAAATTCTTTTACCGGCGCCTGGCGTATAACCAGGCTGTGATTCTCACCACTCATATCGGGAAAGGTGAAGGCGAAGAGTTGACTGTCCTTGATGGGCGGAAGAGTGTTTGGCAGCGGATGGAGCGTGAGTTCCTGTCGGAGCTTGTCGAAGACCGCTGGCTCCAGGAGGATACCGTTTAGGTTAAAGAACAAATCCTTTTGTGCCTTTTCGCTCTGGTTGTCAGCAAGATCAGAGGGTTGATAGACCTCGACGAAGTTCGACATAAGCTTTTGCTTTTCACGCCAGTTACGAACGCTATGGGTGCAAGAGGATAGTCTATCGGCGCGATTGATGGCTGGTGATATGGTGATACGTTGCTGTTCGTTGAACAGGTAACTCGGGGCGTGATCGCAATAGGTAATTCCGATCCCGAGTTCCAGTAATGGGAGACCATAGACTTCCAGTTCACGGTTTTGCTTGTCGACAATATGAAGAATGCGAGCCGCCAGGCCACAGGCACGGCTGGCGATTAAGCTGTTATGGTTTGTGTTGGCATATTCAGTCAGGATGAGTATGACTGCATCACCTTCGATGAATACCTTCTCGGCACCATATCTGTTAATAACCTCATTTATCGGAGTGAAGAAGTTCCGACCAAAATGCGTTGCTGGATTGAGGTCAAGTTCGGTCAGTTTTTGGGTTACTTCAGTTGAACCACGCAGATCGGCCTTAATGATGATGTGTGATTGGATTTTTGCTTGTCTGTTCGTAATCTCATGCGGGAGTAAAAACTCATGCAGCATGTAGTTGGCGCGTGAAGTATGAATGTCATTGTTGTCGCTTAGCAGGTTGATTTGAGTTGCTGAGCGCAAGTAGTTTAGCAGTAAGAGCAGATCACGGCGGTAACGGGAAAAGTCTTCGATAAAACGCAGAAGGTTATTTTGCAACAGGTTGCTGGATTGCTGGCGTAATTCCGTCCCTGCCTGGGTTAACAGGTCGTGTGGTGGTGGAATGTCAGTTGTTTTATAAACTTCCTGCAGTTGCTCGGCAAGTTCATCCATGCGGCTGTTGCGGGCGAACAGGGTTGTGAGTGCGTAGGGCGAGAGATCCGTGTTACATCTGGCGAAAATATGTTTTACAGCATAAGCGGCATTAATCCAGGGTGCATGACCTTCCTTTCGAAGGTGTCTGAGAAGATAGATCCGTAGTGTTTTTTGGAATTTCAGGTGCTGCTTGAGTTTGCTGTAATCTTGATAAGACTTCAGTCTGCTTGTACTCGCTATTTTTTTATCTGTCCAACGGGTATCTAGCAGGACAGTGATGTTATCCGGGTGCATTAGTACCGAGGGTTGCGATAAGCTGTCGATGATGTTGCTGTTGATATGCCCGTCGCTTTGCAATGCCGTGTCACGGCGTGTATTTCTTTCACCTTTATCTTCGATGAACCGCAAATAGTCGGTGAAGATATCAGTGAGTTCCTTGTCCAGCCGCACAAAACTGCTTTTATCGTTTTGCGCTTGACCAAGAATCAGATAGTGGATTAGCTGCAGGTGTTCATCATGCGGTGTTTCGGCAAGAACCATCGGGGTCTGCATAGCCTGCAGGGAAAATGCCTGATCGAAACCGAGAATGCCGTGGAAAGCCTTTGCAAAAGTGGCGTGGCTGTCACCGGTTAGGCCCTGCAGTATGGTCAAGTTGGTGGTAGTGATGATGGTGTCTCGATAACGAAATAACCACTCGACGTAGGTGTTGTCGTTTCTCCGACCCAAGCCTTGCTGATGGTGTTCTCTGATATTCTCCTTGGTGAAATTGATGGTTGCAGCAACGCTGTTGCTGACTTCAGCATGGAGGAATTTAAGAATGGATATATAGAGTAGATCAGGGAGTTGCTTTACACCGATCTCCTTTGCCCTGCGCATGGAATGACTAAACAGGGTATTGAAATCTGACTGTAAAGCAGCAAAGGAGTTTGCCGGCAATTTGAACTGGGTCTTACCTTCTTTGTGATTGCTAATCACCAAGGGAATCAGGCGATGAATCAGCAATGTGCACTTTTTTTGAAACTCGGGGCTAAGTAGTACGTCGATATGGATGTTGTCTATGCCTCGGGGAAGGCGCGAAAGATTCAGTGGCTCCTGCAAGGAAGACTGTAGTGGAAATTTGCATTCCACCTTGGTTTTTCCTCTCAGCAGAACATAGACCAGCAATAAAAGGCCGACAAGCAGCGCCAAGTCAGCAATTCCCGCATTGAAGGTGAAATTACCTAACAATTTCAGCTGAAGGGGGTTGAGGATATTGCCGCGCAAGACTTTATCTATGGCATAGGAGGCCAGGCCTCCGGCGGCAAGTTGCAGTCCCGCCAGAGTGGGTGTGCTGATGAAGAATATCTGCCTGGTCCAGCGGAGCACGAGTAGATAAATAGCGAGAATCCCCGCAATCATTATCAGGGTCGTGCTATTGGCGAGACTCGCGTAGATGTTTTGTTCGTTAAGTAAATTACTTTTCTGGAGCTCGATGATGACAGAACCGAGATAGACAGAGACATTATTGTTGAGCCCGCTAAGCGGTATGAGCAGCTTAACGCCTTGATCGAGCAGGATGACAACGAGGGAAAGCCAGGTCAATTTCATCGCAGGAAATCAGTCCACTCGTGAACAAGTATTCCAATGCCAATTACACAGCCAGTGAACTGGCTGTGCTCAGTAGCCGTTTTATTCATTTTCTGTTTCATTTGAACACAGGTGCCTGGTTATGGTGAACTCGCATCAGCTGTGGGTCAAAATCCGCTTTGACGGATACTCGCAATGACCGCATTCGCGGTTTCCTTAAAGGCGCTACGTTCCTCCTCCATTAAATCGATGTCCAGCACTTTCTCCACGCCATTGGCCCCGATCACACACGGCACGCCAAGGTAATAGCCGTCGATGCCATATTCCCCCAGGCACAGAGCGGAAGAAGAGATGACGCGTTTCTTATCCCCCAGATAGGCTTCGATCATCTCCATGATGGAGGCCGCGGAACTGAAGTAGGCACTGCCATTGCCGAGCAGGTTGACAATCTCGGTACCCGCCTCCCGTGTACGTTTGATGATATTGTCGATCTGTTGCTGATTTAACAGATCTATGATGGGGATTCCAGCAACGGTGGCTGTACGAATGAGTGGCATCATGGTGGGACCATGACCGCCCATTACCATGCAAGAGATGTCCCTGACCGAAAGCCCTGTCTCTTCGGCAATGAAGTGCTGGAAGCGACCGGTGTCGAGTGCACCGGAAAGACCAACCACTTGGTTGCGCGGTAATCCCGAGACTTTGTGAAAGACATAGGACATGGTATCCACAGGATTAGTGGCGACGATGATAAAGGCCTTTGGGCAGTGAGTTTTAATCTCGTCGGCAACGCCCTTGATAATCTCAAGGTTAATATCGAGCAGGTCCTCGCGCGACATATTGGGTTTGCGTGGAACACCGGCGGTGACCACTACAACATCGGCGCCACTGATATTCTGATAGTCGCAGGTAGCACAGAGCGTAACATCGACACCGATGTGCGGGCGAAGATGATTAATATCCAGCGTTTTGCCTTTGACCGGATTGACGTGCTGGGGCAGGTCGACAACAGTGACATCGCCTAACTCTTTTTGTGTAATCATCAGGGCAATAATACTGCCGATCTGACCGCCGCCTATGACGGCGATTTTTTTACGCTGCATTCATTCACTCCAGAAAAGTTTGCTGCAAACCCCGCCTCTTTGGACCGGTTAACTTGATTAATTTTAATCGTGCTGTATTCCGCTTTCGCCTCTGTGCCGCAGCTGCCGGACCGGCAGGCACCGCAGCCCGGATGAAAGTCTTGGCGATCCGGATCAACCTGCTTCAGCCATAGCTGAAACTTCATCCAGACGGCGCAGAGTAGGGTGATGCCGATGAGACTTAGTAAATAACTCATGCTTGGTAACACCACAGGGGCACGAAATGCACGAAGAGATCATTACGGCAAAGCATACCTCTTTTCGCGGTGAGTAAGCCTGTCTTCATAGAACCCCTACACTTTACGTGGAACTGAATAACCCGGCAAATCCCATGAAGGCCATGGAGAGGATACCAGCGATGATCAGATTGAATGCCGTGCCGCGCACCAGGGCAGGGACGTTGTTGATTTCGGACTCTTGGCGGATACCGGCCATCAGCACCATTGCCAGGGTAAAACCGGCACCCGCGCCGAGGGCGAAGGTCAGCCCTTCCCATAGACCATAGCCGCGGTTGGTGGCGAAGATCGCCAGCCCGAGAATAGCGCAGTTGGTGGTGATGAGCGGCAGGAAGATCCCCAGTGACTTAAACAGTGCAGGGCTGAGCTTCTTGATCGCCATCTCGATAAACTGCACCGTACTGGCGATGACCACGATGAAGCTGATCAGGCGCAGGTAAGGGGCGTGGATCAGTACATAGGTGTTGAGGAACCAGGCACAGAGCGCGGTGATGAGCAGCACGAAAGTGGTGGCCAGCCCTAGACGGAAGGAGGTTTCCAGCCTGTTGGAGACGCCGAGGAAGGGGCAGAGGCCAAGGAAATAGGCCAGCACGAAATTGTTAATCAGCAGGGAGCTGATGAATATCCATAGCAGGTCATCCATCAGGCACGACTCCTTTCCGCCGCGGCGACCTGGGCAAGGAAGCTTTTCTTTCGCTCACCCACCCAGTTAAATAGCAGCAGTAACAGCCCGAGGGTGATGAAACCACCAGGCGGCAGGATCATGATGACCCAGGGTTCGAAATGATCGCCGAACAGGGAGAAGCCGAACAGTTTGCCCTCGCCGAGGATCTCGCGCACCGCTCCGAGTGCGAACAGGGCGACCAGGAAACCACCAGCCATACCGACGGCGTCCATCACGGCGTACTTGACGGTGTGTTTGGAGGCAAAGGCCTCTTGGCGACCGAGGATCATGCAGTTGGCGACGATTAGCGGGATAAAGGCGCCGAGTTCCTTGTGTACCACCGGGAACAGGGCGAGCAGGGTGTAATCAACCACGGTGACGAAAGTAGCGATGATGATCACATAGACCGAGATGCGCACCGGCTTGGGGATAAGGCTCTTCATGCTGGAGACCAGGAAGCTCGATCCGACCAGCACAAAAAAGGTTGCCAGGCCCATGGCGATGGCATTGACCGCCGAGTTGGTCACCGCCAGCATCGGGCACATGCCAAGGACCTGGACGAAGACTGGATTGTCTCGCCAGAGGCCTTTGAGCATCTCCTGATACGCCGATTGTGGTGTTGCCATATTAATCCTCGATAAATTTTACAGGTTCAGGCTGGAGGAGTGGCATCTTGCCGCGATTTGCCAGGGGAACCATCCTGTCGCGGCTGGAAGCCGCTCTTACAAACGGGCAAGGTCACCTTTCACCTTCCTCCGCCAACGGCGGCGGATTGATCGGCAGCCGCTCAAGCCATCGCCCATTCCCGTCGTTGATGATCCTGACCACCGCCTTGGAGGAGATTGTCGCGCCGGTGATGGCATCAACCTCGTTGGCCGTCTCGCGGGTGCCCTTCTTTACCGTGACGATCTGCGGGTCGATGGCGAGATCGTCGAAATTGGCGACGAAGGTGGCGTCCTTGTAGATCTTGTCGCCCAGCCCAGGGGTTTCGCGGCTCTCCAGGATCTCCATGCCGACCACCTTGCGTTCTGCCGGCAGGTAGCCGTAGAGCAGGCGAATCGTATCCTGGAATCCTGGTCCCTGACTGGCGATGGCATAGCCGACAAAGCGGTCATTGCGGTCGTAGCCGGCGTAGAGAGTGTTCTCATCATCCTTGTTGTCCTGCTTGATGAGGAGCTGCCCACGATCGAACTGCAGTTTCTGCATTCGGCTGACGCCGGGCAGTACCTTGAATACCGCCTCGCGCAGCTCGCGCGCCTTGTTCTCGGTAATGGTCGGCAAGGTGGCGGCATAGATCCCGATGACGATCAGGCCGGAGAGAAAGCCGGCGACGGCCAGTGATGCGACAAGTCGGGTTGAGCCAGGCTCCAGTGCGGTTTGCTGATTGTTGCTCATCAGGCTTTACTCCCCCGACCGAAGACCCGCGGCTGGGTGTAGCGGTCGATCAGTGGAGTGGCGGCGTTCATCAGCAAGATGGCGTACATCATCCCTTCGGGAAAGCCGCCAAAGACTCGGATTAGCACCACCAGCAGGCCGACACCGATGCCGAAGAGCCAGGCCCCACGCGGGGTGATCGGTGAGGTCACCGGATCGGTGGCCATGTAGATAGCACCGAGCAGCAGGCCGCCGGAGAAGAGGGTGAACAGCGGTGCCGGATACTTGTCACCGTCGACCAGGAACAGGATCCCGGAGAAGGTGGCGGTGGATAGCAGAATGCTCACCGGGATGCGCCAGTCCAGATCCCGACGCAGGAAGAGATAAATCCCGCCGAGCAGGAGCAGCAGGGCGCTGGTCTCGCCGAGGGAGCCGCTGGTGTTACCGAAGAACAGAGCGCTAAGGTCGGTGTCTTGTTGCCCGAACTTCATCAGGTTGAGCGGAGTAGCGGCGGAGATTGCATCCGTTACGGGTGATTGCATAAACGGCGCCGCCAGGTTGCTGGCATGTACGGTCAAAAACTCTGCCGGTCCCTGCTGCACCGTCCAGGTGGTCATGGCGGTAGGGAAGGTGGCGAGCAGGAAGGCGCGCCCCACCAGCGCCGGGTTGAACATATTGGTGCCGAGACCGCCCCAGATGAGTTTGCCGATACCAATACTGACAACACCGCCGATGAAGGCCATCCAGAGCGGTAGGCCCGGCGGCAGCGTTAGGCCCAGCAACAGGCCGGTCAGCGCCGCGGTGTTGTCGCGCAGAGTGATCGCGCGCTGTGCCTTGTCGGTGAAAAACCATTCGGTCAGCACCGCCCCGGCGATGCTGGCGAGCAGCACCAGCAGCGCCGCCAGGCCGAAATACCACAGCGCCGCCAGGGTGACAGGCAGCAGGGCGATCCACACATCGCGCATCGCCGAAGGCGTAGTCATGCCCTGGCGCAGCAATGGTGCCGATTGCAGTAACAGTTTCGGGTCTTTCATTAAAAAAATAGTTTTCAGTTTTCAGTTATCAGCAATCAGTCGCCAGTCCTCAGCTGAAAACTGAAGACTGCCGACTGACAACTATCTTTTCTGGCGCAGATCGTCCTTCGCCGTGCGAATCAATTGCACGATCGGGATGTTCGACGGACAGGCGAAGGTGCAGGCGCCGCACTCGACACAGTCCATCACGTTGTAGTGTTCCTTCATCTCCTCGAACAGCCGTGCCTTGCCCAGCTTGGCCAGGCGCGAGGGGTTGAGGAAGTAGGGGCAGGCCTCAAGGCATCGGCCGCAGCGGATGCACGGGTATTCACGCGGACGTTCGGTCTCTTTGCCGGTGAAGGCAAGGATGCCGGAACTGCCCTTGAGGATCGGCGCGTCGAGGTCGGCGATGGGGGTGCCCATCATCGGCCCGCCCATGATCACCTCACGGGTGCTCTCCCTCAGCCCGCCGCAGTAGCGCAGTACTTCGCGGATCGGGGTGCCGAGGGGCACGATAAGGTTGGCCGGCTCGGCCACGCCGGGTCCAGCGACGGTAACGATGCGCTCGATGAGCGGCATGCCGGTGTCGCAGTAGTCAGCAATAGCAACGATGGTGCCGACGTTGTTGACTGCGATTCCGATGTCGCGCGGCAGGGCGCCAGATGGGACCTCCTTATTGTAGGCAGCCTTGATCAGCATCTTTTCCGCCCCTTGGGGATACTTTACCTCCAGGTCGAGAATGTCGATCGGCCGAGCACCGATGTGTTGGCGCAGGCGTTCGATAGCTTCGGGCTTGTTCTTTTCCACGCCGATAGTGGCATGTTTTGCACCGAGCTTGCGCCTCACGATCTCGGTGCCGTGGATCACCGCCTCGGGACGTTCCACCATTAAGCGATGGTCGGTGGTGAGGTAAGGTTCGCACTCGGCACCGTTCACCAGCAGCTCTTCGATCTGCTGGCCTTCGGGGATGGCATATTTGACGTGACTGGGGAAGGCTGCCCCGCCCATGCCGACGATACCGGCCTGTTGCACATGCTCGATGAATTGTCCGATATCCAGCGACTCCCAGTCGAGGGGTGCCAGGCGCGGCAATTGCTGGGTGGCGTAGGGGTCGGCTTCGATCTCGATCGCCGGACGGAAGTTGCCGTCGATGTAACGGTGCGGACCGATATCACGCACCGTGCCGGTGACCGGACTGTGCAGCGCGGTAGAGACAAAGGCGCCGGGCTCGGCGATGAGCTGGCCCCGCTGCACCCGTTCACCGACCTTGACCACCGGTTTGGCCGGCGCACCGATGTGCTGGCCGAGCGGCATCACATAACGCGAGACGAAGGGCACACGCTGGATCGGCAAGTCGCCGGTCTGCTCCTTGTGGTGCTCCGGGTGGACACCATGGGCAAAGCTGCGGCGGAGTGAGAACAGAAGGCCCATTGGCTAGAAAACCTTTTTCACCGCAAAGGCGCAAAGGACGGATGGGCTGTCACAACGCGCCTCTATCTCCTGGCCCTTTGGCCGTGTCTTCTCACCAATTGCAATAAACATTTATTTACCTTTGCGCCCTTTGCGTCTTTGCGGTGAGACCTAATACCCGGCCAGGTCCGTCAGGCGGCGGGTGATCTGGTCGTGCATCTGTCCCTGCATGCCTTCTTCCAGGGCGCGCAGTTTCTCTTCGTACTCGTGCTTGAGCGCATCGAGCTCGGCCTGGTGAGCAGCGGCCAGGGTCTCGCGTGCCTCTTGCTCGACCCGGGCGGTGAAGGGGGTGACCAGGCCGGCCAGTTCCTGCAGGGTGCGCCAGGCGTGGCCGCGGTCCTCGACCATGGCGGCGAGTGCTTTCTCAACCGCATAGCGCCTTTCCTTGTCTTCATCATCAGTCACAGCAATGAAGGGGGTCTTACCGCTACGCTTGTCTGTCTCCAGCGCCAGCCATTTTTCCAGTTCGGTGGGGAAGGGGGCATCGGCGGGAAGCGGCTGCAGGCGCGGGGCGAACCGCTGCTGACGGAGCGCCCAGTGGGCCGGTGTCAGGGCCTGGCCGTTGTCATCACTGAGCCACTGGGATTTGGCTTCCGGGTTGCCATCCAGGCTGAGTCGTGAGCCGAAGACCCCTTCATCCTGCGGATGATAACGGAACAGGGGAGTGGCGCGGCTGTTGAGCGCCAGCTCGGCCAGGGCCAGGGACTGGGTCGGGGCGAAGCCGTGGCGTTCGGGACTCGGGGTGTGCAGGCAGATGAGTGCGGGGCCGCTGAAGCGCATCGCCTCTCGCACACTCTGGCGCAGGTGTGCCGGAGCGGCAAAGCTGCTCTGGGCGACATAGGCGTCGCGCTGAGCCAGCGCCATCAGCGCCAGATCACCCCGGGCGTCGCTCAGGGCACCGAGTGGGGCATCGGCAATACTGTGGGCGCCGAGGCCGAAATCCAGTTCACTCAGCACCACTATCTTGATGGGCAGTTCGCTATTAAGCAGCCAGGCGAGCTGGGAAAAACCGCGTCCCCCGAGGCTCTGATCATTACCGAAGAGTAGCAGTGGCGGGCAGAGCAGGCGCTCCTCCTCGCTGAGGTCCGTCCAGGTGAGCGCCCTGTCCTTGCCCTGTTCTTTCGCTGCTTTAGGATCAAGTTTGACACGGGCCTGGCGCAGCAGGCGCACCGCTTCAAGTGCCTCGTTCATCTGTCCCTGCAACAGGCCTGCGGCCACTTGTGCCGCATCCCCCGTCATGTCAATGGTGACTGGTGCGTGGAAGGGATTATGCGGGAAGGCGCCCGCCCAGGCCGCCGCCGATCCGGGAGCAACGGCGATGCCGTAGCGGGCACGGCCCAGGCCGTGCTCTCCTTGGGAGAGGCGCCAGTGCAATTCGCTGAGGCCTTGGGCCAAGGCGATCAATTTACGCAGGTGCGGCGCATCGACACCACTGCCCTCAATCAGGTTGTCTCCGTTCTGGATAAAGGTATTGAGGCTGGCCTCGCGGGTGTGGACCTGCTTCAGTCCCTGGGAGAGACGCGCCAGATCCTCGCTGGGCAGGGCCTCGGCGAGGGTGTCGCGGATGGTCTTGCCGATCGCCTCGCGGGCCTCGGCCAGTTCCAGGGTGAAACGGTGCAGTAGCGGCTGCTGCTGGTATTCGCAGGCGGCGAGTACCTGGCGCATCGCAATCTTCTCGCCGGAACCGGCCTCCGCACCATCACCGCCGGCCAGGGCAAAGGCGCAGTGACGTGACAGCATCACTGCTGCCATCGGCCCCATCTTATCATCCCTACTCAGGCGCTCAATGGTGGTGGAGGAGGTGTCCGGAACCTGTTGCAACAGCTGCCAGCTACGGCGGGCCTCGACCACGGCTGATTCTTTTTGGGCGACCATTGCCATTGCCTCGTCGGCACAGACCTCACTACACAGACCGCAGCCCTTGCAGCTGTCAGGATTGATCACCAGGGAGAGCAGCTCGCCGCTCTCCTTTTGTGCCTTTTCCGCCTGCGAGAACAGCGGCTCGGTGATACTGACGGGAAGCCCGGCCAGGGCTTGCTGCATTCGTCCCAGGGCCGCCTCTATGCTCTCGCGGCGTTCCTCGGCGACCGGGGCCTTTTTCTGCAGCCAGTCATAGGCCTCGGCCAGGAGTTGAGCGGCGGTGGCCGTCTCGGTTTCGCCCTTGCGGACAAGGGAAGCCATACCGGTGGCCAGCTTGCTGGCAATCGCGCGGACCTCGCTGGTCTCTGCCAGGCGGATGCCGGTTTCAATGATTCCCCGGGGGCTGATGGCGGTAGCACCGATGGCGCTATCGGGGCAGGTCGACCAGCACTTGCCGCAGGCGGTGCAATTTTCCGCTCTGAAGCGGGGCAGGGTGAGGCGCGCCGGGCTCAGGTCACGGAAGGTGGCGCTGAGCGGCGGGATGCTGCCGGTAGCCATGTAGGGATCGGCAGTCAATGACGCTGATTCGCCGTTGCGATAGAGCACGCCGACCTGATCCCAGAAGCGGGGCAGGCTGTCGTAGTTGTCCCCGCTGCGGCCAAGGTGGTGCACCGCGGGCGGCGCCTTGTCGTTCCAGTTGGCGGTAATCGCATTATCGCCAGCGGGCAATGCGGTGTAATCGATGCGGCGCACCTCTTCCAGTCCCTGCTCGAATGCCTTCAGCCGCGGTTGGCGCTCGGCCTCGGTCAGGTGCGATAAGGCCGCTTCGCGGGTGCTGACGACGCGGCGCGGTTTGAGTTCGAGCCGCCCACGCTGCAGCAGGGCGCCAAATAGACCGCCGAGCAGGCGTTCGTGGTGTTCCGGACCGGGCTCTACGGTATCCGCCGCGGGAATCAGGTAGAGGGCTGCCGCCTTATCCTTGAGCAAGCAACGTAGCTCGCCGGACAAGGCATTCCAGACCTCGGCCTCCTCCCCGGCACTACTAAGCAGCAGCGTGCCGCCCTGGCGTAAACCCTCGAGTAGGCGCAGGTTGGGGTAGGCCGGATCGGTGGCGAGCAGGGCAATGTCGATAGCGAAGGTCTCGCCTGGGTCGTTTAGTCCGGCGGGGGCGTGTAGCAGGCGGTCGCATTGGACGTTGCCCCAGCGCTCCCAGCTAATGGCCGGACGGCTGCGCACCTGGCCGCCGAGCAACTGGTGCAGGAAACTGCCTGCCTCCAGCGCCAGCCCCTCCACCGCCCCACCGGCAAGGCGATGCACGGCGATGCCGGTGGCGCCTTCGGGATTCATATCCGGGGAAGCATCACCGCTGCACAGGCCAAGCACGGAGATGTCCGGGTAGTGACGGCGCAGGGCATCGAGCATTACCTGGCGCTTGGGGTGTTGGGTATCCGCATGGTGGAAATCGAGGCCGAGGTAACGCTGGGCGGCACTCTTCTCATCCATCTGCTTGCACAGTTCAATCAGGTCGGCAGCGCGAAGCGGCAGGCCGCCGAGGCCGTAGATCGCAGAAAGCAGGCGTGGCCGTTCGGACTCGCGCATCACCGGATAGCCGGGGTGGCAGTCAACAGAAAATCGGCCGTTCTCCAATGCCCGGTCTACGGCGCCGCGTAGTTCGCGCAGCAGCGGCGGATCACCGGCTAGCGGAGTATCGAGTCGCTCGAGTACGGTGACGGTGCGCTTGCCCTTGAGCAGCTCTGTCAGGGTGCTGCCCGGGAACGGGCGCAGTCCGTGAAGGCCGACAACACCGACCTTGAGCTTGTGGACCTTGCGTACATGCTCCGCCACGGCGCAGGCGGTTTCGATGGCTGCGCCCTGGGCGACCAACAGCAGTTTGGCCTTGTCGGCAGCGAAGCTCGAGACCAGGTCGTACTGACGGCCGGTAAGGCGGGCGAATTCGGTGAAGGCCTCCTGCAGCAGTGCAGGCAACTGCCGGTCGAAGTAGGGGGCCTGGGCGGCATGGCCGAGGGCGTAGCTGTCGCTGTCCTGCAGTGCGCCGTGCAGGGCCGGACGGTCCAGGTTGTGCCATTGCGGGATGCGGCGGCGGCTCTCGCCGAACAGCAGTTTCTGTGCCTCACTCGGCGAGGTGATCTGCTCACCGGCCTTGCCGATAAAATTTTTGACCAGCTGCACAGAGGGGAGTTTGACCTCCTGAGCGGCCAGCGCGGTCTGTTCGTTATCCATTGCCACGATGCCGGGGATCAGACTCGATTCGGCTACACGGCGGGCAATCAGGGTGAAGTCCACGGCCTGTTGGGCATTGGCGGCAAACAGGGTGAAGCAGCCACTGTCGGCGCTCAGGTGGACCGTTTCATGGCCGCTGCCAAGGGCGGCGCCCTGTGAGGCGAGAGCGCGGTTGGTCAAGTGCATTACCAGGGGCAGGTGTCGCCCGGCGGCAGAAACCAGCAAGTCCTGGGCACCGGCAAGCTCCTGGGCAGAAAGGAATACCGCGGCCCGCTGGCCGGCCATGGACATGCCGGTGGCGGAGGCCAGGGCGCCGCGCGCTCCCTCGGCCTCATGGCTGTGTAGCAGCCCCCCAAACATGTTGCTGCCGCTACGCTGCTGCTCCGAACGCCACGCCAGCGCGGCGCCATCACCGGGGAAGGAGGCACCGAGGCCGGCGCTATCGGCGATGCAGGCCTCGGTGATAGCCACGGCGGTGTGGCCATCAAGGACCGTTTCCACGCCGTCGGGCAGTTGTCCGGCCATGGCCGGGGTGCCAAACAGGCGCCGATAGAGGCTGATCGCTGTTTCAGTGAAGCTGGGCATAGCGTTTCTGACTCTCGTTTTGCGATGCGTCCGGATCCTGGAACTGGTTGCCCTCCAGCCACTGGATAGCGCCGGTGGGGCAGCGGGAGGTGGCCTCGTGGGTGACTGGCAGGCCGCTCTCGTAATGGATCAGGGGCAGTTCATTTTTCATTGCGATCAATCCCGGTGCGGCATCGGCGGCACACTTGCCGCAGCCGTCACAGCCGACGGTGCAGAGTACGCTGACCGACTCACCCGCGAGCGGGGTGTTGCACTGGACGAACAGTTTCTGGCTCATAGGCACCACTTCGAACAGATCTTTCGGGCAGGCCTCGACGCAGTCACCACAGGCGGTGCATTTGTCGGTATCCACCGCCGGCAGGCCGTTGTTGTTCATCCCGATGGCGTCGAAGTCGCAGGCGATCTCGCAGTCGGCCAAACCGAGGCAGCCCCAGGAACACCCCTTGCCGCCACCCGAGACCACCGCCGCGGCGCGGCAGCTCTCGAAACCATCGTACTCGGCGATTTGGTAGGCCTGCCCCTTGCCGCCGGCGCAGTGCAACCGCGCCACACGCTTTTTCGCCTCGCCCGTATCGACACCGAGGAAGTCGGCAATGGCGTCAATGTCATCGGCACTGGCCACGGTACAGCCACTCGGCTGCACCACACCCTCGACCAGCTTCTGCGCAAACGGCAAGCACCCCGGCTCGCCGCAGGCACCGCAGTTGGTCCCCGGCAGCAACTCCTCGGTACGCGCCAGGCGCGGGTCTTCCTCGACGCGCAGGAAGCGGTATGCCACCGCCAGGATGACCCCAAAGAACAGGCCCAACCCTGTCATGATCCCCGGCGCTGTCAGAAACTCATTCATAGAAAATCAGTTTTCACCGCAAAGGCGCGAAGGTGCAAAGAGATGAATGTCTGTATCACGCATTTTCTGTTCCAAATGGCGATTTTGGCTTTGTGCTTTCATGACAAACAGACCTTTGCGTCTCTGCGCCTTTGCAGTGAATCAATTGAATTTCGCCGCGCGTTGCTTGAGCTCATCCAGATTCGGCTCGTTGGCATTCCACGGCTGCCCCGGGTGGATGCACTTGGAGGGGCAGATCTCGGCCGCTTCGACCATCTGTGCGTAAGTACCGGCGTTGAGGTCACCGATGATCGCCATGTTGCTGTCGTCGTAGACGAACATCAGCGGGTTGATGTTGAGACAGTCGTTACAGCTAGCACAGAGCGGGGTGTCGATCCACGGCTCTTCCACCAGAACCTCTTCTTCCTCTTCCACCGGGGCCTCGGTGGCGGCTTGCTCGATCACCTCCGGTTTTGCTTGTGCTGGCTTCGGTGCCGGACCGGCAGCCTTTAACACAGTGCGGGGTGCGCCGGTGGTGAAGTCCATCCCCAGCAGTACATCGGTGAGCCTTCCCATCACCTCGCTGGCCGCCTCGGCACGTACGCGCGAGAGCTCCTCTTCGAACTGCGCTTGCAGCGCGGCCATTTCGGCCGCAGCCTGGGCCTCGACCTCCTCGCGGGTGCGGGCAACGGCCTGGTCGATGTACTTGTTGCGCACCCCGGCCATCTCCTGCAACGCGTGCCAGAAGTTGAGCCGGTCGCGGCAGGCCTGCACCAGGGCGCGGGAGAGCACCACCCGGTGCAGCACCGAGCCGCTGCTTACTGCCCAGACGAAGGGCACATGCTTGTGCACCTCCTCTTCCGGCAGCTGCAGGAATTCGGCGATCGGTACCAGGTTATCTGCATCGCACTCTTTGGGCACCACGGCGAAGTGGTGGTGCAGTCGTGGGATGAGCAGCGCGTAGTCGGCGAAGGTGAAGGCCAGCTCGCTGCTCACCGTGGAACCGGTGTCGTCGAGGTACTGGAATGGGTGCAGCGGCCAGTCCTGTTCCGGCTGCGGGTTGCCGCTGAAGTCCATACGCTCGGCAAAGGCGTCACCGGCAGCCGGGTTGATGTGGAAGAAGGGGTGAACGCGCCCTTCCAGCGCAGCGCCGGCCACCAGCCAGGCATTGAGTCCCAGGTCCTGACCGGTGGGGCGCAGGCCGATATTGATCAGGTGCAGGCTCGTGCGGGTGGCGCTGAGGGCGTCGCTGTAGCGGGCCAGCAAGTGCTGGTGGCGTGCCGCGGAAGCCTGTGAGACCACCGCCTGGCGATGGCTGATCCCAAGGTAGCCCAGCTCGGTGCGGTAGTTCTTGAACGGGTCTTCATCGGCCTTGGCCCCTGGATTGCTATGTGCATGAACACGGACGAAGATCTGCACCGGACGGCCGGAGCTGAGTAGGCGCGAGAAGGAGGACATGCCGTCAGCGGCGACGTGGTTGGCCGATTCCAGCGCGATCACCGCCGGTACCAGCAACAATTCGTCCCGGTTGAAGGCCTCCCAGTCAAAGTTGGTGAAGAAGGGGTCGTGGATCGCCGAATCGTAGATCCCCTCGATCTCCAGCTTGGCGATACGCGCCGCACCAAAGACCTTCGCCAGGCGGTCAGCCTCCTCATCGAACAGGCGGGTGGCCTCCTCGCAGGGATCCTCGGTGGTGATCGCCTCGAATCCGGCGGTCTGTTTCAGCCAGGCATCATCCAGCGCACCGTTGTGGAGGAAGCGCACCAGGGTGGCGTTGTGGTGGTAGGCCTCAAGTGTCTGCAAGGCGTTTTCAATGCGGATACGGCGCTCCTTGGACATCACCACCGAACCGTGGGAGTGCTCCATCACCTTGGAAAGCGCACCGGTGTCGAAGAAATCGGCGGCACCGCCGACCGCACCCCGTAGTCTCTCCGGCTGTTTCGATTCAGGAGATTTGCTCAGGTCCACATCCAGCAGCAGCTTGAGCTCTTTGATGTGTCTTTCGATCTCGCGCCTGAAGCGGGCGTGGCGCGGGATCACGCTACTGCGAATGACGTGGATTAGCAGATGAATCGCCGGGTAACGGCCATAGGCCAGCAGTTGGCCTTCCTCAGGGCTAGCCTCAAGTAGTTTGTCCAGGTCGCCCTGCAGGCGTGCGCTGTTTTCCTTGTCGAGGGCGAGGTGGGAAACCAGCGCCTTGCTGGCCTCCTTTAATAGTGGGCCTGCTGTGACCGGTCCTTCGGTCTCATTCACCCGCATACGGATATCACGCTCGATCCAGGGCAGATTGTCTTTAAGGATGCGTGCGGACTCCGCACCGGGAGCAAAACCTTCAACTGTCTCTTGCAGGAAGCCCGAGAGCGGTAGCGCCAGCTCCTCCGGTTTGCGGTCGATGGCAGTCCCTTCGGCCGGGAACAGGAACAGAGGATAGTCGTAGCGCAGGCGGGTGACATCGCGATACGGCTCAAGCAGGGCGGGCAGGTAGTCGCTGCTGACGCGCTTGACCGCATCCTTCACACTGGGGTTGCCCAGGTGAAAATGTCGCAGGACATGCATGACCTGCTGGGTAGCATCGGTATCCTTGACCGCCATCGGCAATACCGGGATGTCCGCGTGGGCAACCCTTTTATCCGTCCTGGTCGTAGCCTGTTTTACTGCGCTCATGCCTTGTTCCTGTTCTCGACTCTCGTATCCCGTCTCTGCTTCAGATGGCAAAGGCATCCATCGCAGCATTGATCGCCGCGATCTTCTCATCATCGCTCTTGCCGATGTCCTTTGCCGAGATATCCTCGTAGACCACCGCATCCGGATCCCAGTAGAGCAGGCCGAGCGGTAATTTCTCATCATCGCGCGCAAGTTTCATCGCACCGAGCCAGTCACGCGGATCATGTTGCACCACATCACCGAACACACGTTTGACGCTGTCGTCGAGTGTGATGCCATTTTCATGCTCCAGCAGCACAAACTTCTCCGGATTCTCCTGCAGCGGTTTGCAGAACTCGTTGGAGAAGACCGGGCAGCGCTGCAGGATGCGCACAAAGCTGGTACCACGGTGCTGGTGCGCTGCCTTGATGGTTTCGAACAACAGCGGCGGGTTCCAGTCCACCACCTGGGCGACGAAGGAGACATTGCTGACGCCCAGGGTGATGGTCAGCGGGTTGAGTGCAGGCAACGGCGCTCCTTCCGGGTGGGTGTTGGTCTTCATTCCGGTAGGGGTGGTCGGTGAGGTCTGCTTCTTGGTCAGGCCATAGATGGCGTTATCGAACACCAGCACCACCATGTCCATATTCAGGCGCAGGGAGTGGAGCCAGGGACCGGCGCCGATGGAGAAACAGTCGCCATCACCGGTGGCAACCCACACGTCCAGGTCGGGACGGTGAGCTTTGACACCGTTGGCCAGCGGCAGGGCGCGGCCGTGCAGGCCGTGCAGGCCGTAGGTGCCCATGTAGTGGGGCAAGCGGCTGGAGCAGCCAATGCCGGAGACGGCAACGCTCTTCTCCGGGGGCAGTTGTGCATCGCGCAGTACGCGATGCACAGTATTGAGTACGGCAAAGTCGCCGCAACCGGGGCACCAGCGCGCTTCACCCCCGGAGTAGTCGCCAAGGGTGAAATAGCGTTCAAAGACGTCGAGTGACCAGTCCGCTTTGATACCGAACATTGATGTAACTCCTTATTGATTCAGGGTGTCGAGGCGATGGCTGAGTTCTTCAACCAGTTCGCCGGGCTGCAGCGGATGGCCATAGACCACCGACCAGCAATCGACATCGACCAGGGTCTGCATGCGCAGGATGTTGGCCAGTTGCGCACGGCGGCGATTTTCGTCGTTAATCAGCGGGGCGTCGGGCTTGTCGCTGTAGTTGATCTCGACGGTCATCACCTGCTTGAATTTGGCGAAAATCTCTTTTAGCCCCGGCTCCAGCGGCGAGAGGAAACGCAGGTGCACGCTGGACACCTTTTGGCCCTGCTCACGCAGCAGGTCGACCGCTTCCTCGACGGCGCCCAGGGTGGAACCCCAACCGACCACCAGCAAATCGCCTTCTTCACCGCCATGGACCTTCGGTGGCTTGAGCGTACTCTGTAATGCCGCCAGTTTGCGGCTACGCAGCTCCATGCTGTTCTGGTTGGTTTCCGAGTCGTAGGCCACCTTGGAGCGGTTGGTGTGCGACAGGCCGGTCAGCACATACATGCCGCCGGGCTGACCGGGGATCGGGCGCTGCGACAGGCCGGTGGTGGCGTCCCAGTCATAGGGTGGGACGCTGCGATCCCACTCGGATTGATCGACTGGCGGCGCCAGCCACTCTGCCTGCATCACCGGGCGCTCCCAGGGTTGCACACCGGTGGCCAGGTTGGCATCAGTGAGCAGGATCACCGGACCGCGGAAGGATTCGGCCAATTTTCGCGCCAGTATGGTGAAGTGGAAACATTCGGCGATGGTCGCTGCTGCAAGGATGATTTTTGGTGCATCGCCGGGCATGCCAAACATGGAGGAGAGTAGGTCGCCTTGTTCCACCTTGGTCGGTAGGCCTGTAGAGGGCCCGCCGCGCTGCACATCGATAATAACCAGCGGAATTTCACTCATTACTGCCAGGCCAATGAGCTCGGTCTTGAGTGCCATGCCGGGACCGGAGGTGATGGTGCAGGCGGTCTTCCCTGCATAGGAGGCGCCGATGGCAAAGCCCACGGCGGCGATCTCATCCTCGGCCTGGTGCACAAAGCCACCGACCTTGTCGTAAACATCGGCGATGTAGTGGGAGGCGGAGGTGGCGGGGGTGATAGGATACATGGAGACCATGTCCATGCCGGAGGCCATCACGCCGAGGCCAAGCGCGGTGTTACCGTTGCACACCATCATTGGCTTGTCGTTGATGCCAGCGGTTACCGGGATCTCATAGTGATACTCGACATTTTCACGGGCAAAAGCGTAGCCGGCGTCGAACAGATCCTGATTGATCTTGACCACTTTCTCGCCTTTGCGGGCGAAGGCGTTGTGGATCTCTGCATGGCCGATCGCCACATCACGGCTGTAGATATGGCAGAGCATGCCGAGCACGAACATGTTCTTGCCCTTGCGGGCGTTATCGACCAGCTTGAGGCACTCATCTTCCATCGGCAGCTCGTGCACGATGAGGCCGTTTTCACGGAACTCCTTCACCGCATTCGTGTAGGCCTCGCGGATTTCCTCCTGCGGGTCATTGGCCCATTTGCTTTCCAGCAGTACGATGGTGCCAGTCTTGTAGGCGCCATTGGCAATGCGTGAGAACAGCACCTGCTCGTTGAAGGCGACAACCAGATCGGCCTCATTACCCATATTAGTCATATAGCGGGAACCGACACGAATGCGGTTACCGCTAGCCCCGGCCGGTGAGCGGGCGGGGGGCTGGATCTCGGCGGGGATGATTTCGACGGTCCAGATGCCGTTGCCCATCTTGGCGCCGATGACACCAAAAGTCTGGCCGCACTTTTGTGCACCTTCGCCTGAATCACTGACAATCTCGACGATATGCTCGTCAATGATCTGCGCTTTGTCCCCTTTCGGGGAGGAGCTGTCGAGGTTGACTACATTGCCTGTTGCCTGTTCTGTCATAAAGCTGCCCTGTGAAATACTTCTCGAGACGATAAAAACATGACGCGCACGATTCTTGCCGCTGCCCGGTTTTCCTGCCCTGGCGGCGTGACGAATGGCTGTACCCGTCGATTAACTCCAATGACACGTGAGGAATAACGCTGTTGCAGCGTGTCCGGCTTCCTCACCGGGGCCGTGGTGTCGCGCCTGCAGTGCGGAGATTTGTCCGCGGTAATTTCACCGCAGGGAGACGGCAGGCGGGTTGTAGCCCCATGAAAGCGAAGCGCGATACTATGACAAAAGGTGTGGGTAGGGTCAAATTTTGCGACCCAATTCACATATGGAAATTGCTGTATAAATATCAAGTTATCGAGCATCGTTAAGTAAAAATTCGCACGGATCTGCGTGATTTTCATCGGTTTCGTGCCAAACCACCACAAATCAGTGACTCAGCGCTTGTTGGTACTCGTCCATGAAGTGATAAAGCGAGCTTTCAAGCACCTTGAGCGCGCCATCGAGCATGTGACAACGGCCGGCATTGGGCAGGATCTTGCTCAGATTGATCAAGGCATCCAGATCAGCTCGGCTACCCTGCCCGGTATCGATCTTGTTCAGCAGCAGTGCCGCGTAGTGGGTACCGGTCTTGCACGGCGGACACTGGCCGCAGGAGGAGTGAGCGAAAAAGCTCACGTACTCGGTGACGCGCTTGACGATGCCGGTGCCCTCGGAGATCACGATCATTGCCCCGGTGCCGAGGCTGGAGTGGCGCTCGTGCACTGACTCGTAATCCAGCGGCACGTCCAGATCCTTGGGGGTGAGGATCGTATTGGAAGGGCCGCCGGTGAACACCGCCTTGAGCTTTTTTCCCAGCAGCATGCCGCCGCCGTATTCATTGATCAGGGTTGATAGCGGGGTGCCCATCGGCAGCTCGTAAGCGCCGGGGTAGAGCACGTCGCCGCTCAGACAGTAGATCTTGGTGCCGGTGGCCTCGCCCAGGCCCAGCTTCTGGAACCACGCCGCGCCGTTGCGCAGGATATGCGGCACATTGGAGAGCGTTTCCATGTTGTTGATCAGGGTCGGCAGACCGCGCACCCCGGACTCGGCGGGGAAAGGGGGTTTGCCGCGCGGGAAGGGAAACTTGCCCTCAACACTTTCGATGGCCGCCGTTTCCTCACCGCCGATGTAGTGACCGGAGCTGGGTAACACCCGGTATTCCACACACTTGCCCAGCGCCGCTTCGATGCGCCCAATGAACGCCGAGCTCTGCCACTGTTCAACCGCCACACGCATTGCCTCGATGGAGCGGCCCTGGTCCGGATTGATGTAGAAGATGATGTGGTTACAGCCGGTGGCCAGCGCGGTGATGGTCGCCCCTTCGATGACCTGAAACGGGGCTTCGGCCAGCAGGATCTTGTCCTTGAAGGTGCCCGGCTCATCTTCATTGCCGTTGCAGATGAGGTACTTTTCCTTGCGGTTGTCCTGGGCGGCAACGAACTCCCACTTTTTGTAGGTGGGGAAGCCGCTGCCGCCCAGGCCACGCAAGCCGGCCTCCTTAATATGAGGAATGATCGCCTCCGGCGCCGTGAGCGCCTTCTCCAGCCCCTTGCCGCCCACACCGTTCAGCCAAGCGGCTAGATCGGCACCGACGCGGTTGTTCTCGTGCAGTAACACCTGATTCAGTGCGCTCATACTCGGTTACTCCTGCACTGCACGTTTGCGGCGATGTTGCCGTAGACCGTCGTAGTCGGAATCGTCGTCGAACTTGGCGCACTCGGGAAACAGCATCGGGCTTTTGAGTTCCATCGGCATGCTGGAGATAGTCAGCTCCCGGCGTAGGCGGCTGAGATGCTCCAGCGAGACTTGCTTGTGTCCCTTGCCGTGGCGCTGCTCGGCGGCATGGGCGCCGGCGCGGCGGCCAAAGCTGATGATCTCCAGCAGGGCATTGCCCATGATGCGGTTCTTGCCATGAATACCGCCGCTGGCCTCACCCACACAGTAGAGGCCGGGCACCGTGGTCAGACCCTTCTCGTCGATCACCACGCCACCGTTCTGGTAGTGCAGAGTGGGGTAGATAAGCAGCGGCGACTGACTGGGGTCGATACCGGCCTTCTTGCCCAGGTTGAGCAGTTTGGGAAAGCGCTTTTGCAGGATCCCCGGATTGCGCAGCTCGAGCCCTGGGGTGTCTAGCCAGACCCCGACGGATTCGTCACTGACATGGACTCCACGGCCTTCCGCACACTCCTTGAGGATCGCAGCGGCCACCACATCGCGGGGTGAAAGCTCGTCGACGAAGCGCTCCCCAAAGCCATTGAGCAGATAGGTGCCAGCCGAGCGTACTCCCTCGGTGATCAGGGTGCCGGCCAGGTGGTGCGGGTGGGCCAGGCCAGTGGGGTGGTACTGGAAAGAATCGAGCTCACGCAGTTTTGCGCCGAGGCGGTAGGAGAGGATCAAACCATCGCCGGTGGCACCAAAATGGTTGGAGGTGGGGAAGCCGTTGAGGTGCATGCGGCCAATGCCACCGGTGGCGATGATCACCGACTTGGCCACCACCTGCACGTAGCTGCAATTCTTCAGGTTGGAGAGTACCGCCCCGGCGCAGTGGCCCGATTCGTTCGCCAGCAGCTCCACCGCGGGGCTGTAGTCCCATACATCGATATCACTGTTTTGCACCGCCTCGCGCAGCACCCGCATCATCTCCAGCCCGGTGTAGTCACGGTAGTAGCAAACGCGGTTAGCGGAGGTACCACCGGCACGGCGGGTCAGCAGGTCGCCGAAGTCGTCCAGGTCGAACTGCATGCCTTGCTGGATCAGCCAGCGGATCACGTCCGGCCCGTCCATCACCATGCTGGCGACGAGGTTGCGATCCGCCTCGCCATGGCCGGCCTTGATGGTGTCGTTAAAATGCAGCTGCGGTGTGTCGTTCTTGTCGATCGACGCCTGGATGCCGCCCTCGGCCATCACCGTGTTGCTATCGCCAAGTCGCAGCTTGGTCGCCAGGATCACATTAGCACCGGCATTGGCCGCCACCAGTGCGGCGGCACATCCGGCACCGCCGCCACCGATGACCAGGACATCGGTCTCTACCACCGGGGCGCCGGCCAGATCCGCTTCATCGATGCGGGCGTCCGCCTGCAACAGGTCGGCCAGCTGGCGATGGCACTGTTCGCCGCTGTTGGGGCCGACCTTGAGCGTGGTAATGGTATCCGCGCGATGGTCCGGGTGGAATGCATGCAGCAGGGCATCGCGGTCTTCGGGCTGGCGCTCAAGCGGACGCTCTGCCTGCGCCCGGTAGCTTGCCAATGCCTTTTTGTAAGGAATGCCGCTTGTCATGATGGAACCCTCAGCCCTCGCCCTTGTTAGTCTGACTGTTGACAGCCTCTATATCGATGCCGAGCTCACCCTGGCGCAGTTTCTCCAGGCGGTTGATCAGGTTGGATGGGCGGATATGGAAATAGGCCGTGACGCGGCGGGCAAACAGCCCGACATGGTTGGGAGCGATCTCCTCGGGACAACCGGTCATACACAGATTGCACATAATGCACTCGACAAACAGCTCGCTGGCTTCACGAAAACGCCCCTTGCTTGCCAGCTCTACCCCCAGCTCTACATTGATACCCTTGGGGCAGGCCGTATGACAGCCACCGCAGTGGCGGCAGTGGCTTGCCTCTGGAAAGATGCGATGAAACTGCCCCTGCACATCCCAGGAGTTCTTGATGTCGTCGAGTTGGTAGTGGTGGTGCGTGGGGTTGGGGAAGACCAGGAACAGCACCTGCATCCCTTCCTCCACCAGGGTCTGGCAACCCAGCTCCATGCTGACCCCATCGGTGTCGGTACGGCGTACCAGCACGCGACAGGAGCCGCACACGCCTTCTAGGCAACCGACTCCCTTGACCCGCGGGTAACCGGCATACCACAGTGCCTGGATCACCGACAGGGAGGAGGGGGCCTGAATGGCCTTGCCGTCAATGACGACATTAACGAGTTGCTGGGTCTCTGCGCTCATTCTTCGTGGTACCAAAAATCGTCTGGCCGGCAGTATGCTGTCACACCAATGGCCTGAAAAACCTTTTTTTATATGTGGTCACGATTGCGTGATAAAGCCGACGCATTGTACCCAAACCGAACATGGAATTCTCAATTTTCTAAGAAATAATTTGTTCTATGTGTTTGTCTTTACTCGAAAAATTACCAAGTAAAATAGTATGGTATCTGGTGTAGGTAGGCGAGATAAATGAGTTCATCGTGTGGATGAATAGGTTGTGATGGCATTCATTTTTTAGCAGAAAAGGAGCGAACGACGGGCGAATGATGGTAGTCAAACCAGTGAGTTTCGTGGTTTTTGGGATGTTTGGTGTTCCGGGGTTCGCTCTAGGTGCCTTCAGGTGTGGTGTGGGTGATTGGCGAGTTACGTGTGGGTATACCTCGACGATGAAGCAGCCATCTGGTCGTTCGTTGCCGCGAAAGGCCTTCAAAGCATCCTCTGCCTTGCCCTCCTACACAACACCAATCACCGCATTGACTACCCAGTACCGAAGCCAACCGCGATGAGTTCTACCAGATGCAGAGCAGGTTGTAGAGGGTGAAGAACCGGGGGGCATCCTCTCGGTCATTGGTTTCGTAACACCTCTGCACCGCTAACCCTATTTCCCCACCGCACAGATATTCTTTCCCAGCTCCAGTTCCTGTGCCCTGCGTTCATCAGGGCTGGCGAGTCCGGCATTGGCCCGCTTGATCTCGATATAGGCTTCGGGAAACTCCGGCAGGCTCGACAGCACATAGTCGATGAAGG
>JBFFNE010000037.1:0-26017 GCA_041563315.1 Thiohalomonadaceae bacterium
CTTGGCGACTTGGCGAGAATATTGGGTTGTAGTAGGACCGATAGAGCGAAGGAGGCAGGTCAGGTTGGCGTGAAGTGGCTACGTGACCTAGGCATCGCTGGCATACGAATTCGGGAGGATGCAGTGAGGGAACAAAGCGCTCGCTGGGCTCACCGCATCCTGCGCTTCGTGGTTGAGCTTATGCCTTTTGCTCGATCTTGGCCCAGGAGTCCTTGAGCCCGACGATGCGGTTGAACACCGGGCGCGCCTCGGTGGAGGCAACCGAGTCATAGCAGAAGTACCCCTCGCGCTCGAACTGGTAACGACTGCCCTCCCCGGCATCGCGCAGGCTCGGCTCGAGCACGCACTGGGTGAGGGTGCGCAGGGAGTCGGGGTTGAGCAGCTCCTTGTAGTCACTCACGCTCTTGTCACTGTCGGGGTGTGGCACGCTAAACAGGCGATCATAGAGGCGCACCTCGGCGTGCAGGCCGTGACGGGCGGAGACCCAGTGGATCACCCCCTTGACCTTGCGCCCTTCCGGGTTGGCGCCGAGGGTGGCCATGTCGATGCTGCAGCGCAGTTCGATGATCTCCCCGTCCGGGTTCTTGATCACCTCCTCGCACTTAATGACGTAGGCGTTACGCAGGCGCACCTCACCACCGGCGACCAGACGCTTGAACTTCTTGTTCGGCGCCACCTCCATGAAGTCGGCGCGGTCGATGTAGAGCTCGCGACAGAACGGCAGCTCGCGGGAGCCCATTGACTCGTCCTTGGGGTGGTTGGCGGCGCTGAGCATCTCCACCTGCTCTTCGGGGTAGTTGGTGAGCACCACCTTGAGCGGGTGCAGCACCCCCATGGCCCGCGGTGCGCTGGCGTCCAGGTCCTCACGGATGCAGCTCTCGAGGATCGCCATCTCCACGCTGTTGTCGGACTTGGTCACGCCGATGCGATCGCAGAACTCGCGAATGGAGCCCGGGGTGTAACCACGGCGACGCAGCCCGGCGATGGTGGGCATGCGCGGGTCGTCCCAGCCCTCCACGAAGCCCTCATCCACCAACTGGGTGAGCTTGCGCTTGCTCATCACCGTGTACTGTAGATTGAGGCGCGAGAACTCGATCTGCTGCGGGTGACAGTCGATACTGACGTTGTCGAGCACCCAGTCGTAGAGTGGACGGTGATCCTCGAACTCCAGGGTGCACAGGGAGTGGGTGATCCCTTCCAGCGCATCGGAGATGGGATGGGTGAAGTCATACATCGGGTAGAGGCACCACTCGGAGCCGGTCTGGTGGTGCACTACCCCGTGGCGAATGCGGTAGAGGGTCGGGTCGCGCAGGTTCATGTTGGGCGAGGCCATGTCGATTCTGGCACGCAGCACCTTGGCCCCATTGGGGAACTCGCCGGCACGCATGCGGGCGAACAGATCCAGGTTCTCCTCGACACTGCGGTCACGGTAGGGGCTGTTACGGCCCGGTTCGGTCAGGGTGCCGCGGTGCTCGCGGGTCTGCTCGGCGTTGAGGTCACAGACGTAGGCCAGCCCCTTCTCAATCAGCTCTACCGCATAGCCATAGAGTTTTTCAAAGTAGTCGGAGGCGTAGTAGACCTTGTCACCCCAGTCGAAACCGAGCCAGCGTACATCGTGCTGGATCGCTTCGACGAACTCCAGGTTCTCCTTGTGCGGGTTGGTGTCGTCAAAGCGCAGGTTACAGGTGCCGTTATAGTCACGGGCGATGCCGAAGTTCAGACAGATCGACTTGGCGTGACCGATATGCAGGTAGCCGTTGGGCTCCGGCGGGAAACGGGTGGCCACACGGCCATCGTTCTTGCCGGTCTTGAGGTCCTCGTCGATGGCATGACGGATGAAGTTGCTCGGTGCGGACACTTCGCTATTGCTCATGGTGGTGAAACCTTCCTGATGACTTTAGTCATGTTATTTGGCGAATGGCGCCATTATAGCCAGATGAAAGCGGTGTGGGTGAGTGGCGGATAGGTGTTATCAGCCCCCCCTGGGGCCGCAGCGGTCTTCAACAAGTCCGAACACCTGATATGTTCGCGGCTGGAAGCCGCTCCTACAAAACAACCGTCTCCGTTACCTGTAGGAGCGGCATCCCTGCCGCGACCTGCCTCTTCGCCGGTGTCTCTATTCCTGCCCGCTGTGCAGACGGATGTACTCCAGCGCCTTGTCGATGCGGCGCAGCGTCGCCTCGCGGCCGATAAGATAGAGGGTCAGGTCCAGATCCGGCGCAGGCGAACCGCCGGTGGCCGCGAGGCGCAACGGCATGCCCAATTTGCCGAGACCGATTTCCAACTCCTCCACGGTCTTATGAATACACTCATGCAACGCCTCGCGGTTCCAGTCGGCCAGCGCCGCCATCTTCTCGCGCACCTTCTCCAGAGGTTCAATGGCAGCACTTTTGAACGCCTTCTTCGCGGTCTTCTCGTCGAACTCGTCGAAGTCCTTATAATAGAAGGCACTGATCTCGGCCAACTCCACCAGAGTTTTGGCACGCTCGCGCTGCGCCTTGACCACCTCGACCAGATCAGGACCGATAGCCGGGTCGATATCGAGATCGCCCATGTGGGAGCTGAGCAGGTGAGCGATGCGTTCCGGGGTATCGCTCTTGATATAGTGCTGGTTGAGCCAAAGCAACTTTTCCGTATTGAACGCCGAGGGGGCCTTGTTCACGTCCTCGATATCGAAGAATTCAATCATCTCGTCAACGGTAAAATGTTCCTTGTCCTCATGAGACCAGCCCAGGCGCACCAGATAGTTGAGCAACGCCTCGGGCAGAATGCCCTGCTCACGATACTGCATCACACTGACCGCGCCGTGGCGCTTGGACAGGCGCGCCCCATCGTCGCCGAGGATCATCGGCACATGGGAGTACTTCGGTGGCTCAGCGCCCATCGCCCGAAGCAGGTTGATCTGACGCGGGGTATTGTTGATATGGTCGTCGCCGCGGATAACATGGGTGATCCCCATGTCCCAGTCGTCGACCACCACGGTGAGGTTATAGGTGGGCGAACCGTCGGTGCGCTTGATGATCAAATCATCCAGCTCGGTGTTGCTGAACGCCAGCTTGCCGCGCACCATGTCCTCGAACGCCACCACGCCCTCGACCGGGTTGCGGAAGCGGATCACATGCGGCTCGTTCGGATCGACGAATTTGTCTCGGCAGTGGCCATCATAACGCGGCTTTTCCTTGCGCTTCATCTGATCCTCGCGCAGCGCCTCAAGCCGCTCCTTGGAGCAGCTGCAGCGATAGGCGTGGCCGTTATCCATCAGCTGTTCGATGACCTCGTAGTAACGCTCAAAACGGTGGGTCTGGTAGAACGGTCCTTCGTCGTACTCCAGACCCAGCCAGGTCATCCCCTCGAGAATGGCATTGACCGACTCCTGGGTGGAGCGCTCCAGATCGGTGTCCTCCACGCGCAACACGAAACGACCGCCGTGCTTGCGGGCATAGAGCCAGGAAAACAACGCGGTGCGGGCGCCGCCCACGTGCAGGTAGCCGGTGGGACTGGGGGCAAAACGGGTCTTTATGGTCATTCTCTCTCTACTACCTTTTTTCCGGGTTGTTCGGTATCGCTCGGGGTCTTCTTATCCCTTTCCGTGTAAGGAAAACGGACATGGCCATAACGGATCAATAAAACGGCAAGGGCGAGCAGCACAATGGCGCCGGCGACCGCCAACATACGCCACTCATCCATCGCCTTGATATCGAGGATGAGATAGCGCGCCAGGGCAACCATACCGATATACAGCGGCATACGTACTGGCAACTGCCCCGACTGCCAGTAGGCATGGACCATCGCGACCACTTCCAGGTAGATGAATAGCAATAGCAGATCGCTCAAGCCAACCGTACGGGAAGTGATCATGTGCGCGACTTCCTGCCCGGCGGCGACCAGCGTCGCCAACAGGATCAGCATCAGGCCCACATCTTCAATGAGCGTGCCCAGCCGTATACCGGTATTCCGAAGTGGATGCTGCTTCATCATGAGGCCCCAAACCGATAAAGTTCAGAATTATACCTCCCTCACTGCCCGGCCGCGACGCCCCCGGCAGGAAATCTCGGGGTAAAAGGCTGCCGCTTAACGGACACCTTGCCAGAAAGACGCGGCAACTACGCCACACATCGAAATGACAAGCCCATCTCCAGCGCCGAGAGCAAAAGCCCTCGCCGGTACAAATCATCGTTGACCGATCCACCGGGAGTGTATACTATGCGCGCCTTTCCCGGGCGGTTAGCTCAGCGGGAGAGCACTGCCTTCACACGGCAGGGGTCACTGGTTCAATCCCAGTACCGCCCACCAAAAATGACAAAGGCTTAGGTGAAAACCTAGGCCTTTTTTATTGTTTGTACGGAAACTATACGGAGCTGACGGGGACGAGTCGCTGGGTGCACTGCCGCTTATCCTGAAAATATCAAAATACATTCACCAATCAACACGACTTGAGGTCTCCATCGGGAATCTTCACATTATTTGCTACTATCCCCTCTGGCACAGAAATTTGAGTGCGCTATTGAATGTCCGATATCAGGCTTCTGCTCGATTTTGATGACCAGGTTCATCGGGATCACAACCAGTCTCCGGCTTTTTTGCACCGGCGCGATCGCCGCTTTGCCCTCGACTGCCAGGAAAAAGGGATCACACCTGGCCCCCAGCAGTGGCTGGATCACCTGAACCGGCTTAGTCAACAGCAAGAAACGCCGCATATCCGCTTGCGTCGTTGGCGCGCTCTTACCGGCGGTTTCGCCGCGGCAGGTGCACTGTTTGGTATCTTCACCATGCTGGGTCTGCTGTTTTATGAAGGTGGCCAACGCATCAACCTGACGGTGATACTCCTATTCGTGGTGCTGCAGTTGTTGCTGGCGCTGTTGACCACCGTGCAGTCTCTCGTCGGCTGGCAGCCGTGGCGCTGGCTGCTGCACAACCTGTCAAATGAAAGAGGCGCCACGGCGCTGCAGCAGCTTCAGCCGCAACTGATGGCCCGCGCGGCGCACACCGGCGGACTCTGTTTTGGACTGACCGGCCTGCTCACCCTGCTGGTACTGGTAGTGGTCCAGGACCTGGCCTTCGGCTGGAGCACCACGCTGGATACCGGGGCAACGAGCTACCACCGCCTGCTACAGTTCCTTGCCTGGCCGTGGCACAGCTTGTGGCCTGCGGCGGTGCCGGAGCTGTCGCTGGTGGAGAGCACCCGATTTTTCCGCAGCGGCGAAACCGCCGCTGGCGAAGACCCGGCACTGTGGGGTCAGTGGTGGCCCTTCGTGGCGATGGCTTGGCTGTTCTATGTGATTGTGCCGCGGCTGGGGCTGCTGCTGCTCGCGGTCATCCACCTGAGATATCGGGCGCAGGCATTGCTGAAAAACCATCCCGGCCTGCTTGCCCTGCACTACCGCATGGAGACGCCGGCGGTGGATACGGGCAGTCGGCATCACGATGCGGCAGATCAGCCCGACTTGAGCACCTCCAGCGCGCTGCAACCCTTGCCGCCGAGCAGGACGCTGATCCGCTGGGCCGGCGCCGGCGAGCCGGCCTTGCCGGAGTCGCTGGCCCACGACAAGGACCTGAATCTTGCTGCCGGCGGTCGCGCCTCGCTGGAGGAGGATCGCCAGACGATCGAGGCGGCACAGCAACAACTGGCCAGAGAAAAAACGCCAGTGGTACTGCTGGTTACCCGCGGCTGGGAACCGCCTACGGGAGAGCTGGCGGACTTTCTCGAACAGGCGCAGCAGCGCTGGCCCGCCGGGACCCGGGTGGTGCTGGTCCCGCTGGCGGCCGACCCGCAAGCCACCCCGGCGGAACACCAAATCGACCAGTGGCTGCGCTTTGCCGAGCGCGTCGGCAGGGACAGGCTGCAAGTGAGTCTAGTGCCGGGCCACGACGCCGGGGAGATGCATGATGAATGACCGAACCATGAACACCCACCCTGTCTTTGCCGTTGTCGGCCACCCAAACAAAGGCAAGTCCAGCGTGGTGGCCACCCTCTCGCAGAACGACGCCATCGCTATCGCCCTGGAGCCCGGTACCACCCGCAAGCACCAGGCCTACCCGCTCAGGGTCGACGAACAGACCCTCTACACCCTGGTGGACACCCCAGGATTTCAGCGTCCCAGACGGGTGCTGGAGTGGCTGGAGGCGCACAGTCTCTCCGCTTCGGATCGGGCCGAAACCGTGGCCGCGTTTGTCGTCCAGCACCGGGACGATCCCCGCTTCGTCGATGAGTGCGAACTGCTGGCGCCGATCATCGAGGGCGCAGGCATCATCTATGTGGTGGACGGCTCGGTCCCCTACAGCAGCGAGCACGAGGCGGAAATGACCATCCTGCGCTGGAGCGGCCGGCCGAGCCTGGCGCTAATCAACACCATCGGACCGGACGACTACAGCGACACCTGGCAGGCAGCGCTGGGGCAGTTCTTCCAGGTGGTGCGCAAGTTCGATGCGCTGCGGGCCCATTTCGAGCAGCACCTGAGTCTGCTGCGCACCTTCGGCCAGCTGGAACCGGGCTGGGAGGTGCCGCTGGAACAGGCGGTCCACTTTCTTTCCGAGCAGCGCAGTCAGCGCAAGCGCGACTCCGCCGCACTGATCGCCCGTGCGCTGGAGGAGATGATGGCATTCCAGGAGAAGCGCACCCTGAGTGCGGCGGAGAGCGATACCGACGACAAGCGCCTGACCGGACAGTTACGCGTCCGCTGGTACGACCACCAGCGGCAACGGGAGATGCGGTTGCGTCTTGCTATCGAAAAGCTCTACCAACATAACCGACTCCAGCGCCAGGAGCCGGAACTGGCCTGGCACGGTGAGCACGATCTGTTCAGCGAGAACAGCCGCAAGACCTGGGGGGTGAGCAAACGGTATCTCGCCACGGCCGGCTTCGGTGCCGGCGCCATCGGCGGCGCGGGCATTGATGCACTCACCCTGGGCCACTCCTTCGGTGCGGCCGCCCTGCTGGGTGGCATCATCGGTGCCGCCGGCAGTGTCTATTACGCCGATCGGTTATCGCTGCCGGTGCTGGTTAGCGGCGTGCTGAAAAACGGTCTCAGGACCGTCACCTTCGGCCCGGTGCAGGACAGCCAGTTCGGCTATATCGTGCTGGGCCGGGCCGTGGACCACTGGTGGCACATCTGCCACCGCAACCATGCCGGGCGCGATCTGCTGGAGCTGGAACCGGCCGACACCCACTGGCTGGAACAGCTCGAGCGCAAGCAGCGCCAGCATCTCCAGTTCGTCCTCGACCGCTGCCGTAAGCAAAAATCGCTGGATGAGCGGGCAAGACAGCAACTTACGGACACCATCGAGCACGTGATGAGCGCGTACGATGACTGGCGACTGAATCGAGCCGCTGCCGGCAATTGAGAGCCCTGCCGAGAGTGCCTGATCGCCTCTGGTTGGTCGCGGCGGGAAGCCGCTCCTACATGCCCCTCATGCCGCACGAACGTCCCGGTCACGACTCCAATTGGAGGACATGTCCTTCAGGGGCGCATTCCCTGGCAAGCGCCAACGAGGAATATCAGGTGAATTGACAAGAAGGCTTCCCTCTGCGTCTCTGCGGTGAGATTTTTGAGGGGGGCGAATAGTTACGAAATATTCACAGGCAATCATTCCATACGGTAGGAGATATTCAGGGCGCCATAGTGTGTGGCGTCTTCCTGCGTGGTGTACTCTTTGGTGCGCACCATGTTGCTGAAGGCAAAGCGCCAGTCGCCCGCAAGGTAGACCAGGCCGAACTGCATATCCCCGACCAGCATTTCTTTTTCCACGCTGTGACTCTCCTTGAAGGTGTTGCCATCGAGAAAGATATCTCTGGCGACGAGGCGACTTTCGAAACCGAGAAAAAGGTACCAGCTCGACTCGCTGCCCTTGCGAAAATAGGCAAGTCCGGGGAAACCGGGCCGAATATTGGGTGGGCTGAGATCCCGTTTCAAATTCTCACCCAGGCGAAACATGACACTGCCGGCGCCGTAGGTGTAGACGTTGCCCAATACCATATTCACCAAAGGATTCACGCCCAGTTCCAGTCCGGAGGAGACAGGCTGAACAATGCGCCAGAATCTCGAGTACGACAGTCCCAGTGCCGGTTCATCAGCCAGCTGGTTGTCCCAGCCTTTGGGGCTGCCGATGCCGACAAGATCATGAAAATTGGTTTGCGACTGGCGGCTCATGGCGCTGGGACCGACCACACCCAGGGTGATCTCGAACATATTGCCGTGGTCCATGTGCGCCGTGCTGTCGAGTTGCGATAGCACTGCGGCACTGAAGTACAGGTAGCCGGCGTAGGGTCGGTCTCCCTCCACCACCGTGACCGCCTCGGTGTTATTCGGGGTGAATATCTTCTGCCCGAGGGTGTAGTTGACCAGACTCAGCTGTTGACCTTGTTTATAGAAGGGGACCCACTCGGAAAAACGCGCCAATCCCCGAGGCGGATCCGTATTTTTCAACAGCGACAGCTGCGTACCATGGGTGTAGTAGCGATCGCCGCTGCTGGCGAAAAAGTCGTTTTCCATCTGCACGCTGATGAAGGTCTCTTCCGGCGGCGCCCCGGCAACGAGCGGTGTTACATTAAACATCATTACCAGCCATAACCATCGATGCCGATCACGCCTGAACATATAAAACCACTCCTTCATGAAATGCGTTTGGTGAAGCGCAGTGCACTCAATATCAGCAGACTACTCCCCAACATTGCCTGCGCGACAAACTGGGGCCATAGCACGTCCATGCCGTTGCCCTTGAGAAAGACATCGCGCACGATCACCAGGAAATAGCGCAGCGGATTGAGCCAGGTGATCCACTGCGCCGGCTCGGGCATGTTCTCGATGGGGAACATGAAACCGGAGAGCAGGATCGCCGGGAAGAAAAAGAAGAACGCTGACATCAGCGCCTGCTGCTGGGTGCGGGAGATGGTGGAGATGAACAGGCCCACGCCCAGGGTCGACATCAGGTAGAGCCCGGCGCCGAACAGCAGGATCAACGGATTGCCCACCAGCGGCACCTCGAACCAGAAGAGCGATACCGCCATTACCATCACCAGCTGGATATAGGCGATGAGCACGAAGGGCAGGGTCTTGCCAAGGATCAACTCCATGGGGCGGATCGGCGTGACCATCAGCTGCTCGAGTGTGCCGATCTCCCGTTCCCGCACCACCGCCATCGAGGTCAGCAACAGGGAGGTCAACATCAGGATGAGCGCCATCACCCCCGGCACGTTGAAGTTGCGGCTTTTCAGATCCGGGTTGTACCAGATACGGTTGCGCAGCATCACGCCTCCCTCGATGGCCGCCAGCTCCAGACGGTGCTGGGGAAATTCACTGATTATGCGTTGCGCGTAGCTCATTGCCAGGGTGCCGGTGTTGGAGTCGGTACCATCCACCAGCACCTGCACCGCGGTGGGTCGGCCACTGCGCAGGTCGTCGCTAAAGCCGCGCCCGATCCACAGCACCATCACCACCCGGCCGCGATCCAGCAGTTCGGCGATTTGCGCCTCGTGGGTCAGCCAGGTGTTGAGCTGGAAGTAGCCGGAGCCGGTGAAGGCCGCCACCAGGGCGCGGCTGTCGGCGCTGCGATCCTGGTCATAGACGGCGGTGCGAATGTGATCGACATCGGTGGTCGCGGCGTAACCGAAGATGAGCAGCTGGATCACCGGGGTGACGAAGATCAGGAATTTCATCCGCCGATCACGCAGCATCTGCAGAAACTCCTTCACCATCATGCGATAGATGCGTTCCCACATAGGCGCCTCAGCGGATCTTTTTCTCGAACTTGCGCACCGCCACCACCATCACGATGGCCGCGAACAGGGCGAGAAACACCAGCTCCTCAAGCAGGTAGGCCGGCGGGCTGGCCTTGAGGAAGATCGCCTTGAGCACCGCGACGAAATAGCGCGCCTGCACCAGATGGGTGATCACCTGCAGCGGGGCCGGCATGTTCTCGATGGCATAGAGAAAACCCGACAACAGAAAGGCCGGGATAAAGGTGGAGACCATCGCCGCCTGGCTGGCCACCAGCTGGGAGCGCGCCACCGTGGAGATGAATATCCCAAGGCCAAGCCCGCCAATGAGAAACAGCGCGGTCACGCCGACGAGGAACAGCAGGCTGCCGTGGAGCGGCACCCCGAACACCCACACCGCGAGCGCCACCGCGAGCAACATGTCGAACATGCCGATGAGGAAATAGGGCGCCATCTTGCCGAGCATCAACTCCAGCGGCTGTACCGGGGTGCTGATCAACTGCTCCATGGTGCCGCTCTCCCACTCGCGCGAGACAGTGAGTGAGGTGAGCAAGGCGGTGATCACCGTCATGATCACCGCGATCAGCCCGGGAATGATAAACCAGCGGCTCTTCAGTTCCGGGTTGTACCAGACGCGCAGCCGGTTCTCGAGCAGCGGCGTGGCAATGAGTTCGAGGTAGTCGGCGTTGAAGCGGCCAGTCACCCCTTCGAGATACCCCTGGCCGATGGAGGCGGTGTTGGCGTCGGAGCCGTCGGAGAGCGCCTGCACCGGCACCTCACGTCCCGACGCCAGATCGCGGGCGAAGTGGCGCGGAATGATGAGGGCGATGTGGGCCTGCCCGCCATCGAGCAGACGCCGCGCCTCCTCCTCGTCATCGCTCTGCGCCACCACGGTGAAATAGCCCGATGCGCTAAAGCGCTCCACATAATTGCGGCTGGCGCTGCTCCTGTCGTGGTCCACCACCACCAGGTTGAGATTGGTAATGTCCATGGTGATGGCGTAACCGAACAGCACCAGCAGGATCAGCGGCATCAAAAATGCCATCGCCAGGCTGCGCGGGTCGCGCCGGATGTGCACGAACTCCTTGCGCACCATCGCCCAGAGTCGAAGCGTTGAAAAAGCGCTCATTTCTCCTCCGCCTCGATCAGACCGACGAAGACATCCTCCATCGTCGGCATCACCACCTCGGGCGTCACCGCACCGAAATCCCGCTGCGCAAAGAATGCCTGCAGCCGGGTGATGGCCTGCGCGGAATCATCCACCGTGACGTGCAGCGCATCCCCGAACAGGGCCGCTTCGTGGATCCAGGTTTCGCTTTCGAGTGCTTCGAGCGCCGCGTAGGGGCGCTGCGGGCGCAGCTCCACGATCTCGCGCGACAGGGCGTTGCGTTTGAGTTCGCCCGGCTCGCCGCGGGCGATCAGCCGGCCGCGATAGATCAGCGCCAGCTCATCGCAATACTCCGCCTCCTCCATGTAGTGGGTGGTGACGAAGACGGTGGTGCCGCCGCCGGAAAGATGGGCGATCAGATCCCAGAACAGCCGCCGCGCCATGGGGTCGACCCCCGAGGTCGGCTCATCGAGAAACAGGATCGGCGGTTCGTGCAGTACCGCGCAGCCAAGGGCCAGGCGCTGCTTCCAGCCACCGGCGAGGGCGCCGGTGATGTGGTGGCGCATCCCGCCAAGACCGGCCATCTCCAGCACCCACTCCTTGCGCTCGCTGCGGTGCTCGCGCGGCACCCCGTAGAGGCCGCTGAAAAAGTCGATGTTCTCCTCCACGGTGAGATCATCGTAGAGCGAGAATTTTTGCGACATGTAGCCGATGCGCCGTTTGATCGCCTCGAACTCGGTCATTACATCGAGCCCCAGCACCGTGCCACGCCCCTCGCTCGGCTGTAGCAGTCCGGTGAGCATGCGGATGGTGGTGGACTTGCCCGAGCCGTTGGGACCGAGGAATCCGAAGATGCGCCCCTGCGCCACCTGCAGGTCGATGTGATCGACAGCGACAAAATCGCCGAAGCGCCGCGTCAGGCCGCTGACATCCACCGCCAGACTCATAAGGGTTTATCACCGCTTACCGCCCGGATAAAGACATCCTCCAGGCTCGGCACGATACGGCGCGAGGCCTGCACCGCGATCCCCGCCTCGCTGAGCCAGGCTAGCGCCTGCGCCAGTTGTCCGTCATCGTCGGTGGCCAGATGCACCCGCCCACCAAACAGCCCGACCCGCTGCTGCCCCAGTCGCTCGGCCAGCAGCTCGCGGGCGCCACGGCCATCCTCCGACTCCAGTTCAAACATCTGCCCTGGCAGGGAGGCCTTGAGTTGCCGCGGCGTATCGCACAACAGCAGCTTTCCCTTGTCGAGCAGGCCGACGCGGCTGCAGCGTTCGGCCTCATCCAGGTAGGCGGTGGAGACAATAATGGTGACCCCTTCCTTGAGCATGCTGTAGAGAATGCGCCAGAAATCCCGCCGCGATACCGGATCGACACCGTTGGTCGGTTCATCCAGAAACAGCACCTGTGGACGATGGATCAGGGCGCAGGCCAGCCCCAGCTTCTGCTTCATGCCGCCGGAGAGATCACGCGCCAGGCGCTGGCGAAACGGTGTCAGGTTGGAGAAACCGAGCAGCCGCGCCATGCTCTGTGCGCGTTCCTGTTGCGGCACCTGGTAGAGGTCCGCGTAGAAGTGGAGGTTCTCCTCTACGCTGAGATCGCCGTACAGACCGAAGCGTTGGGACATGTAAGCGATACGCCGCTTGATCTCCTCCTCCCCGCCGTTGATCGAAAAGCCCGCCACAATGGCCTCCCCCTCGCTCTGGGCGAGCACCGCGGTGAGCATGCGCAGGGTGGTGGTCTTGCCGGCCCCGTCCGGACCGACCAGACCGAAGATCTCGCCCGGTGCAATGGACAGGTCGAGCCCGCGCACCGCCCATTCGCCGGCAAAGGCACGTCCGAGATTCCGCGTTATCACGGCCGGTTCGGTCACATTGGCGTCCTCTCTCAAGGCGACGGCAGGAATTGTGGCACTACGGTGTGCCGCGAAACGGCTCACGCAGTGCCGGGTCATGGTGCCGGAAACCACCAAGCTCCCGGCAACGTCCTTCAGGCAGCAGGCCGGAGCGGGGTCATCGATCTGACCCAGCGCCAGGCGAGCAATGCAATGGTCACCCAGACCAGAGAGCGAATGCTCATCGCAACGACCGTACGCATCTCAAAATCACCGCCGCTGAGGACATGCACGCCGAACGCGGCAAACACCGCCAGTGTCGCGACAGCGATGACAATAGCCAGTTTTGCGCTGGCGTGGACGCGCATGAACAGGCCCACTCCTGCGAGGATATAAGCAAAGCCGGCAATAAAATTGAACCACAGTACGAAGGGCACATAGTCACCTGCCGCGGCGCGCGCCTCGTCATCGAAAAACAGTACCTCACCGCCGCTCTTGAGCGTCAGTGCGCCGAAAGCGATAGCCACGATCGCCATGATCCACAGGTATACCGGTTTCTTTTCACTACTCATCACTACTTCTCCTTTTGTTGTTGTAACTTTGTATCCAATAAAATCCGGACATCCGCCGGCATTCCCGGCTTCAATAGGCCTTCCTCGTTTTCAAGCTGCACATCCACCGCGAAGACCAGCTTTACCCGCTCCTCTAGGGTCTGCACATTCTTGGGGGTAAACTCGGCCTGACTTGAAATGAAACTGACGTGGCCGGGAAAACCTCGTTCGGGCCAGGCATCAACCGCCACTTCGGCCCGGTCGCCCAGACGCAACAGACCGATCTGCCGTTCGGGGATATAAACGCGCAGCCGCGGTTTGGATAGATCGGCAATGGTGGCGACCGGCCGTACCGCCGCCAGGGTCTCGCCCACCTCGGCGTGGACGCGTGTCACCACGCCGGGAATGGGGGTGTGCGCTGTCATGTCCGCCAAGGTCACACGCAGGCTTTCGACCGCCGCTTCCGCCTGTTCGAGCCGGGCACGGGCAGCGGCGATCTGCTCCTTGCGATAACCGCTCTGCAACAGGCGCAATTTCTCCCGTGCCGACTGGAGCCGAGCCTCCGCCGCCGCCGCGGCCGTGACATCGCGATCGCGCTGTTCCCGACTGACACCACCCTCGGCGAACAGGGAACGGGAGCGCTCCGCCTGAGCCCTGAGGTTCTTTGCCTGAACCGCCGCCTCACGCACCGCCGCCTCCACCTGCGCCACCTCTTCGGTACGAAAACCCGTTTCCTGTTCCGCCAGCATCGCGTGCGCCACCCGGACCCCGGCCTCGGCCTCCTGCAGCCGTGCTTCGATCTCACTGCTGTCTAGTGCCGCGATCAATGCCCCTTTCTCCACCACATCCCCTTCCTCGACAGGACGCTGTACCAACGTGCCCGGCATGCGAAAACCGATGCGCACTTCCGTAACCTCGATGGTGCCGGAGGCGACAAGCTGATCTTCCGGCAAGCGGTTTCCTTGACGGGTAATCACCACCAGGATGACCAGGGCCGCCAGAAATAAAAGGAGTACCGGCAGTAACCAGCGGTAGCGTTTCATGCCCTTCATTCTCTCTGCTGTGGGGTGCCCGGTGAAAAACTCTCCGGCTTGAGAAGCCCGGCCGTTTTGAGCAAGCGGCTTTTACTGATAATCAAATCGTAATGCGCCTGCATCTGTTTTGCCCTGGCGTTCCAGAGATCGGCCTCGGCACCCAGCAGATCGGTGATGGTGCTGGCGCCGGTTTGATAACGCAGTGTCTCGATACGCAGCACCTCCTCGGCTTCCCTGAGCCCCTGGCCGGCTACCGTGAGCTGCAGTGCCCCGGTGGTCACCGCCGAATAGGCCTCACTTACCTGAAAACGCAAGTTATCCCGCAACTCCTGAACCTCAAGCTGAGCCATCTGCCTGGCAATGACGGCCTGGCTGACCCTGTCACTGCGTGCCGAGCCGTCATACAGCGGCAACGACAATTGCAGCCCCACCTGCCACTCATCCTGGCCCTCGCCGCGACTGCTCTCCAGGTAGCGGCTGCTGCCGACCAGGTTCAGTTGCGGGCGTCGCTCACTTCGCGCGATATCGACACGCTCGTCGGCGGCATCGATTCCGATCTGTGCCCGGTGCAACGCGGGGTGGCTGGCCAGTGCCTGCTCGTTCCACTGCGCCAGTGAGGTGGAAGAGGAGAAAATAACCTCTGGCAATTCATCCAGTCCGTCCGGGACCTCGTGGCTTCCCATCAATGTGGCAAGCAGTTGCAGGCTATTGCTTACCCCCTGCTGCATGGCCGCCATCTCGTAGTGCGCCTCAGTGAGCCGAGTCTTGATACGGGCCACATCGAGCTCCGCCACCCTGCCCAGGCGCAGACGCTCGCGCGCATCTTTATGCTGGGCCACCAGGCGCACAATCCTGTATTGCATTGCGTTGCGCAGCTGCTGCAGCTGCAAAGTCTTTCCATATGCGGAAACAATATTGAAGATCAACTCCTGCTGCGAAGCCTGCAGTTGCCATTCGGCCGAGCGGATCAATTTCTCCGCCAGGTTCACCGCAGCCACCAGTTTGCCGCCCATGTAGAGCGGCAATCTCAGGTTTACGCCGACATTGGCGATGTCCTCATCGAAAGGGGGGAACTCACCGCGCTCGTGTATCGGCCAAACCAGCGTCGGCTCCGAGTAATGGGTGATCCCCGCCTGCAACTCCAGTTCGGGAAAATGTCTTGCCTCGGCAACCGATTTTTCCAGCTGTTCGCTCTGCACCTGCTGGCGCTGCCGCTCGATGCCGGGATTGTTCTGCAGCGCCTGATTGAGCGCCTGCGGCAGCGACAGTGCCGCTGCCGTTGCCGTTGCCGGAGAAAAGGAGGCCGCCAGCATGACGGGCAGCAGCATCCAACCTCGTGCAATGTGCACCTTATTCCCTCTTCTCTTTTCGCTCGCTTTCATCCTAGGCATCCATCCGGGCAAGTATCTCGTCATCCCGATCCGCCCGCGTCGGGGCCAGGCGCTCGAACAGCATGAACAGCACCGGGATCACGATCAGGGTCAGCAACGTCGCTGCCAAAATGCCGCCGATCACCACGGTGGCGATGGGCGAGAAGCGCTCGGCACCGACGGCCAGCTCCAGTGATAACGGTAGCATCCCGGCCACGTCGGAGAGCGCCGTCATCATGATGGGACGGTAGCGCACCGTCACCGACTCGGTGATCGCCTGCTCCAGCCCAACCCCTTCACGGCGCCGCGCCAGGATGTAATCGATGAGCACAATACTGTTGTTCACCACGGTGCCGACCAACAAGATGATACCCAGCAATGCCGGCATGGAGAGATACTTCCCTGCCAGCAACAATGCCAGGGCGACACCGATGAACTGCAGCGGCACTGCCATCAGGATGGTGAGCGGGTGTTTGAAGGAGCGGAACTGCGCTACCAGCACCAGATAGACCGCCAGGATACCCATCGCGAGGGCACGCAGGATGCGAAAACGCGCCTCTTCGAAATCGGCCTGCTCCCCGCCAATGGTTGCCTCATAGCCAGGAGGCAATTCCATTTCGGCAACCACACGCCGGATGTCGCTGATGGTGTCGGAAAGAGGGCGTCCGTAGTGGTAACCGAGCACATCGAGGGTCTGTTGCAGATCTTCGCGGGTAACGATACGCGGACCGAAACGGGTCTCCAGTGACGCCAGTTCGCGCAGCGGCACCTGGCGTCCGTCCGGCGCCTGCAGGTGCACATCGTTCAGATCGTCCAGGTGCCGGCGGTTGTCGGGCTGGTAGCGCAGGAAGATATCGAGATCCCGATTGCGCAACTGGCGGAAAGGGGCGATCACCTCCCCCTCGGTCGCCTCGTAGACGGCACGCGCCACCTGCTTGCCGCTGAGGCCGAGTTCCGCGGCCCGCTCGTGATCGATGGCGACATGGATTTCCGGCGTATCCAGCCCCCAGTTCTTGTAGAGATTGGTGGCGCCGGGCACCGAGCGCAGCTGCGTCAGAAACCGGCTACCGAGACTATCCAGTACCTCGGGGTCGGGGCCGCTGATACGCACATCCAGCGGTGCCGCGGTGGTGGCCCGCGCCGTGCCCCCCTTCTCCTTGACCACCGCCAGGGAGACACCCGGGATGGTGTTCAACCCCTCGCGGACCCGGTCCATGATCGACCAGAGCGTCTCCTCTCGAGCGGTACGCGGTGTCAGGTTGACCACAAACTCGGCCTGGTTGATGTCCATCGCGCCGCGGCTACCCAGATAGTGGCCGCCGGGTTCGTAGCCGACCTGAGTGCTGATCGCCACCACCTCCGGCTCGGCCAGCAACAGGCGCTCGGCCTCCTTCACCGCCTCCAGGGTCTTCTCCAGCGGCGTTCCCGGAACCGTATCCAGCATGACCTGAAAATTGCCCGAGTCGAACCGGGGCAACATCTCGCTGCCCAGCATCGTCATCAGGCGCAGGCCCACGGCCAGCAACAGCAGCGCGGCAAGCAGGGTTCGCCAGGGATGGCGCAGGCTCCATGAGAGCAGGGCGAGATACCCCTCGCGCAGGCCATCGATGAAACGGGTAAAGGGACGCACCCAGTGAGCGAAGCGGCCCCCGCCGTCATCCTCCGGGTGAAGCCACAGTGCTGTCAGGAGCGGAATCAGGGTGACCGAAATAATGAAAGATGAGCTCAGGGCGAAGGCCAGGGTCCAGGCCAGCGGGCCAAACAGTTTACCGACGAAGCCTCCCAGGAACATCAGCGGCACCAGCACCGAAATGGTAGTCAGCGTTCCTGCCAAATCGGCGAGGAAGATCTCTTCGGTACCGCGAATCGCCGCCTGCACCGGTGGGACCCCTTCGAGTATATGGCGGTGAACGTTTTCCAGCACCACGATGCCATCGTCCACCAGCAGGCCGATAGAGAGGATGATCGCCGACATGGTCACCATGTGCAGCTCGATACCCGCCAGGTACATCAGGCAGAAGGTCATCAGGAAGGCGACCGGGATGGAGATGGCGATGATCAGCGCCTGGCGAAAGTGTGCCAGGAACAGCAGCACCACAATGATGGTCAGGACGATGGCGGTGAAAATCGTGCCGGTCATGTTGTCGATAACCAGCTCGGTGAAGACCGAATCGTCATCGGCGATGGCGATCTCCAGCGCCGGAAAGGCGGTGCGCAACTGCTCCAGCTCGGCTCGTACCCGTCGCGCCACCTCCACCGTGTTGGCCTCATCGCGCTTGAGCAACTGCACGGCAATGGCCGCCTCACCGTTGAAGTGGTAGGCCGAACGCGGCTCGGCCGCGGTAACCCTGACGGTGGCGACATCGCCGAGTCGTACCGTACGATCTCCCTGCCTGAAAACGATGAGTTCTGCCGCCTCTTGCGCATCGTGCAGCGGCCGGTCGAAGCGCACCACCGCCTCCTGAGCGCCGCGGCCGATACGTCCGCCCGGTTCACTCAAATTCCATCCCTGCAACGCCGCACGCAGCGTCGCCATCTCCAGGCCATAGGCACGCAGTCGATCCCGGTGCACGCTTACCTCGAGCTGGCGCTTGTAGCCGCCGAACACGTCCACCGCAGCGACACCTTCCACCAGCTGCAGGCGATCTCGCACCGCATTGTCGGCCAGCTCTCGCACCTCTTGCAGGGGAAGCCGATCGCTGTTCAATGCCAGCGTCAGGATCGGCTTGTCTGAGGAGGAGAACTGCAGCACCTGCGGCTCGCCTATCTCCCGGGGCAAGTGGTTGCGGATACGACTGATGGCGTTTTGCACATCGAGAGCCGCCTGCTCCACTTTACGGCTGTAGTGGAACTCCGCCTTGACCACCGAAAGCCCGATCTGACTGGTGGAGCTGACCTTGCGAATGCCATCGATGCCGCCGAACTCCTCCTCCATGATCTTGCTGACATTCCGCGCCACATCCACCGCCGCCACCCCGGGATAGGGGGTGATTACCGTCACCACCGGGGGATCCGAGTCGGGAAAGAGCTGTATCGGCAGCTCCAGGCGGGCCGCCACGCCGAACACCACCACGGCGATCAGCGCGGCGAAGACCGTGTAGCGATAACGCAGGGAAAAACTCGGCCAGCTCACAGAAGACGCTCCCGGAACAAAGCGGACAGGGGTTCAACCGTCATGTGGAACATGCTGTTATCCGCAGAACTCATTCCGTCCCGCTCCCCGCTTGCTCAGAAACCTGCACGGCACGGCCCGGCTCCAGTGCGGGGTGCGGCGTGACAATCACCAGCTCGCCGGCCTCGACTCCCTCGACCAGTTGCACCCGCTCCCCCTGCATCCCCCCTCTCCTCACCGGCAACCACACCGCTCGCCCGTCACGCACCACAAAAACACCATCGCGTCCCTGGCGCGGCTGCAGTGCTTGCAGGGGAACGGTAATCGCCGCATCGAAGCGCTGCAGCTCTACCGCGGCGTCCACACTCATTCCCGCCTGCAGTAAAGAGGGCTCCTCATGGTGGATGGGCACATCGAAGGTGAGATTACGGCTGCGACTCTCCAGTGCGGGATAGAGTCGCCCGATTTCACCCTGCCGCTCCACCGCCAGCTGATGGAGGTGAAGATAGACGCGCAGGCCGGGTGCCAGCCGCGGCCGATCCGCCTGTGGCGCGCTCATCACCGCCTTGAGGTTTTTTGTATCTACCAGCTCCAGCAGCGGGCTCCCCGGATTGACCGTCTCGCCCTCCGCTACCCGCACCGACTGCACCACCCCGGGAAACGGCGCGACCACATCGGCGTAACCCAGGCGGGTCTCGGCGGTGGCACGGGCATACCGGTTCTCCTCCAGCAGGGCCTCCAGTGTGGCCACCTGGCGTACCGTCTCCTGCAGCTTTTGCTCGCTGACGGTGCCCTTGGCGAAGAGGTTTTTATCGACCTTGAGTTGTCCCTGCCAATACTGCAGATCGGCCCGAATGCGATCCCCCGCCGCCTGCAGACGCTGCAGCTCCTGTCGCTGCTCCGTGTCGTCGAGACGCAGCAAGGCCTGCTCCTGCCCGACAACATCCCCCTCCTTGACGTAACGGTGTTTCACCGTTGAAGCGAGGCGAGCGGAGAGCGTGGCGCGCCTCTCCGCCTCGATACTGCCGCTATAACGGGCGGTCACCACGAACGGGTGAGGAGCAACGCGCTCCGCCTCCACCGACAGTGGAGGGGGCGGGATCACCTCCGGAACCACCAGCCGCTCCCGCAGTCGCAGGCCGGCGATGACAGCAATGATGACGATGCCAAGCAACAGCAGGTGCGAGGCCCGTAACACCGGTCGCCCGGTTCCGATTGAGAATATTCCCCATTTGCTACTCATGATCGATATCCATTGCTGTTTGTCCTCTCGCCGGAGCGGCGCTTTTGCGATACCAGGTATGGCAGGCGACACAGTTCTGCTGCAGCACCTGATAACGGCTCAGCACCTCCCCGAGGTCCCGCCGGGCCGCCGCTTCGGTGACGGCAACGGCGGCGGCCTTGAGGGCTTTATCCGCTTTCATGAAGCGGGACGCGTCCGTACCCAGTTCGGCAAGGAGTTCGAGCCGCTGCAGCAGCGGAGGCATGGGATGTTCTGCAATCCCCTCCGCCCCCTGGGCCACCTCGTCAAACGCCTCCCGCCAGATCCCCTCATTGATGCGGGCCATGTTCACACTCAACTCCTGCATCATTTTTTCCATCGGCCCGTCCCCCGCCGCTACGCGAACCGGGGTCATCAACAGGGCGGTCACCACCAGCCATTCCAGTCGTTGTCGCATCACACACCCGTAAAAGCAATTAATTACTCACTTTCGAATTTCAAAAAAAGCCCTGACCAATCAGGGCTTGAGAGAAGGCCACAGGAACTGCCATAACGGCTCGGCCTCCTTTTCCAGGGAAAAGTTGAATTCGTACACCGACCAGCGCATCACCAGGCCCTGGATCAAGGCGACGATGTAACGCGCCGCCTGTTCCGGCTCCAGGTCGTGACGAAAGGCCCCTTCCCGCACCCCCTGTTCCAGAAGCCGGGTCATGCTCTCGACATACCCGCCCATCATCTTCTGCACCACCGCCTTGAGTTTCGGTGACTCCAGGTGGAGCCGGTCGGAAAACAGCACACGCGGAATGGCACGATGCTTGTTCATGAAGGCCAGCTGCTTGAGTACCAGCTGGTGCAACCGCTCGTCGGCGGGGCCGGTACCCGTAAAGAGCCCACCCACCACCTTGAACAGGCTGTCACCGACCCAGTTGATGACCGCACCGAAGATTTCATCGCGGCTCTTGAAGTGGCGAAAGATGGTGGGCTGCGCGATCCCCACACGGTCGGCAATCGCCTGTGTGGTGAGCTTCTTCAGCCCCTTCTCCACCGACAGCTCCATGGTGGCCTCGATGATCTCCTGCCTGCGCTGTTCGTGCGATTTTCCCATGTCGGCCCATTTGTGAGTAATCAATTGCTTTTAAAGATAGAGATATCATTACCCAATGTCAATCGTGGGTTGATACATAGTGATTCGGAGCTTAGCGCCCTAACTCCGCCGCAATCAACTCGACACCGTTACCATCCGGATCGCGACAGAAGATCGCGTTACGGCCCGATTTACTGCGACTAAGGGGAATCCCTGCCTCGATCAGCCGCCCTTCCAGCTGCTCCAACCCCTCCACGCTCAGAGCCAGATGGCGATCTCGCCCGACATGCGCGGGACGCCCCTCTTGTGGATCGGGGTTGGAGAGCTCCAGCAAGTGCAGCTGCTTGTCGCCGATAGCGAGCCAGGCCCCCGGAAAGCCCAACTCAGGCCGTTCGATAGCGGGCAGTCCAAGCAGGTCACGATAGAATTCCAGTGCACGCTCGGTGTCGGCGACCAACAGACTGAGATGATGGATGGCAAGGATCGGCATAATGATTTTCTTTCTGGTTGCGAAAGCGCCGAGTCACTCGACGGCTCTCTCTAAATATGTGGGAGTCGCGTCCCCTCGGCACACTGTTCGCTGCGGGAAGGCTCCTCCAGGTACATTACAAGGGTATTTGGCAAGAAGAAGACCCTCAGGCGATCTTCACCCATGGCGACCCGGAAAAGCCTCAGACATCCCTTATCAAAGCGTGGTTTATGCTCTACGCTCAATACCATATAATGCTCGCCCATTTAGGCAAGAACAATACGAATGAACCCGGATCTCGACAAACTACAGCCCTATCCCTTTGAGAAGCTGAACCAGCTCAAGGCGGATGTGGCTCCTGTGGCAAAAGAGCACATCGCCCTCTCCATCGGCGAGCCGAAACACCAGCCACCGGGCTTTGTGGTGGAAGAGTTGATCACGCACCTGCACGGACTGGCAACTTACCCGTTGACCAAGGGCCGGGTGGAATTGCGCCAGGCGATCGCCGACTGGCTCACCTCCCGTTTCGAACTGCCTGCAGGCTCGGTAGATGCAGAGCACCATATCTTGCCTGTGGCCGGTACCCGCGAAGCGCTGTTCGCCTTCGCCCAGGCGGTGGTGGATCGCACAACAAACCCGCTGGTGCTCTCCCCCAATCCGTTCTATCAGATCTATGAAGGCGCCACGCTGCTGGCCGGAGCCGAGCCGTATTTTCTCAATACCACCGCCACGAACGGCTTCCTGCCAGACCTGGATGCCGTCTCTGCCGAAGTATGGCAACGCTGCCAGTTGATCTACCTGTGCACGCCGGGCAACCCGACCGGCGCTGTGGCCGATATGGCCTATCTGCAAAAACTGATTGGCCTGGCCGAGGCGTACGACTTTGTCATTGCCTCGGACGAGTGCTACTCCGAACTCTATTTCGACGAATTATCACCACCACCGGGTCTACTGCAGGCCGCCGCTGCGATGGGCCACACCGATTACCGCCGCTGTGTGGTATTCCATAGCCTGTCCAAACGATCCAACCTGCCGGGGCTGCGCTCGGGTTTCATCGCCGGCGATGCCGAAGTGCTGGGACGTTTTCTCAAATACCGCACCTACCAAGGCTGCGCCCTGCCGCCCCCCACTCAAGCCGCCAGTATCGCCGCCTGGCGTGACGAGGCGCATGTAAAAACTAACCGTGAACTCTACCGTCAAAAGTTCGATGCTGTACTGACGATTCTGCAGCCGGTAATGAAGGTGGTACGACCGGATGCCGGTTTTTACCTGTGGCCAGAGACGCCGATCGATGACACCGAGTTCGCCAAACAGCTCTTTGCCCAGCAGAACGTCACAGTGCTACCCGGCAGTTACCTCTCGCGCGATGCCCATGGTAACAATCCCGGCGCCGGGCGTGTACGCATGGCGCTGGTGGCGGAGTTGGATGAATGTATCGAGGCCGCGGAACGTATCCGCGAGTTTGTTGAAAAGCTTTAAATTCAATACCACCGCAAAGACGCAGAGAACGCAAAGGAAATAATTGTCAGACAAGCTCCATCTTGCTGCCAGACACCTCTTTTCAAACTGCAGCCGTCGGCTCTGCAGGTGGCAGCTGATTCCGCATTTCTTTGCGGCCTTTGCGCCTTTACGGTGAATTTTTTTCTTTTTAGGAGAGTGACAATGAGCGACATCAAGAACATTATCGAAGAGGCCTTCGAGCGCCGTGCCGAAATCACCCCGGCCAATGCCGACAGCAAGGTACGCGACGCCGTTAACGAGGCGATCCGCCTGCTTGATTCCGGCGAGGCCCGCGTGGCTGAACGCAAGGCTGTCGGCGACTGGCAGGTCAACGAGTGGCTGAAGAAAGCCGTCCTGCTCTCCTTCCGCCTCAACGACAACGTCGTGATGGATGGCGGCTTCACCCACTACTACGACAAAGTCCCCTCCAAGTACGCCGGTATGAGTGCCGATGAGCTTGCCAAAGGTGGCGTACGCGTGGTGCCGCCGGCAAGCGCCCGACGCGGCTCTTATATTGCCCCCGGTGCGGTACTGATGCCCTCCTATGTCAACATCGGCGCCTATGTAGACTCCGGTACCATGGTCGACACCTGGGCCACCGTCGGCTCCTGTGCGCAGATCGGCAAAAACGTTCACCTCTCCGGCGGTGTCGGTATCGGCGGCGTCCTTGAGCCACTGCAAGCCGCCCCGACCATCATCGAGGATAACTGCTTTATCGGTGCACGCTCCGAGGTGGTCGAAGGTGTAATTGTCGAAGAGGGCGCGGTGATCTCCATGGGTGTCTACATCGGGCAGTCCACCAAAATCTACGACCGCGAGACCGGGGAAGTCCATTACGGACGCGTCCCTGCCGGCTCCGTGGTGGTCTCCGGCAACTTGCCGAGCAAGGACGGCAAGTACAGCCTCTACTGCGCGGTGATCGTCAAGAAGGTGGACGAGAAGACCCGTGGAAAGGTCGGCATCAATGAGCTGCTGCGTGATATATAACAGAGACTGACCGTCGTCAGAATGTTATCAGCCGTCAGTGGGACATTGTAGTGGAGCCCCGCTGACGACTGACGATTTAACCCGATTTTTCATCAATCTCTCGCACAGAGGCGAGGAAAACACAGGCCGGATGTTTTCATGTCACAGCAGAGCTCAGGCGGGCTGTGGCCTCCCTATAATTTACACATACTGATTGCTCAAAAGCTTTTGTGCGCGAATACTTAAGACTTAAAATTGCTAATGACGACACTCTACGGAATCAAAAACTGCGATACAGTCAAAAAGGCCCGTAAGTGGCTGGATGCCGCAGGCATCGATTACCGCTTTCATGACTTCCGTACCGATGGTCTGAAGCGGGAACAGCTCATTGCCTGGAACCAGGCCGTCGGCTGGGAGACTCTACTCAACCGCCGCGGCACCACCTGGAGGCAATTACCGGAAGCCGTAAAAGAAAATATTGACGAAAACAATGTACTAGACTTATTGATGGAGTACCCAACGCTGATCAAGCGCCCGGTGCTAGAATTGAAAGAAGATGTGCGAATCGGCTTCAAAGAGACCGATTACATGGAATTATTTCAACGATAATGCGATTTGACGTATCCAAGGAAGCGAAACATGACTGTCGACATTAAGAGTTTATCTTCCAAAGATCTTTTCGAGCTGGCAAAGCGAAAGGAAAAAGCGGAACAAGAGGCTACCCAGCGGGTTAACCGCCTGGCTGAGGTAAAAAAACAAAAAACACAACTGATAGCCAGGCATGAAGAGACCCTTGCCGCCACCGATAAGGCGATCAGGGAATTGCAGGAAAAACGTACCCGCCTGGTATCCGATTTCAAAACCACCCTCACCCCCATTGAGCTCGATATCCAGGAACTTGAACGCAAGATCAAGGCTGATCAAGTCAGTGCCTCAGCACCGCCACCAGAAGCGGTGACACCGAGTCCAACCGCTCCGCTGAGTATGCCGGTAATAAGCGTCCCGAAACAGGCAGCTCCAGCATTCCAGCCCAAGGCTGAGTCATCATCCGCTGACAGTAGTGAGCAGCTGTTCGATAAGATCCGGGATATCATGAAGAGCCGCTCCTATATCAGCGAAAGCCTGCTGAAGGAAAAGCTTAAGGCCAACGGTTTCGACACAGGCAACTTGAAACAGGACATTGAAAAGCTGATCCGCGAGGGAAAGCTGGAAAAAAAGGGCCCCGGCAACTACGCACTGGGCAGAAAAAAATAATTCTCTCCTCGCCGGGGTTCCGGCGAGGCAATGCATCGCAAGCGACCATGCCAGATGGTCGCCATAGCTTGACGATGCTCTCATTACATTCCCCCCCTCCCAACAACCGAAACCGTGCGTGCTCCAATAGAGGCAAACCGGTAGAATGAACTTTTTTCGCCAGCCACAGATAAGACCATGTCGCCAACTCTCGAACTTGCCAAAGAACTGATCAGCCGCTCCTCGGTGACACCCAACGATGCCGGTTGCCAGCAGCTCATCGCCGAGCGCCTCATCCCTCTGGGTTTTATTGCCGAGCCGTTACGTTTCGGTGAGGTGGATAACCTGTGGCTGCGCCACGGCGACAGCGGCCCGTTATTCTGTTTTGCCGGCCATACCGATGTGGTCCCCACCGGGCCGGAGGAGAAATGGCAATACCCGCCCTTCTCCGCCGCAGTGGAGGAAGGAATGCTGCACGGACGCGGTGCAGCAGACATGAAGGGCTCGATTGCCGCTTTCGTATGCGCCTGTGAGCGCTTTATCGAGTCCCGGCCACAACACAAGGGCTCGATTTCTTTACTCATCACCAGCGACGAAGAGGGTCCGGCGACGGACGGGACCGTTAAGGTGATCGACACTCTCGAAAAACGCAGCGAAAAGATCGACTGGTGTCTGGTCGGTGAGCCCACCAGTACAGCGAAGGTCGGCGATGTGGTGAAGAACGGCCGCCGCGGCTCTCTCAACGGCCGGTTGCTGGTCAAAGGCATACAGGGCCATGTTGCCTATCCGCACCTGGCACAGAATCCGGTGCACCAGGCCGCC
>JBFFNE010000038.1:0-25485 GCA_041563315.1 Thiohalomonadaceae bacterium
AGCCCTGCCACCGCCCGCTGCATCGCCACCATGGTCGCCTGCAAAATGTTCAGCTCGTCGATCTCCACCACCTCGCACCGACCGATGGCCCAGCACAGCGCCTTCTCTTTTATCTCGTCGAACAGCCGTTCACGTTTTTTCTCGCTAATCGCCTTGGAATCGGCCAGACCGTCAATAGGCCTGTGAGGGGCGAGGATCACCGCGGCGGTAACCACCGGCCCGGCTAGCGGGCCTCGGCCCACCTCATCAACACCGGCGATCAACAGAGTCGGGGAAGAAAAATCCAATGATGACTGCATGGTCTGTTCTTATGTTCAGCTCAAGGGGGCATGAAGTGTATTACATCCGGGGAACGGCGGCGACCCACACCAGATGTACCCGTACTTTGCCACGGCTGCCCCCACTTGGACTGCCGTTGAGTCTCACTTCATTCTGCCTATGACTTACCTGATCCGTACGGGAATCCTTCTTGCCACCTGGAATACGACGATGGACACAAAGGTGCAGGTTACTTTGGACAAGGCTGTTTACGATCGCTTACTGGAACTGCGGGTTCCCCCCTACAGTGACATCAACAGCGTCATTGAGAGACTTCTCTACCATGGCGGGCACAAGAGTCGCGAGGCCATCGCACTGGAAGAGGAGGAAAAAGCGCTCTCCTTCGAGGATGAACTGAAGCGATCCAGTGAAGGAGATTATGCCGGCTCCGGGATTGGAACCTGATGCGATGACGACTGGGACGTAAATCACAACACCTGCCATGACCAGTTGCGGCTCAAAGGTGCCGGAACGATCGCACGGGGTTTCCAGCTCAAAGCTGCTGGAGGTGGATTTGGGGGTCTTCTTGGTGGTGCCGTTCTTTGCGGTTAGGGGCTTTCCCTGCGGAGAGGTGTGCCTCAAGCTCGGCCTTAGGGAGAGGCCGCCCTCCCCCCTGAAGCACCAAGCCCCATTTTCCTGACCTGTGACACATATCCCCTGCTTTCTTGTTGATTTATCGCCCCTCAAATGCGACCATTTATGGCTGATTTTTCACTAAATTCAGTTGGACCTTATCGTGACAACACCTTTGAAGACCGCCGTGATCGGCGTCGGATATCTGGGCCGCTTCCATGCCCAGAAATATGCCGCCCTGCCTCAGGCCGAGCTCGTAGCCGTGGCCGACAGCAACATGGAAAACGCCGAGCGCGTGGCCGCCGAATGTAACACCCGCGCGGTGAGCGATTATCACGAACTGATTGGTAAGGTGGATGCGGTCAGCATCGTCGTCCCTACTCAAATGCACTACCAGGTAGCTAAAGAGTTCCTGGCGAACGGCATCCACGTGCTGTTGGAAAAACCGATGACGGTAACCGTGGAAGAAGCGGACGAGCTCATTGCCATCGCCCGTGACAAGGGGCTGGTTTTGCAGGTCGGCCACCTGGAGCGATTCAACTCAGCGGTACTCGCGCTGGAGCCGGTGCTAAGTACCCCTCAATTCATCGAATCCCACCGCCTGGCGCCATTCAATCCGCGTGGCGCCGATGTCAACGTGGTGATGGATCTGATGATCCACGATATCGACATTATTCAGAATCTGGTGCGCTCGCCGATCAGTGAAATCCATGCCAATGGCGTCTCGGTGCTCACCGACGAGCACGATATCGCCAACGTCCGCATCACCTTCGAGAGCGGCTGCGTCGCCAATGTGACCGCCAGCCGGGTGAGCATGAAGCCGCAGCGTAAGATGCGTATCTTCCAGCACGACGCCTATATCTCCATCGATTTCCAGGATAAGGTACTCAGCGTGCACCGCAAGGGCAGCAAGGAGATGTTCCCGGGGATCCCCGAGATCACCTCCGAGGAGAGCATTTTCGAGAACTCCGACGCCATCCTCGCCGAAGCTACCGCCTTCATCAACGCCATTCAGACCAAAAGCGCCCCACCGGTCACCGGCGAAGACGGCCGCCAGGCCCTGGCCACGGCTATCCGCATCAGTAAACTGCTCAATCAACAGACCGGCCCGCAGGCCTAATCAAGGAACAACGCAATGATTCCAATGGTAGACCTCAAGGGTCAGTATCACGCGATTAAAGACGAAATCGACCAGGGCCTGTTGCAGGCGCTGGAATCCGCACAGTTCATCCTCGGACCCAACGTACGCGCCTTTGAGGAAGAGACCGCCGCGTATCTGGGCTGTGCCCATGCCATCGGCTGCGCCTCCGGCACCGATGCCCTGCATCTGGGACTGATCGCCGCCGGGATCGGCGAAGGTGACGAAGTCATCACCACCCCATTCACCTTCATCGCTACCGCCGAGGCCATCCTCTACGTCGGCGCCACCCCGGTCTTCGTCGATATCGATCCGAAGACCTTCAACATCGACCCGAACCAGGTCGAAGCGGCTGTTACAGCGAAAACGAAGGCAATCATCCCGGTCCACCTGTTCGGCCAGCCTGCCGACATGGGTGCGCTCCAATCCATTGCCGACAAGCACGGCCTGAAGATTATCGAAGACTGCGCCCAGTCCTTCGGTGCCGATATCGGTGGCAAGCAGACAGGCAGCATGGGTGATGTCGGCGCTTTCAGTTTCTTCCCCAGCAAGAACCTTGGTTGCTATGGCGATGGCGGCCTCGTGACCACCCAGGACGCGAAGATAGCCGAACACCTGCGCGTACTTCGCAACCACGGCAGTTGGAAGCAGTACCATCACTCAGAGCTGGGCTTCAATTCCCGCCTGGATGAGGTGCAGGCGGTGATCCTGCGCGCCAAGCTCAAGCGCATCGACCAATACAACGATGGCCGCCGCCGTGTCGCCCATCGCTACAGCAAAGCATTCGCCGAGATGGGCCTGACCCCACCGCATGAAGATGGGAATGGCAAGCACGTCTACCACCAGTACACACTGCTAACCGACAAACGCGATGTGATCATGGCCGCGCTGCGCGAGCAACAGATTGGCTGCGCCGTCTACTATCCCATCCCGTTGCACCAGCAGCAGGTCTTTGCCGATACCTGCCAGGGCCAGAGCCTGCCGGTCACCGAAAACGTCGCTGCCACCTGCATGTCACTGCCGATCTTCCCGGAACTGGAGGACGAAAAAGTGGATCAGGTGCTGGAAGTCATCCGCACGGCTTTATAAGATTTCACCGCGGAGGACGCTAGAAACCGGATTATTGTCATTGCGAGGAACGTCGGTGACGAAGCAATCTTCAATGACACAGGCACACGACCTGAGATTGCTTCGTATGACTCGCAGCGCTGTGAAGAATCTCCGCATCCCTATTCTCCGCATTTTCTGCGAACCCGAGTTAAGTTCGGTTTTTTTCTTTGCGGGCCATACCTCATGACTAAAGCATCCAAACGGGTTTTGATCGTCGCCGGGGAGGCCTCCGGCGAAGCTCGTGCCGCCCGTCTGGTAGAAGAACTGCGAGAGCGCTATCCCGAGGTCTCTTTCTCCGGCATCGGCGGGGAACGCATGCGTGCCGCCGGGGTCGACACACTGGTCGATTGCCGCGAGATGGCGGTGCTTGGCCTCATCGAAGTATTGCGCCACTACCGCCGCATCAAGGGGGTGCTGGAGCGCATGCGTCAGCTGCTTCACGAGGAACGTCCCGACCTCCTGATCCTGGTTGACTACTCCGGCTTCAACCTGCGCCTGGCCCCCACCGCCAAAGAGCTCGGCATTCCGGTGATGTATTACATCAGTCCCCAGGTTTGGGCCTGGCGTCAAAAGCGGATCTACAAAATCCGCGAAGTGGTTGATCAGATGGTAGTGGTGTTCCCTTTCGAGGTACCGTTATATGAGAAGGCCGGTGTGCCGGTAACCTATGTCGGTCATCCGCTGCTCGATGAAGTTCACAGCGACCTCGACCGCGATGGTGCACTGCGAGAATTTGGCCTGGACCCGGCCCGTCCCACCATCGGACTCTTTCCGGGCAGCCGCCGCAACGAGCTGCAGCGCCTTCTTCCCCCTCTTCTCGATGCCGCCGAACGAATCCATAGCGAACGGCCCGAGGTGCAGTTCCTAATCCCCCAGGCCTCGACCCTAGACAGAGTAGAGATCGACACTCTGCTTACCGGGCACTCACTGCCGGTAACCGTGGTTGAGAACCGCTTTTACGATGTCACCCGCGCCTGCGATGCCATCGCCACCGCCTCGGGTACGGCCACTCTGGAGGTTGCCCTGATGGGAGTGCCTCTGGTGGTGGTTTACAGGATATCCGGTTTCAGCTACCGCATCATGCGTCGACTTATCAAACTCAAGCACATCGCCATGTGCAATATCGTTGCTGGGGAAGAGGTGGCCAGGGAACTGCTACAGAATGAGGTCACCGCAGAGCGGATCAGCACCGAGCTCCTGCGTTTGTTTGAGCCGGAGGTGCATGCCGAAACGGTTGCCCGCCTGGCCAGAATACACGAGACACTCGGTGAGCCGGGTGGTGCTGCCCGGGCTGCGGCGGTGGCGGCGGGGATGTTGGGACTGCACGAGTAAATTTGGCTTTCGCGTAAATCAGCTTGTGTCGCTGTCGCGACGGATTGATTTAATGTGGGGTTTTCGCCCCCGCGCGGCGAGGTACTTTCTTGTAGCGACAAGAAAGTACCCAAAGAAACGCTCCCGAAGGCTTGCCGCTTCGCGGTGCCCTGTGCTTCTCGCCATTTCAGGCCTTTCAGGCAACTCGCGAGGCAAAAGGGCGCCTCGCTCAAACATGCCTTCACTTTTTCCTGAAATGACTGCGATGCTCGGCTGCGCCCCCACGGGAAGCAAAACCGCTCCATAATTTGCCTTTGATATTGAAGCGGAGAACTTAAACGTTGGCACGGATGGAGTCCCCTTCTGCATCGCCGAGCATCGCAGTGGAGGGAGGAAAAGCCCGAAGGGTTGCGCGCGTGGAAGCGCGCAACTTTGCAGTCAGGCCAAGGAAGGCCTGTCTGCAAAGCCCTCCCGGAGCAAGAAGCACAGGGAACCCGTCAGGGCGATGCAGAAGGCGGCCTTCTCTTTGGTTACTTTCTCTTGGCCACGCAAGACCAGTTCGCCGGGAGCGAATTGGAACAGCTTCAGCTGGCCCGGTAGGGCGAAGTCCAGGGATGGACTTCGTAAAAAATGACCTGCGCGCGGGGCAGCCCCCCGCATTAAAATAATCAGTCGCGAAGCGACACAAAACTTGTTAACACTAAATCCCGATACAAAAAAGCCGGCATCAAGCCGGCTTTTTCATCAACGGATAATGCTCCGTTTCGAGTTTTGAAGAAACTCGGAGAAACGCCCGACCTCTTCGTTATTCTTCGCCATTTCCATGATCTGCTGCGATGCCTCTTCCAAGCTGAGTCCCTGGCGGTAGAGGATCTTGTAGACCTGGATCAGGTTACGGATCTGCTGTTCGCTGAAACCCCGGCGCTTGAGTCCGACCTTGTTCAGGCCGTGAGGTGCGGCCGGATTACCGGAGATCATCAGGTAAGGAGGCACGTCCTTGGAAATGGCACTGCCCATTCCGGTGAATGCGTAGTCACCGATGGCACAGAACTGATGTACCAGGGTAAAACCACTAAGGATGACATAGTCACCCACATGGGCATGCCCGGCCAGTGAGGCGTTATTGGAGAAGATCACGTGGCTGCCGATCCGGCAATCATGTGCAATATGAATGTAGGCCATCAACAGGTTGTCACTGCCTACCGTTGTCAGGCCTCCCCCGCTGACGGTACCGCGATTGATGGTGACGCATTCACGGATAGTGTTGCGATCACCGATCTCCAGGCGGGTCGGCTCACCATTATATTTCAGATCCTGTGGCGCCTCCCCGATAGAGGAAAACTGATGGATCTTGTTGTCACTACCGATGCTGGTCGGCCCGTTAATCACCACATGGGGGCCGATCCAGGTATTCTCGCCAATCTCGACATCGGCACCGATGACCGAGTAAGCACCAACGCTTACCCCTGCACCGAGTTTGGCGGAGGGGTCGATGATAGCCGTAGGGTGAACGCTGCTCATTTGATCTCCTGTTCGGCACACATCAAATCGGCACTGGCGACAACTTTGCCATCAACCAGCGCCTCAGCCTTGAATTTCCAGATCCCACGCTTTTGCTTGATGACCTCAACCTCAAGAACCATCTGATCACCCGGCACTACCGGCTGTTTGAAGCGGCAGTTATCAATCCCGGCAAAATAATAGAGTGAGGTACCATCAGGTTTACTGTTTGTAGTTTTGAACGCGAGAATACCTGTGGCCTGGGCCAGTGCCTCCATAATCAGGACACCGGGGAAAATAGGCCGCTCAGGAAAATGACCGGTAAACATCGGCTCATTGACCGAGACATTCTTCAGTGCCTTGAGGCGTTTGCCTGGCTCACACTCAAGCACGCGGTCAACCAGCAAAAAAGGATAACGGTGAGGCAAATGCTCGAGAATTTCCTGGATATCCATCGTGTTCAATGTCTTAACCTTCTTCTGTCAACTTTTGTAACTGTTTTTCCAGCACCTTGATGCGGCGCGCCATTTCGTCAAGCTGTTTGAAGCGAATATAATTTTTCTGCCATCGGGCTTTCGGCTCTAACGGAGTACCGGCTGAATAGACGCCCGGTTCCTTAATCGAATTGGTCACCAACGACATGGCGGTAACCGTGACCCCGTCGGCGATCTCCAGATGCCCGAGAATACCCGCTCCCCCGCCGAAGGCGCAGTGGCTGCCAATCTCGGCGCTTCCGGCAATCCCGACACAACCGGCAAGCGCACTATGATCACCGATGCGTACGTTATGGGCAACCTGTACCAGGTTGTCAATGATCACATTATTGCCGATCACCGTGTCTTCAATCGCGCCACGGTCGATGGTTGTATTAGCGCCAATCTCTACATCATCACCGATCACCACCCGACCCAGCTGGTAGATCTTAACCCACTTACCCTTATCATTGGCGAATCCAAAACCGTCACTGCCGATGACGGCGCCACTATGAATCACGGCGCGCTCACCAATTTCGCAGTCGTGGTAAACAGTAACATTGGCATTAAGGGCACTGGCGCTACCAATTCGGGTATTGTTACCGATGACACATCCGGCACCAATCTTCACCGCATCCCCCAACACGACACCTTCACCTACCACCACATTCGCGCCGATGTGAACCCCAGTTCCGACTCGGGCGCTCTCGTGTATCTCGGCGCTTGCAGCAATGGGCGGCTGCATGGCGTTATCGGCGGCAAACAGAGCACTTACATGGGCATAGGTAAGGTAGGGGTTATCAGAGAGAAGCGCATTGACCGGGCAATGTTCCAGATCGTCAGGTCTGAGGATGACCGCCGCCGCGTGGGTATCACTGAGGTATTTGCGATAACGTGGGTTAGTCAGAAAGGTAATCGCTCCGGCACGGGGGGCCGTCAGGGTGGTGATACCGTCGATCTCACACTCCGCATCACCATGGAAGCGGATTCCGAGCCTGTTTGCTAATTCTCCAAGTGTGTAGCGCACAATCGTTTTGCTTTATTTCTGCTTCTTTTTGTAATCCTGCTGCAGACGCGCGATAACCTCATCAGTGATATCGACACGATCGCTGGCATAGATCACTCCATTCTCAAGGATAAGGTCATAGCCCTTCTCCTTGGCAAGGCTGATAATTGACATGGCGATTTCCCTTTGCATTTTCGCCAACTCTTCATTACGGCGAATATTGAAATCCTCGGTGAACTCGTCACGAGAGCGCTTGTTTTCGCGTTTCTGTCCAAGGATATCGCGTTCAAGCTTGCGCCGTGCATCGTCGCTCATTACCGCACCATCACGAGCCAGTTTGTCTTCAAGCTCCTTAATCTTCTTCTGCTCAGTGGCGAGTTTGGCATCACGGGGGGCAAACTCAGATTGCAGGGTGTTACGAACGGCTTCGGCTTGAGGTGCTTGATCCAGCACTTGAGGTGTATTCACAAAGGCGATCCGCATAGAATCGTCGGCCGTTGCTACAGCCGTTCCAAAAGCCAGGCCCAGGCTGGCTATGGTTAGGAATGTCCTGATCATCTTCATATTCTGGTCCCTATCCTGTTGTCACCCGAACATCACAAGGTGCCAAGGGTAAACTGAAAATGTTCGACCTCGTCACCGTCCTTTTCGTTCAGTGGCCACGCGTAGCTGAAGGTCAGCGGCCCTACTGGTGTCATCCATACCATGGAAAGTCCGGTGGAATAGCGGAGCTGGTCGAGTTCGACACCTTCGTCACTATTATACACATTACCCGCATCGACAAACGCCATGAAACGCATGGATTTGCTATCCAGTTCCCAAGGTGGAGGAAACACCAGCTCCATTTTACCAATCAGTTTGGCATTTCCGCCTAGCGGGTCATTGTAAGCATCACGCGTTCCCTCGGTCGAGGTCAGGCTATTGCCGCGAAAGCCGCGTACACTGCGGATGCCACCAGCATAGTAACGCTTGAATGGTGCAAGCTGGTTGTTGTCCCCATAAACATTGGCATAGGCGGCCTCCCCCTCCAGGGAGTAAGTCAATGCATCTGTCAGTGGAAAGTAGTGCTGCTTATTCAGGCGAAGTCTATAGTAGGTCAGCGCACCCTCATCGATCGGCATCGCGAGTTCACTCCCCAACGACAGAAGTCCACCTTCATCCGCGAAAATGGCGCGATTGCGAGTGTCGCGTGACCAGCCGACATCGAGGCTATAGGTATCAAACTGGCAGTTTTCGATCGATGCAGCATCTGTACAGAAGTCGAGAACCTCTACAGGAGTCAAGCTGTTTGTATACAACCGGGTATGCTCATAACCCAGACCGTAGCGAACCGTATCATATTCACTGACCGGCACCCCGTAGCGCAAACTGGCACCGTAGCTATCGGTTGTGTAATCCGCGGTATTGGCTTCGGCGGAATCCGTCTCGCGATAGAACATACTAACGGTGCGACTCACGCCATCTATTGTGGAGTATGGATCAGTGAAATTGAAACTATAGACACGGTTCACCTGACTATTATCAAAATTGATACTGAACTTTTGCCCACTACCCATGAAGTTCTGCCAGTCGATACTTGCGTTAACCAGCACTCCCTGGGTATCACCATAACCCACACCGAAATTAAAGCTGCCAAAAGTACTGCGCTCTGCCACGTCCATATCCAAATCAACCTGATCTGGACTTCCAGGCACTGTGGGGGTTTTCACGGAAACGTCGTCAAAATAACCCAACCGGTTAAGACGGGTACGTGAGCGCTCAACTTTGCTGGTAGAAATCCACGCCCCTTCCATCTGACGCATTTCACGCCGCAACACTTCATCATTTGTACGGATGTTGCCGCTGAGGTTAATGCGACGCACATAGACGCGTTTCCCCGGGTCCACAAAGTAGGTCAGCGTCACCTCACGCTTTTCCTTGTCCACATCGGGGATTGGATTAATATTAGCGAAAGCATAGCCCAGATTACCCAAGGTATCCCCGATCCGTTGTGTACTTTGTGTGATCTCCTTGCGCGAAAAAACATCACCCGGTTGAATCGACACCAACTCAGCCAGTTGCTCTTTCGGTACGATGGTATCTCCCTGAACCTGCACCTCACGCACAGTGTACTTCTCACCTTCACTGATGTTGATGGTGATGTAGACATGGCGCTTGTCTGGGGTTATGGAAACCTGGGTGGAGAGCACATCAAAATTGATATAGCCCTTATCCATATAAAAAGAGCGCAAGGCCTCGAGGTCGGCGGAAAGCTTCTGCTTGGAGTATTGGTCCTTATCGCTAAACAAACCGCCTTCCGCACCGAGCAAAAAGTGGCGAGTCAACGCCTTTTCATTGAAGGCGCGATTACCGACGATGTTGAGGTGGTGAATGGAGGCCACCTCGCCTTCGGCGATTTCGAGCTTCACCGAGACACGGTTGCGTTCCTGCGGCGTAACAATTGAGCGAATACGGGCGTTATACTTGCCCCGCGCCAAATACTGACGTTCAAGCTCTTGCTTAACCTTGTCCAGCATTGAGCGGTCGAAAACGCGACCTTCAGAAAAACCAATCAGCTTAAGCTGCTCGGTCAACTGTTCGGTGGGGATATCTGAATTCCCCTCAAATTCTATACTGGCAATGGCTGGTCGCTCGGCGACAAATATCACCAGGGTGCTACCCTCACGCTCAAGCACCACGTCACGGAAAAAACCCGTACGGAACAAGGCATGAATGGCTGCAGAAGAGAGCTGCTCATCCATGACATCGCCAACCTTCACCGGCAGGTAATTGTAGACCGTTCCCACCGAAATTCGCTCGAGACCCTCCACCCGTAATTCATTGACACGAAAGGTGTCAAAGGCATAGGTCGAGGCACTCCAGCCAAGAAGGACAGACAGTATTAAAGTTCTTTTCAAGCGCATGCAAGCTCGCATCAAATCGGGGCTCAGCCAGCCAGCCGTACAAGGTCGTTGTACAGCGCCAGGATCATTAGAGCCAGAATAAAGGCCAGGCCAATGCGTTGCCCGAGCATCTCCGTTTGTTCGGAAACAGGGCGTCCACGCACGGCTTCAATGCCGAAAAACAGAAGGTGCCCGCCATCCAGCACCGGGATTGGCAGCAGATTCAAAATACCGAGACTAACACTAATCAGGCCGAGAAATTTCAGGAACTGGCTGAAGCCCTCCCCTGCAGAACTCTTGGCATATTGAGCTATCCCAATTGGGCCGCTAAGGTTCTCGATCGAAGCGCTTCCAGACAGCATCTTGCCAATCATTTTCAAGGTCAACCCGCTGATATCCCAGGTTTTGTCCCAGGCGGCGGCCAGGGCAGGAGCCGGAGCATACTTATGGCTTGCCATCATCGACTGATAAAGTGACTTATCGATCTGTACCGAGGCACCGATACGGCCCACAGCTCCCTGCTCACTCTTTACCGGCTCAGGGGTCAGTTCAATATCAAACTCGTGACCATCCCGTGCAATCTTCATCTGAAGTGGCTTGCCCGGATGGTCGGAGACAATAGTCACCATCTCTTGCCAGTCGTTGACAGGCCGTCTTGCTGCATGTGTCACCCGGTCTCCGGAACGTAATCCGGCTTGTTCTGCGACAGAACCCGGCATAACCTTATCGATGACCGGTTCAATGGTTGGGCGGTAGAGCTTCAGGCCTAATTTTATCAACAGCTCTTCGGGTTGTTCTCCAACATCGAGTGCCTCGGTGTTCAACGATATATCGCTAGTCAGACCACCTTCATTCACGGTAAGTTCCACGGGCAGACCCAACATGACTTTTGGCATTACCGCTTCAACGACCGCTTGCCATGTTGGCGTAGATTCACTATTAACCGCCACGATCTCCTGGCCACTCTTCAGCCCCGAAGCGTAAGCCACTGTACCGGGTTCAATATCCCCCAGCAGCGGTTTGATACCGCTTACCCCGAGGACGAACATCCACCAGTAGGCAAAAATGGCAAAGAGAAAATTAAACAGCGGACCGGCAACGACAATCGCACTGCGCTTTGCAACTGTCTGGCGATTAAAGGCGCGATGTCGCTCTTCTTCAGCGACCTCACCTTCACGTTCATCCAGCATCTTCACATAACCACCCAAGGGAATGGTGGCGATAGTGTACTCGGTTTGATCACGGCCGAAGCGGCGTTGCCAGAGCGGACGTCCGAAACCGATAGAAAAACGCAGTACCTTAACTCCGACCCAGCGGGCAACGAGAAAATGACCCAGCTCATGCACCGCCACCAGAATGCCCAGGGCGACAACCAGCGCTAACACGGTTAGCAGGATATCAAGCATCAGTGCACTCCCACTTTATACTGCTGTGAAATCCTGCGGGCGATCTCCCTGGCCGCAGAATCATCACGAAAAATCGTATCCAGGCTGTCAGCCTCTCTTATACTCATTTGCTCAAGAGTCTGTTCAATCACGCGGGCAATGGAGGTAAAGCCGATCTGCTCAGTGAGAAAGGCCTCCACCGCCACTTCGTTTGCGGCATTAAGGATAGTCGGTGCCGTACCGCCCGCCTCCATCGCCTCCACCGCTAGGCGCAAGCACGGAAATCTTTTCAAATCCGGCGCTTCGAAATCCAGATGCGCCACAGTAAACATGTCCAGGCTGTCAACACCGGATTCTATGCGCTCTGGCCAGGCCAGGGCGTGAGCGATGGGTGTACGCATATCGGGATTACCGAGCTGCGCCAGAACGGAGCCATCAGTATATTCCACCATCGAATGAATCACGCTCTGTGGGTGCAGTACCACCTGGATATTGCTGGTGGTAGTGTTGAACAACCAGCAAGCCTCGATCACCTCCAAACCCTTGTTCATCATGGTGGCCGAATCGACCGAGATCTTGCGCCCCATCGACCAGTTAGGATGGGCCACCGCCTGCTCCGGCGTCACCATTGCCAGCTGTTCCAGCGATGTGTTGCGAAATGGTCCACCTGAGGCGGTTAACAGGATGCGTCGTACCCCGACGGTATCCAGCCCTTGTTCAAAATGCGGAGGCATACACTGAAAGATCGCATTGTGTTCACTGTCGATGGGCAACAGCTCGGCGCCGTGTTGACGCACCTCATCCATAAACAGGCGTCCGGACATCACCAGCGCTTCCTTGTTGGCGAGCAGAATTCGCTTGCCGTGACGGGCCGCGGCGAGTGTCGGTGGCAGGCCGGCGGCACCTACGATGGCGGCCATGACATAGTCCACTTCGGGCAGGGAAGCGACCTGCTCCAATCCCTCGACCCCGCTCAATACCTCAGTGCTGGCGCCGGCCTGGCGCAAGGCGCCAGAAAGACGCTCTGCCGCTGTCTCATCGGCCATGACCGCATAGCTCGGACGATGCTGCAGACACTGTTCCAGCATCCGCTCCACATGGCTATTGGCCGTTAATGCAATTACCCGGTAGCGCTGCGGATGGCGTGCCAAAACATCCAGGGTGCTCACTCCAATGGAGCCTGTCGCACCGAGAACGGTAATCCCCTTCATCAACTCAGCCATAACAGGCCCAGTACAAACAGGGGGCCTGCCGCCGTCATGCTGTCAATGCGATCCATCACCCCACCGTGACCAGGAAGTAAGCCGCCACTGTCCTTGATGTCTGCCACACGCTTGAACAGACTCTCCATTAGATCACCCAGTATGGAGATCATGACGGTCAGGATGATTAGCAGAAGAAAGGCGGCATAACCGCCAACCGGTTCGAGCCAGAGCGTCCCTACCAATGCCACGAGCAATGACAGCACAGCGCCACCGATGACCCCTTCCCAGGTTTTGCCAGGACTGACACGTGGAGCAAGTTTATGTCGACCAAACGCACGGCCGGCGAAATAAGCGCCAGTATCAGCGCCCCACACCACGAACACCAACAGGATCACATAGCCGGGCCCGAAGTGACTGTGCAGGAGGGCAAGCGCCGCCCACGCCGGCATTAGTATCAAAAGACCAGCCACCCCGCGAGCTATGGCTGAGCGCTGCCAGAAGGCTGTTCCATGAGGATAACTCAGTACTGATGTCAGAGAGAGGGCCCACCACATCAAGGCGATAATCAGAATAGCCAGCGACCAGTTACCCTCGGATAACAGCGGCCAGCTCCCAGCCATGAGAAGAATAAGCAGTGCCACATACAGTGCTCGTAAGGGCATACGTTCAAGCCCACACAGACGTGACCATTCCCAACCCGCCATGGCAAAAATGACACCGATAGCGATGGCAAAGGCAAGAGGCGACAACACCCAGATCCCCCACAGCGCCAACGGCGCAAGCAGTGATGCGGTGATCACGCGTTGCTTAAGTACGTTCGGTTTGTTCAACCTGTTCTCCTGTACGACCGAAACGGCGCTGTCGCCCGGCAAAGGAATCCAGTGCCTCGGCAAAGGCCTTCTCGTCGAAGGCCGGCCATAAGTGTTCGGTAAAATAGAGCTCGGTATAAGCCAACTGCCACAACAGGAAATTACTGATGCGCTGTTCGCCGCCGGTGCGGATAAACAGATCTGGCTCGGGCAAATCGCTCAGTGAAAGGCGACTTCGCAGTAGCCCCTCGCTAATCGACTCACTCTGCAGCTTCCCAGCCGCAACCTCTTCTGCCAGCATGCGGCATGCCTGGGTAATATCCCAGCGCCCACCGTAATTGGCGGCGATATTAAGGTGCAATGTCGTATTGTCCAGCGTCAGCGCCTCAGCTGCACGGATTCGCTGCTGCAGTTCCGAACTGAATCCTTCCACATTGCCGATAATGCGTAACCGCACACCGTTCTTATGTAGTTTTTTTACCTCACTATCAAGCGCGGTCATGAAGAGGTTCATCAACAGTCCCACCTCCTCCTTCGGCCTGCGCCAGTTCTCGCTACTGAAGGCAAACAGGGTCAGTACCTCAACGCCGTGATTGACGCAGGCCTTGATGGTCTTACGCACAGCCTCCAGGCCGACACGGTGCCCGGCCACCCGCGGCAGATGACGACGGCGTGCCCAACGACCATTGCCATCCATAATAATGGCAACGTGGCGAGGAATTTTACTGACTGGGGAAATGGTGTCTTTTTGCTCGGCCATACCTACCAATATTTGCCATGTTATAGATAAAGCTACCGGCCTTTTGGCCGGTGGCTTCTGTTATTTAGATGGCCAGCAGGTCCTGCTCTTTGGCCTCTACCAGCTTGTCGACCTCGGCAGTATATTTATCGGTTAGTTTCTGAATTATATCTTCTGCGCTGCGCGCCTCATCCTCACTGATCTCCTTATCCTTGAGCAGAGACTTGAAATCGGAGTTGGCATCACGACGGATATTGCGAATCGCCACTTTGGTCTGTTCGCCCTCATTCCGCACCACCTTGGTCAGGTCGCGGCGGCGCTCCTCAGTCAATGGAGGCATCGGCACGCGAATAACGGAACCCGCCGTGGCCGGATTTAGTCCCAAATCAGAAGTCATAATGGCCTTTTCCACCACCGAGACCATCGGTTTCTCCCATGGCGTCACAGCCAGAGTACGGTGGTCTTCGATGGTGATATTGGCCACTTGGCCAATAGGTACCTCGGATCCGTAGTAATCTACAGTAATGTGATTTAGCAGGCTGGGATGAGCCCTACCGGTACGGACTTTTGACAGTTCGATTTTAAGCGACTCGATGCTTTTAAGCATGCGTGCTTCAGCATCTTTTTGTATATCGTTGATCATCACTTATCTCCACGTTCTACCAACGTGCCTTCATCTTCCCCGCGCAAAATACGCATCAGCGCACCGGGCTTGTTCATATCGAACACCCGCAACGGTAAATTGTGATCGCGACACAGCACAATAGCAGTGAGATCCATAACGCCCAGCTGGCGCTGTAAGACCTCATCATAGGTCAATTTTGAATAGCGGGTTGCACTCGGATCCTTCATCGGATCGGCGCTATAAACACCGTCCACCTTGGTCGCTTTCAACACCAGGTCAGCGTTGATTTCGATACCACGCAAGGTGGCCGCAGAATCGGTAGTAAAGAAGGGATTGCCGGTACCCGCTGCCATGATCACCACCCGCCCCTTTTCCAGGTGACGAATGGCGCGGCGACGTACGTAATCCTCACAGACCTGCTGAATCGGCAATGCCGACATCACACGCACTGCCAACCCCGCCTTTTCCAACCCGTCCTGCATGGACAAAGCGTTAATCACGGTAGCCAGCATCCCCATGTGATCGCCGGTTGCCCGCTCTATCCCGCCCGAGGCCAAACTGACACCACGGAAAATATTGCCGCCACCGATCACCAAACCAACCTCAACACCGGCATTGACAACCTCAGCGATCTCTCTGGAAATCCGCTGTATCACCACGGGGTCGATTCCAAACTCCTGCTCGCCCATCAGCGCTTCGCCGCTGAGCTTGAGCAGAATACGTTTGTAGGCCAGTTTTGTGTCGGTAGCAGTCATGGCTTAGCTACCTTTAACCTGAGCCATCACCTCGTCGGCAAAATTTTCCTGCTTTTTCTCGATACCCTCACCGACCTCGAACCGCTCGAAGGCCAGGACAGTAGTACCGGCAGCCTTAAGCAGCTTTTCGACGGTGGTGTCGGGATCCTTGACGAAGGGTTGGCCCAGCAAGGTGATCTCTTTGAGGAACTTGTTAATGCGTCCACCGATCATCTTCTCGATAATCTCGACAGGCTTGCCAGACTCGGCCGCCTGTGCGGTGAAGATCTCTTTTTCCTTCTCGATCAACGCCGGGTCGACGTCGGCTTCGGAAACCGCGGAGGGACGACTGGCGGCAATATGCATCGCGATATCACGGCCCAGCTCTTCGCTGCCACCTTCCATGCTCACCACTACGCCGATGCGGCTGCCGTGGGAGTAGCTGGCAACCTGGCCATTCGGGCTGGTCATCAACTTGAAGCGACGCACGTTCATGTTCTCGCCAATCTTGGCAATCATTGTCTTGAGGGTATCAGCAACAGAACTGCCGCTGGACATGGGCAGTGTCAACAGGGCATCCAAATCGGTAGGCTGCTTATCCAGTGCCAGCTGGGCCACTTCGTTGCAGAAATTCTGGAATTCGTCACCTTTGGAAACGAAGTCGGTTTCGCAGTTGACCTCTACGATCGCGACCACCTTGTTGTCATCGCTGGCCTTGATGGCGATCAGGCCTTCAGCGGCGGTACGCCCGGCCTTTTTATCAGCCTTGGCCAGACCCGTCTTGCGCATGTGCTCGATGGCGGCTTCAATATCACCATCGCACTCAACCAGTGCCTTTTTGCATTCCATCATGCCGGCGCCTGTGCGCTCACGCAGGTCTTTTACCATTGCAGCAGTAATTGCCATGTCACAACGTCCTCTTAGCAAATCATATCAATCTTTGTGCCTCCCCCTCTTGAGGAGAAAGCCTGAATTCTTTCAAAAAAGGGGGCTGTGCCCCCTTTTTTTTGCCGCCAACCCGAAGGTTTAACCAGCAGCCTGCTCTTCGCCTTCAGCGACTTCGATAAACTCGTCACCGGCGGTACCACCGACCTGGCCGGATGAGGCGCGACCCTCGAGCACGGAATTGGCCGCACCCTGTACATACAGGGTAATGGAGCGGATGGCATCATCATTACCGGGGATCAGGTAGTCCACACCATCGGGGCTACCATTGGTGTCCACCACAGCAATAACCGGAATACCCAGCTTTTTGGCTTCGCTGATGGCGATGTCCTCATGGCCAACGTCAACCACGAACAGGGCATCGGGCAGACCGCCCATATCCTTGATACCACCGAGGCTGCGCTCCAGTTTTTCCAGTTCACGACGACGCATCAGTGCTTCTTTCTTGGTCAGACGGTCCAGTGAACCCTCCTGCTCCATCGCCTCAAGGTCTTTCAGGCGTTTAATGGACTGTTTGACGGTTTTGTAGTTGGTCAGCATCCCACCGAGCCAGCGGTGATTAACATACGGCATGCCGCAACGTTCTGCTTCCTGCTTGATGATTTCACGTGCCTGACGCTTGGTGCCAACAAACAGAATATTGCCTTTTTTGGACGCCAGCTTGGAAACGAAGTTCATCGCTTCATTATAGAGCGGCAGACTCTTTTCCAGGTTAACGATATGAATCTTGTTACGCTCACCGAAGATGAAGGGTGACATCTTGGGATTCCAGTAACGGGTCTGGTGACCGAAGTGAACCCCGGCTTCCAGCATTTGACGCATGGTGACATTAGCCATGTTTAACTACTCCTAGGTTGGGTTTGGTCCTAACATGTGCCGGGCCATCCAACCCCCCGAGGGGGCACCCGGATAACCCTGGCGGCACATGTGTGGATTTCGACCTTGGCGGACCACCCGCTTTCGGCCGATTTTTAGTTTGCCTATTAAAGCCGCCCTTTATACCATATCAAGACTTGAGCAACAACGACTAAACCCCAATCTGCCAAGGAAGGGAAAAACCACTTGCAGCCAATGCCATTGCCATACAAACTTAGGAATATCAAATAGATGAGTGTTAACATCAAGACCACGGAAGAGATCGAAAAGATGCGTGTTGCCGGTCGCTTGGCAGCTGAGGTGTTGGAAATGATCGGCACTCATGTTCAGCCTGGCGTCACCACCGACGAACTCGATCGAATCTGCCATGATTATATCATCAATGAACAGCAAGCAATCCCCGCGCCACTCAATTACCACGGTTTTCCAAAATCCATATGCAGCTCGATTAACCATGTTGTTTGCCATGGAATACCTGGGGAGAAGAAACTGAAAAAGGGCGATATCATCAACCTGGACATCACCATAATCAAAGACGGTTACCACGGCGATACCAGCATGATGTTCTTCGTCGGTGAACCCTCGGTAATGGCCAAGCGCCTGGTCGAAGTTGCCCGCGAGTGCCTCCTTATCGGCATTCACATGGTAAAACCCGGCATGCGCCTGGGCGATATCGGTCATGCCATCCAGACCCACGCTGAGGCTCACAATTACTCCATCGTGCGTGAGTATTGCGGCCATGGCATCGGCAAGGAATTCCACGAGGAACCCCAGGTGCTGCACTACGGCCGCCCCGGCACCGGTCTTGTACTTGAGCCGGGCATGACCTTCACCATCGAACCGATGGTCAACGCGGGCAAGCAAAGCGTCACCCTGATGCGAGACGGCTGGACCGTGATCACCAAGGACCGCTCCCTCTCGGCCCAGTGGGAACACACCCTGCTGGTCACCGATGATGGGGTCGACGTACTGACACGACGCAAGGACGAAGAGCTCTAGATGCCGTACATCGCCGAACTGTTCGACATCGGAGACTTCGAGGCAACCCTCTCTGCTACCAGCAATCCCGTCAAACTGTTTCGCGACGCGCTCAAACACGCCAATCAGATACTGGAGCAACGATTTTTAGCCAACGAGTCGGTGGTTTCGCTGGTCGCCCACCGCGCCCAGTTCATCGATGAGCTGCTGCTGCATGCCTGGCGACACACCGTCGGTAAGGATGACCGAGGTATCGCCCTTGTCGCGGTCGGAGGCTACGGTCGAGGCGAGCTTCATCCCCACTCCGACATCGATATCATGCTGCTGTCCGAGACAGAGAGCCTGGCGCAGAATAGCGACGCTCTGGAACGCTTCCTCATGTTCCTGTGGGACATTGGACTGGAGGTCGGGCACAGCGTACGCACCCTGCAGGACTGCATCGAGCAGGGCCGAGATGACATCACCGTCGCTACCAACATCATGGAGGCGCGGCAGCTAAACGGGCCTGAGGCCCTCTTCCAGGAGATGCGCGAGCAGACCGACCAGAATCACATCTGGCCAGGTAGGGAATTCTTTCGTGCCAAGTGGGAAGAGCAGATTGCCCGCCACCGCAAGTTTTACGACACGGCCTTCAATCTTGAACCGAACATCAAAGAGGGACCGGGTGGGTTGCGCGATATCCAGATGATCGGTTGGGTGGCCAAACGCCACTTCGGTGCCGATACTCTCCACGATCTTGTCAACCACGGGTTCCTCACCGCCGAGGAGTACATCGTACTGATGCAGGGACAGACCTTCCTGTGGAAGGTTCGCTTCGGCTTGCACTCGCTTGCCAAACGACGTGAGGACCGCTTGCTGTTCGACCACCAACGCGCCCTGGCCAAACAATTCGGCTACCTGGATGACGGCAAGCGACTGGCGGTGGAGCACTTTATGAAGGATTACTACCGCACGGTAAAGGAGCTCGAACGGCTCAACGAGATGCTGCTGCAGCTATTTCAGGAAGAGATCCTTTACGCCGAGGAGAACGGAGCTCCCCAGCCCATCAATCGCCGCTTTCAATCACGTCACGGCTTTATCGAGGTGACCCATCCTCAGGTCTTCGTCCAGCATCCCTTCGCCCTGCTAGAGATATTTCTGGTGCTGGCACAGAACCCCAGACTCAAAGGTGTTCGCGCCGGCACAATCCGCCTGTTGCGAAGCTGCCACAATCTGATAGATGACGACTTTCGCAATGATTTACGCTGCCGCAGCCTGTTCATGGAACTGCTACGCCAGCCTCATGGCATCACCCACCAACTGCGACGCATGCATCGCTATGGCATACTCGCCGCTTACATACCTGCCTTTGGCAACGTCGTTGGACAAATGCAGCACGACCTGTTCCACGTTTACACCGTAGACGAGCACACCCTGTTCGTGATCCGCAACCTGCGTCGCTTCACCGTTCCCGAGCACCACCATGAATTTCCACTCTGCAGCCGAATCAGCCAGCAGCTGGCCAAGCCGGAGTTGCTCTACATCACCGCCCTGTTTCACGATATCGCCAAAGGCCGTGGCGGCGATCACTCAGTGCTTGGCGCAGAAGATGCCGAGGCCTTCTGCCGGGCTCACGAACTCAGTGAGTACGACACCAACCTGGTCACCTGGCTCATCCGCAATCACCTGCTGATGTCCACTACCGCGCAACGCAAAGATATCTCCGACCCCGAGGTGATCAACGAGTTCGCCGCCAAAATAGGGAAACAGGAGTATCTGGAGCATCTCTACCTCCTCACCGTAGCAGACGTCCGTGCCACCAGCCCTACCGTATGGAACTCATGGAAGGGTGCATTGCTCGCCGAACTCTATCACAGCACACATAAAGCATTGCGCCGCGGGCTATCCAATCCGGTTGCCGAAAGTGAGATCATCGCCGAGCACAAGGCAGAGGCAAGCAAACTGTTACAATTACAACGCATTGCGCCTGAAACGTTTCAACAGTTCTGGGCACGGCTGGACGATGAATACTTCCTGCGCTACTCCGGAAGCGAGATCGCCTGGCACACAAGGGGAGTTATCGAACAGGGCAGCAGCGAGGAACCGCTGGCCCTGATCCGCCAACAGACCGAGCGTGGCGGTACCGAAATCTTCCTCTACACCCCGATCCGCGGCTACCAGTTCACTACCACAACCACGGCACTGGATCAGATGGGGCTAAACATCGTCGCTGCACGCATCATACCGTCACGTGACAACCACACTCTGGATACCTACATGGTACTGGAAGAAGACGGTGAACCGATCCATGGACAGTTTCGCCTTGATGAGATCCGCAAAATGTTGCAACACCTTCTCACTCATCCTGAAGAGACTCCAGCGAAAGTGCAGCGTCATATGGCGCGCCAACTCAAACATTTCAACATCAAAACCCAGGTCATGTTCCATGTCGATTCACGAAAGGCACGCACCGTAATGGAGGTGCTCACCTCTGACCGTCCCGGCCTGCTATCGCGTATCGCCCGGGCTCTCGCTGCGTGCGACATACGTATGCAGAATGCCAAGATCGCCACTTTTGGTGAACGGGTCGAAGACATTTTCTTTATTACTGACCGGCACAATCGACCGCTACAGGGAGAGGAACAGAAACAGTGCTTGATAAAAAAAATTATCGAAGTGATGGAAGAGTGAACTTGCCCGATAAAATTTAGCAATTTTCCCGCTACTAAGACTGAAAATCAAGTTCCACTCACCCGAAAAATTCGCATGCACGTTTGCCCACCAAGAGAGTAAGTAACGTAAACTCACCCCTGAATCAACAACGCAACTTACGATCTTTTTTGTGACCAAGGGCCTTCACTTGTTCGAAAACCAGCTCAGTTCAACCATAGCACCTGCCGAGTGCAAAAGCTGTGAATCACGTTACCGCATGTAGGACCGGTCAACACTCAGAATTTGTACACCCGACATACATCGGATTGCGTGTACAAATGCTCCCGTACCAGCACCTCTATCACGATATTCTCAATGACCGTGGGATTGAGAACTTTGTTAAGCCTTGGTGAGGGAAAACAACGGTTAATAATAAAAATAATCAACGACCAGTTATTCATCTCCTCCACTGAATAGTGAATCGCCTTGACCATGTCATCATCATGCGGATTTGCCCCAACTGTATCCAGAACCCTCAGGGCAATCCGTTTGACGTTGGATTCATGTATCCGTCCACGAATATCAATAACTTCAGACATACCGAACTCCTTTCTGGCAGACTCAAGCATCGTCGATGCGATATCAGAGGTCCGCCCTCACATACCAGCCTACCTGCTCATAGTTTCCCGCTGAGGATCGCTAACCGCCTGCCGCACCGATACCGGTCTCCGTATGGATCAATTCCTGAAGATGCTGGATGGCATTGTTCTGTATCTGGCGCACACGTTCCCGGGTGACACCAATCGAGGCACCAACCTGTTCCAGAGTCGAGCTTTCATAGCCATACATGCCATAGCGACGTACAAGCACTTCTCGCTCACGTGCATCCAGTCTGCCCAGGAGCTCATTAACCAGGTAACCCTCTTCATCATTGAGCAATTGGTTCTCCGGCTGGTCCTTTTCATCGCAAATCAGACTAAGCGGAGCTTTCCCCTCATTACTAGTGTCATCATCAATTGACACAGCCTTTTTATTGAGCGACAGCAGTTCCCTGACCAGGCCGACCGGTTCGCCCAACACCTCTGCAACCATTTCTGGTCCGACGGCATCCTCATAAAACTGACTCAGTTCACGCTCTGTTCTGCGATAGCGGTTGATTCGTTTAGTGACATGAACGGGCACACGAACCGTCATGTTCTGGTTCATAATCGCCCGGTCGACAGACTGGCGGATCCACCAGGTTGCATAAGTGGAAAAACGAAACCCAAGTTCCGGATCAAATTTTTCAACAGCGCGAATCAGTCCCAGATTCCCCTCTTCCACCAGGTCCATCAATGGCAATCCGTTATTCAGGTAACGCATACAGATCTTTACAACAAGCCTCAAATTGGCCTCAATCATCCTGTTTCTGGCGGCTTCATCACCTTTTTGTACCAAGCGTCCGAGCCTTAATTCATCATCAGCACTCAATAAAGGGTGCTTGGCGATTTCGCGGAAGTAGAGTTGATCGACATCCAGTTCCTTCTCTTTTCTACCGCTACTACTCAACACCTCATCATCGCCACTTTTACTTTCGCTCACAGACTCTTTCTCCAGTTCTTCTTGATGGTCATGAAGTACTCTTTTCTTACTGTTCACGTAAACCTCCACCGTAAATTCAGTCAACTACACTCATCTCTGCAAACGCTTATGGGGACAGAACAAAAACATCAGCACACCGCAGCTCTTACTGCCATATGAGGCCAGCCGGTGACACTTATACTGCGCGTAGTTCCGTCGGCGTACTCGACAAAAATACCTTCAGGATTTACCCGCAGCACAATAAAACTGCGATTATTGGCATCGCGGTAAATCCCACCCAGCCGTGGTTCGGGTGAGTACGCCATCTGACGATCAATTCTTAGGGCATTGGTACTTGGCACAGGTATCGCCTCCAAATGTTATTTAAGTACAACAAGTTTCACCCTTCCGTAAGGCCGCGTCATCCATAATGGATGACGTTACTTGTTGTATTGTGAAACGCATGAAACAGGAAAACAGCGGCTCGAGATTGACGACAGAAAAGCTTTAAATAATGTTTGAAACCATCATAAGATTCTGTCATTCTTTGTCTTCGCCTTCCTGACGAAGAACCACCCTTTCCCTTCCAATAGCGATAAGTAAAACAGTACTTGGACCTTTTAGGTAGTTCGCACGAATACCTAGGTAGAAATACCTATATGGCGGACCTCAATTAATAAAGTTTCAAAGTGTGTAACGATGGCAAGCCAGCCTGACACTCCTGTCCAGCAAGCTCAAAACGTAAGAAAGGAAACTTCTCACAAAAGGAGTGCCGAAAATTTTTTTGTGCGGGGGGGGGGGGGGTACTGCTAAGCAGAAGGGAGGAAGAAAGAGAGGCGCTTGGGGGCTTTACTGTGAAAACAGAAAAGTAGAAAGTGGGCACTATGATGCTGTTGTCAAACTAATCACTAAAAACCATTATGCTCCTGCTGCAGCGCATTCATCCCACTCCGTAATTCATCCATGCACTCCCGGCCGAGGCTGACCAGACCGGCAAGATGTTGCACACCCAGTTTTGTCATCAGCGTAGCTCGATACTTCTCTACGGTCCTGAAACTGATATCCAGTTCTCGTGCAATTTCCTTGTTAGTTTTTCCCTGCATGATTAACAGGAAGGTTTGACGTTCACGTGCACTGAGTTGATTTAATTGCTGACATCGTGACTCTCGCTCGGCATCGACCCGATGCCGGGAGTGATACACCTCAAGCGCCTCTTTAACCCTGCTCAGCAGCATTTCACGGGTAAACGGTTTTTCCAAAAAATCCACCGCCCCCCCCTTCATTACCCTGACCGAGGTAGGGATATCGCCGTCTCCAGATATGAAGATAACCGGTATAGGAGATTCCTTTTCAATGAGAATTTGCTGAAGTGCCACACCATCCATTTCCGGCATTCGTAAATCAAGCACCAGACAACCCGCCCGTTCTTCTCGATACTCCTCAAGGAAAGTCTTTGCTGAACCATAGTCCTTAACATGCAAGCCCGCCTGGCTCAGAGACAAGGCGATCGCCTTACGAACAATAGCGTCATCATCTACCAGGTACACCGTTGGTTGCTCACTCAACACCTACCTCCTTCATTGTTATTGTAAAGATAGTGTAATCTCTACCGGGGGCGCTCAGCCCCTCCTACCCTCACTATCAGCAATTCCATAAGATGCTCTAGCGCCTCCCCAACCTTCATATCACAAAAATAGTAGCACTTTTTATGGATTTTAAAACTTTTTGTGAATAAACATTATGTTGTATTCCCTTGTTCCAGCCACTTAAAGGAGATCAGGCGACGAAACGAATGCCCCATTACCCACAAAAAGAACAAGGGGAACAAGATGGTTTGAATAACAAATATGACGATCAGATTTATCGCATGCTCGCTAGCATCTGCTGCCGCCGCCTTATATCGGTCAATATAAGATGTGACATCCATTCGCGTTGTCGCATTTTCATAAAAACGCTTTACCTTTCCCATCCATGTCTCATCAGGTAACGCTGGAATAGCCCGCTCTGCGCTTTCGTTGATTTTGCCTATTTCTTCAGCTGTCTGCTCTATGCGCTCTGTAGAGGCCAAGTACTGCTCTTCTAGAAAATAGTGAAATACCCCCTCACCCACAAAGGCCATTACAGGAATGACGAAACGCAGAAAAAGGAGTAAAAAAGCCGCTTTGAGCATCAGTGAACGCAACCACACTGCCTTCCCATCCGGCATCCAGAGCAACAGCATCAGCAATATCAGCACCCCACCAAGCAAGAAGGTAAACCCTGGTGATGCGAATATCGTCATTAACACCTTCTGCATTCCCAGCGAAGTACTGCTCGCCAGCATGATCCAGGAAAAACGTTCAATCAGGTCATTAATAGGATCGAGGATCTGACCCGGGGCAAAGTTAATTCCGATCCCGGCTGGTTGAATCGCCACCTCGGTCCCCTGTGCCACAGAGATCGTACCATTGAGAGTTCTGGCTACCGCAAACGCCACCAAGGCGCGCTTGAATCCCTTATCGGTATACTCTTGCCCAATCTCATCAATGATACCGAGGCCGGCAAGCAGTCCCAGAACAAGGCAGACCACGCTGAGTGTGAGCTTCCGATACTTCATAATGCATGTCCTTGTAATAGATACCTTCACTATAACAATAACGATTCACATGATGAGTGGAAACCGCCCACACTTCGAGTGGTTTAAAAAA
>JBFFNE010000039.1:0-25007 GCA_041563315.1 Thiohalomonadaceae bacterium
CCGCCGGCCTTTTCCCAGCGGGCGATGAAGTCATTGAGGGGCTGTTCGGGGATGAGGGGCTCTGCCAGGTTGGTCATAGGTTCCGTCGATGGCTTTCCGTTTTGTGGTTAACGGAAGTGTGCCATATCAGGAAGAAGGTGGCTATGGCGTCTGTCTGGCCTTGCCGGTCAGGCTGATGGTGCTCAGCCGGGGGCGCCCTCGGTGTTTGTCAGGCCTCGTTCCTCGGCCCAACCTACATCTGCCGTGTCGAGGTCTTGGCCTATCGATGGTACTAGCGGTACTTCAGATCCCGTGGTCAGGAGCACAGTTCGGAACGCTCAGGGCGCAAAGCTGGATAGCACGGAGATCGCCCGCCTGCGGTTTCCATTCCGAAGAAACATAGTTGTTACGCATTAACAGGAAGGCGAGCAGATCGCGATAGGCCTTTTCGCTCAATCCCCCCGGGTGGTTCTGAGGCATGGTGCTGCTTATGTATTCGAGCAGGCTTTGTGCATCGCCATATTTCTGCAGGGAGGCCTTGGTGCCCATGACGGCGGGACCGACAAGCCCGCTGCCATCCGGACCATGACAAACAGAACAGTGCTGGCTGAAAAGCGCCAACCCGGGTTCGCTGGATTCCTTGGTGGTATTGCACCCTGTCAGCAGGCTGGCCATACACAGTGCAACAAACGCAGGCACATAAAATGAACGGTATGGGAGGACCACGCGACGAAAGCCTGCGGTGGAATGGCCTTTTTTCATGATGACATCCTTTTTTTGTATTCCCTGCTTCGATTCCTGCGCGAGTTATACAGCGCTTGATCCCGACAAGGAATTAACTTGTTTTACATAACCCTACTTCAAACATAGAAAAGTTGTGACTTACGTCAAGCAACGGCCGGAAAAATATTCGCTGGCTTGCCTGCCTGAAATCCGATTGGCGTGAATTCATGCACTACACTGGTTGCGTTGTGTAAGCAGCGGTGGTTCCACATTTTCCTGAAGTCATTTAATTACCGGCACTGCAAAAAGCGCCGTCCATTTCTCATTAAACAGAGGAGACATACTATGCATACCACAGCGAAACTGATCAGTACGCTCGCCGCGGTTACCCTGTTAACGAGCGTCGGTGGTGTTTATGCACAGCAAGAACCGCAAGGTCCTTATCCCGGTTATGGCATGGGTCCGGAAATGATGCATGGCTGGGGAGGACCACGCACTATGTGGGGAAACCAGGATGGCTGGCAGATGGGGCGTGGCATGATGGGTCCGGGCATGATGTACGGTCAGGGACCGATGATGGGCCCCGGCATGATGTATGGCTACGGCCCCGGAGCCATGCTGAATCTTAATGAGTCTCAGCAGAAAAAAATGGGAGAGATCCACGAGGAGCTGCGCAAGCGACACTGGGACACCATGGGCAAGATGAATGACGAGTATGTGAAGCTGAGAGAGCTCTATGGGGCGGAAAAGCGCGATCCCGACGCCATTGGCAAACAGTGGCAGAAGATTTACGATCTGCGGCGCCAGATGATGGTGGAATCGGTCAAGGCACAGAACCGCATGGAAGAGCAGTTAACGGAAGAGCAGAAGAAACAGTGGCGCAATTCTTACGGCCCCGGCTGGATGCCGCAATGAAACCGGCATGAGGGTTGGCGGAGGCGTATTCCGCCACCTCTTTCGTGATACATCGTTTAGCCGAATAAAGGGTGCATTTTGCCCTTTAGTTTTCCCGTCACTGCTCACCCCACCACAATGACGAAAAGAGAAGTGCCAGGTAGCCAGGGAGCATGGCGCTTTTGGCCAGCGGCGCTGTGGTGCTGAGGTTCATGGCCCAAGATGGGGCAAATGGGCCTACTTGGCATGCATAAGGGGGAGAGTCGTGTGGCGGGATTCTTGACTATCCTTTCCTGATTAGGGGATTTATCAGGACGGGAAGTGATGAGTACCGACATTCTGAGGACCGAAGGAGCAGTGCATTCCAGGCCGCCAGGTGAAATCCGCGCGGTGCGCGGCAATGTGGTCGATGTGCACTTCTCACCTCCCCTCCCCCCACGCAACCACCAGTTACGAACCGGGGGTGATGATCGGGTCGTGCTGGAGGTCCAAAGCCACATCGATGCCGAGACGGTTCGTTGTATCGCGTTGAATCCCACCCGTCGCCTGGGGCGTGGCATGGCGGTAAAGAACATGGGCACCACGTTGGAGATGCCCGTCGGCGAAGCACTTCTCGGGCGCATGCTCAATGTGTTTGGCGATCCGATGGACGGTGGTGAGCCCATTAACACCCATGATCACTGGCCAATCCATCGGCCCCTCTTGCCGCTTGCCGATCGCACCACCGGTACCGAGGTGTTCGAAACCGGGATCAAGGCCATCGACCTGCTGGCACCACTCGAGCGCGGCGGCAAGTCGGGGATGTTCGGCGGTGCCGGTGTCGGCAAGACGGTACTGATCAATGAGCTGATCAACAACATGGCCGAACAGTACGAGGGGATCAGCCTGTTCTGCGGCATCGGTGAGCGCATGCGTGAGGCCGAGGAGATGTACCGCTCGATGCGGGAATCGGGGGTGCTGGAAAAGGCGATCCTGATTTACGGTCAGATGAACGAGCCGCCCGGGGCGCGTTTTCGCGTCGGCCATGCGGCACTGACGGTGGCGGAGTATTTCCGCGATGTGGTCAAGCGGGATGTGTTACTGCTCATAGACAACGTCTTTCGCTTTGTGCAGTCGGGGACCGAGGTCTCCGGTTTGATGGGGCGCATCCCCTCTCGGGTGGGTTATCAGCCCACGCTGGCGACGGAGCTGGCCGCGCTCGAAGAGCGCATCTGCAGCACACACAGCGGCAGCATCACCTCGGTGCAGGCGGTCTATGTGCCGGCCGATGACCTGACCGATCCGGCGGCCACCCATATCTTCGCCCATCTGTCGGCCTCCATTGTGCTTTCGCGCAAGCGCGCCAGTCAGGGCTTCTACCCGGCGGTCGATCCCCTGCAGACCGACTCGAAGATGCTCACTCCCACCGTGGTCGGCAAGCGCCACTACCAGGTGGCCCAGGCGGTGCGCACCACGCTGGCCGAATACGAAGACCTCAAGGACATCATCTCCATGCTCGGGATGGAGGAGCTTTCGCGCGAGGATCGCGAAACGGTCAGCAAGGCGCGGCGACTGGAGCGGTTCCTGACCCAGCCCTTCTTCACCACCGGGCAGTTTACCGGCAAGCCGGGAAAGCGGGTTCCGCTGGAGCAGACCATCGATGGCTGTGAGCGCATCCTGGCGGGGGAATTTGCCGAGATGAATGAAAAGGCGCTCTACATGATCGGCACGGTCGATGAGGTGGATACCTCGGGAGCGGGTGATGAGTGAGGATGATCCGGAGCGCAGCGCTCGCCTGCACTTGCAGGTGTTGTTGCCGACCGAGGTGCTGGTCGACCGGGAGGTCATCAAGGTGATCGCCGAAGCCGAAAACGGGGAGTTCTGCCTGCTGCCCCGCCATATCGACTTCGTGGCCGCACTGGTGCCGGGGATCCTGAGTTTTCATACCCATGAGGCGGAAGAAAACTTTGCCGCGATAGATGAAGGGGTGTTGGTGAAAAGTGGCCGCGATGTCCTGATCTCCACCCTCAACGGGGTGCTGGGAACCGATCTGGGCAAGCTGCGGGCTCTGGTGGATGAGCATTTCCTGGAGTTGGACGATCACGAGCGAAAGGTACGTTCCGCACTGGCGCGCCTGGAAGCGGGAACCCTGCGCGGTTTCTGGGAACTGCAGGAGAAGATCCGTGGCTGAATCCTCGCGCCAGCAAAAGCCCTCAGGCCGCAAACCGTGGAGCGACGAGATTGGCCACCGGGCCGAGCGCAAGCGCCGCTCTCGCGAACAAGAGAAATCGACCGCCTGGTTTGGCCTGGGTATGTTCGGGCTGGTGGGGTGGTCGGTGGCAATCCCCTCCCTTCTCGGCATTGCGCTGGGCATGTGGCTGGATAAGCACTGGCCCGGCCTCCCCTCCTGGACCCTGACCTTTCTGATCATCGGTATTGCTCTTGGCTGCCTGAATGCCTGGTACTGGATCAAGCAGGAGAGTCGGGATGAGTGAAAGCCATGTCCAACGATAAGGACTCCCCTCCATGAGTGCCGTGCTGGAGTACACCACATCGTTTGCCGCAGGGATTTTGCTGGGCCTGTTCTTCCTGCAGGGACTGTGGATCACCCTGAGGGATCTCGACAAGGCACGTCGTCCCGGTCTGCGACTGCTAGGCAGCATGCTGCTCCGCTTCGCCCTGGTGCTGGCCGCCTTTTATTTGCTCGCCCGCTACGCCGGTTGGCAGCATGTGCTGGCCGCCGTGATCGGCTTTAGCCTGCTACGTTTATTCATCATACGGCGCTTTTCCCGAAAGCTATCGGCTGACAAGGAGTCCGAAAGATGACCATCACACCCGACGGCATTGTGTTCTGGCAGTGGGGCCTTGTCTCCCTCAACGCCACCATTGTTTTTACCTGGGTGGTGATGGGATTGTTGACGCTGCTCTCCTGGCTGGTGACGCGCCGCTTATCCACCGGCACGGCGCTCTCCCGCTGGCAGAATCTGCTGGAGGTGCTGGTCACCGGCATCAGCGATCAAATCCGGCAGGTTAGTCACCAGGATCCAGAGAGGTATCTGCCCTTTGTCGGCACCCTGTTTCTGTACATCGCCATGGCTAACCTGCTCAACATCGTTCCCGGTTACATGGCGCCAACCGGTTCGCTCTCCACTACTACCGCCCTGGCCGTCTGTGTTTTTATCGCGGTACCGATCTACGGCATCGCCTATGAGGGAGCGGTCAGTTATATGACACATTACATCAAACCGACCTGGCTGATGCTGCCCTTCAATATCATCGGTGAGATTTCGCGCACCATTGCGCTAGCGGTGCGTCTGTACGGCAACATCATGAGCGGCACGGTGATCGTCGCCATCCTGCTCAGCCTGACCCCCTACCTGTTTCCCATCGTGATGCAACTGCTGGGACTGCTGACCGGGATGATTCAGGCCTATATCTTTGCCGTGCTGGCGATGGTCTATATCGCGTCGGCCACCTCCGCCCACCAGCGCACCGCGCAATCAAAAAATTCGTAACAAGGAGAACCGCATGGACACTCTCTCGCTTATCGGCATGGTCTCGGTGATCACCGCCGGACTGACCATCGCCATCGGCTCCCTCGGCCCGGCGCTGGGGGAAGGTCGCGCCGTGGCCCAGGCCTTGAGCGCCATTGCCCAGCAGCCGGATGAGGCGGGCACTATCACCCGCACCCTGTTCGTCGGCCTGGCGATGATCGAATCGACCGCGATCTACTGTTTCGTGGTGACGATGATCCTGATCTTTGCCAATCCCTTTTGGGACCATGTGATCGCACCAGCGGGAGGCTGAAGGATGGCCATCGACTGGATCACGGTTTCGGCGCAGATCGTCAATTTCCTGATTCTGGTCTGGCTGCTGAAGCACTTTCTCTACCAGCCGATCATCCGCGCCATGGAGCGTCGCGAGCAACACATCCGTGAGCGGCTGAACGAGGCACAGGAGCGCGAGTCGCAGGCCGACGAGAAGGCCCATCACTATCAGGAGCAGCGTGATGAGATGGAGCGTCGTCGCGACGAGATCCTGGAGAGGGCCAGAACCGAGGCCGAGCAGCAGAAGAGACGAATGCTCGATGAGGCGCGTGCGGACGTGGCCGAAACCCGCGAGCACTGGCAGCATCAGGTCCGGCAGGAAAAGGAGGAGTTTCTCGGCAACCTGCAGCGCCAGACAGTGGAAGCGGTGAAACAGATAGCGCACAAGGCGTTGGTCGAACTGGCGGATGCCGAGCTTGAGGAGCGCATCATTCATACCTTTATGGGACGTTTGAAGTCACTCGACAGGGAAGACCGAAGGGCACTCTCCGACGCCGATGAGCCGGTGCGGATCATTACCGCGTTCGAACTCGACGCCACCCTGCGCGGCCGCCTGACCCGGGCGGTGCATGAGTACCTCGCTGCTGGCATTGACATCGACTACAGGCACTCGCCTGAACTGCTTTGCGGCATCGAGCTCACTCGCGGCGGACGGCGCCTGAGCTGGAACCTGGCGGATTTTACCGACGAGTTGACGGCACGGATCGAAGAGGCATTCAGCCCGGTCGAACGGGCAAAGGTTGAGGAGTAGCTCCATGTTGCAGGCGCTGCTGGATGAAGCCATGAGCACGCTGCACGAGGTGGTCGGAAGCCGCTCGTTAGAACTGCACTCGCGGGAGACCGGCACGGTGTTGCAAGTGGGCGGCGGTATTGCCCGTGTCACGGGACTGCCCGGCGTGACCTCGGAGGAACTGGTGCGTTTTCCGGGCAATGTGCTGGGGATCGCGACCAACCTTTTGGCGGATGAGATCGGCATTATCCTACTCGGCGACAACGACAAGCTGTCCGCAGGGGCCGAGGTCAGTGCCACCGGCCGCGAGGTGGATACCCCGGTTGGCGAGGGATTGCTGGGCCGGGTGATCGACGCGACCGGACGCGTGCTCGATCACGGCAAGGCACTGCGTTTCACCGAACGATGGCCGGTGGAGCGCCCCGCGCCGGAGATCATTCATCGCGCCCCGGTCACCGAACCGCTGGAGACTGGCATCAAGGCGATCGATGCTCTGATCCCCATTGGCCGCGGCCAGCGCGAACTCATCGTCGGCGACCGTCAGACCGGCAAGACCTCGGTGGCCGTTGACACCATACTCAATCAACGCGACAAGAATGTTGTCTGCATCTACTGCGCGATCGGCCAGCGAGGTAGCGCCGTCGCCCGGGTGGTGGATACCTTGCGCAAGCACGAGGCGATGGCGAATACCATCGTGGTCGTCGCCTCGGATGCCGATCCGGCAGGCCTGCGCTTTATCACCCCCTATGCGGCCACCTCGATGGCCGAATATTTCATGGAGCAGGGCCGGGATGTACTCATCGTCTACGATGACCTCACGCGCCATGCGCGAACCTACAGGGAACTGTCACTGATGCTGCGCCGCCCACCGGGCCGGGAGGCCTATCCAGGGGATATCTTCTATGTTCACTCACGCCTGCTGGAGCGCGCCACCCACCTGCGCAGTGAACTCGGCGGCGGCTCGCTAACGGCGCTTCCCATCATCGAAACCCAGGCGCAGGATATCTCCGCCTATATCCCAACCAATCTGATCTCGATCACCGACGGCCAGCTCTATCTGTCGCCGACCCTGTTCCACAAGGGGCTTCTGCCGGCCATTCATGTGGGCAAATCGGTCTCGCGTGTGGGTGGTAAAACCCAGTACCCGGCGTTTCGCAGTGTGGCTGGCGATCTGCGTCTCTCCTACTCCCAGTTCGAGGAGCTGGAGACCTTTGCCCGTTTCGCCACCCGTCTGGACAAGGAGACCCGCGACACGATCGATCATGGCCGGCGGGTTCGCGAGATCCTGAAGCAAAGTGAGCATCATCCCCTGCGTGCCAGCGAGCAGATGGTCGCACTCAAGGCCATCAATGCCGGCCTGTTCGATGCGTTGCCGCTGGAGCAGGTAGGCGATGCGGAAGCGGCGGTGCAGCAGCGCGTGATTACGGAGCTGCCCGAGCTCTGCGAGCGGATGGATACAGGTGAGAAACTGGGCGACTCACAGTGGCAAAAAGTGCTGGAGATAGCCGCTGATGTTCTGGCGGAGTTTCTCCGCGAAGGGCCGGAGTAGCTGCGATGGAATCACTCGAACAACTGCACCGACAATTGGAGAGTCTTGATGACCTGCGCACCATCATCAAGACCATGAAGGCGCTCTCCGCGGCGAGCATCCGCCAATACGAACAGGCGGTCAGCGCACTTGCCGCCTACTACCTGACCGTGGAGCGCGGACTGCATGTCACCCTGAAGGGAACGGCCTCCCCCTCCTTGCCTCCTCGCCGCCGCCAAGAGCCAAGGCGACTTGCCGCCATCGTGTTCGGCTCCGATTACGGCCTCTGTGGCCGCTTCAACGAGGAGATCACCCAGTACGCTCTGGAGCGGATGGACTCGGCCGCCGCCGACCCCAAAAACCGCCTGCTACTCGCCGTCGGCGCGAGGGTGGCCGCCAGCCTGGAGCAGGCGGGGCAAAGTATCGAAGAGGACTTTCTGGTGCCCGGCTCGGCCCCACAAATCACCGCGACGGTACAGCAGATCCTGCTCAAGCTCGATGAGTGGCGTGAACAGGCCGGCGTGCACTACGTTTACCTGTTCTACAACCGTCATACCGGCGGCAAGGGGTATCACCCCACCGGCTTCGAATTGCTACCCATCAACCTGCACCGCTTCCACCGTCTGGAGGAGGAGCAATGGCCCTCGCGCGTGCTCCCCACCTTCACCATAGAGCGCGACGTGTTGCTTGCCCGGCTGTTGCACCAGTATCTGTTCGTGACGATCTTCCGTGCCTGCGCCGAATCCCAGGCCAGCGAGCACACTAGCCGCCTGGCGGCGATGCAAGCGGCGGAGCGCAATCTCGATGAGCGGCTGGAGGAGGTGACGATGGTGTTTCGCCGCGCTCGCCAAAATGCGATCACCTCCGAACTACTGGACGTGGTATCGGGTTTCGAGGCACTGACCACAGAAGAGAGATAAGCCGGTTCCTGGCTGAGGGGGGACCCAATGTAAACGGTTGGCCGAGGTAAAACATTTCGACCATATTCATCGAAGGGGCCCTTCTCCCTGAGGGAGAGGGGGTGTCAGAGGTAAAGCATTGAGACAGGCCAATGGACAAAGAAACCGGCCATAAAAACACGACGGGATTGAAAGGCTACCACCTGTTCCGGATATTCGGATTCGAGGTGAAGCTCAACCTGACATGGTTACTACTGGCCATGCTCATCGTCTGGACCCTGGCAGCAGGGTTCTTCCCTGCCGATTATCCCGGCCTTGCCAAGCAAACTTACTGGTGGATGGGGGTGGCCGGAGCACTGGGGATCTTTTTTTCTATTGTGTTTCACGAGTTATCACATTCGTTGGTCGCGCGGCGTTATGGTTTGACTATCGGGGGAATCACCCTATTCATTTTCGGTGGTGTGGCCGAGATGGAGGATGAACCGCTCAGTCCGAAAGCGGAGTTTCTCATGGCGCTGGCCGGACCGTTGGCGAGTCTTTTTCTGGTCGTTCTTTTTATCGAGTTGGAGAGGCTGGCGCTGGGGCTGAACGGGTCCCCCGGGATCATCGGCGTGGTTCATTACCTTGCCATAATCAATCTGCTGTTGGCGATCTTCAATCTCATGCCTGCCTTCCCTCTGGATGGAGGGCGGATGTTGCGCGCTACGCTGTGGTATTGGAAGAACGACCTGCATGCGGCAACACGTCTGGCCAGCCGTATCGGCGCAGGTTTTGGCCTAGGCATGATGATTCTCGGAGGTTTTGCCTTCATTCAGGGGGCCTTTATCGGTGGTATGTGGTGGTTTCTCATCGGCGCCTTCCTGCGCTCTGCCGCCACCACCTCTTACCGGCAACTGCAGATCAAGGAGATGCTGAGTGACAAACCGGTACGCCGTTTCATGAATGAGGATCCGGTGACGGTGACACCTGATATCAGCATCGAGACATTCCTGGAGAAGTATGTAAAGCGGCATCGTTTCAGCCAGTATCCCGTGGTTGAAGGATCGAGGCTGGTCGGTTGTATCACGGCGCAGGAAATCGAAAAGGTACCCGAGGAAGAGCGGGCAGAGCGACGCATTTCCGAGTTGGTTAGCTCCTGCGCGCCTGCCAATACCGTCTCGCCGGACACCGATGCCATCAAACTGGTGACCGAGATGAGTCACCCCGACGCGAATACCCTTTATATGGTCGTGGAGGACGAGCATCTGGTGGGCGTGATCTCGCTCAAGGACCTGCGGGAGATCATCGCCATGAAGCTCAAGATGCTCAATGCGTAGCGATCATGGACTTCAAAAACCACCCCAACACCTCGACAGTGCCCCCTTTTCAAAGCCCACTCCCAGTCTCGGGGAAAGGTAACCATGAACTTGCATTATGTCACTTGAATACATCGTCGACACCTATGGTTATGCGGCTATCCTCATTGGTACCTTTTTTGAGGGGGAGACGGTGCTGGTGCTGGGAGGGGCGGCGGCCAAGCTGAAGTATCTTGAACTGCAGTGGGTGATTCTGTGTGCCTTTACGGGAACCTTTCTGGGGGATCAGTTGTATTTCTTTATCGGCCGTTACAAGGGACAGGACATCCTTGAGCGATGGCCTGCCTGGCAAAAGCGCGTCGACAAGGTGTCGTTGTTGCTGGAAAAACGCTTCTTGCTCGTTATTATGGGGTTTCGCTTTATTTATGGAATACGCACAGTAACGCCCTTTGTGCTCGGCATGAGTCGTGTTCGCATAATTGAATTCATGCTGCTTAACGCCATTAGCGCCATGGTGTGGGCCAATCTCTTCGGAATTCTTGGATATATCTTTGGCCATGCGCTGGAACTGCTACTAGGTGACATCAAGCGTTTTGAGCTAGGAATTCTCGCGGGAATTTTTATTGCCGGGATGGTTCTTTGGTTACTGAAAGTCGCTCGTCGAAAGTAAGGCTGAGTGCGATGCCGGGTCAGTGCCTTCATGAAGTGGGATGGCGGACAATCAGTACATCACAATGGGCTCTGTGCGCGACCCGGTCGGTTGTGGATCCCAGCATATCACTTATTCCATGCCGTCTATGGGCGCCCACTACCAACAAATCAGCCTGCTTCTGCTCAGCAATACGAAGGATTTCGTGCTTTGGCTGGCCAGTGGTCACGATTCGTTCAATGGATGATTCACCCATGGAATTCAACAGGACGTCCAGACGCTCATAAGCCTTCTCAACCAATTTGTTTTCGGCGTTATTTACGGGAGGGACGATATAGTCGGCATCCATGGGAGTCGTATACTCGACTACATTCAATATCGTTATGTTGGCGCAGTACTGTCTTGCCAGTGACAGAGCGTTACTGATGACATGATTGGATGATGTGCTGAAGTCAACCGCAGCGATGATGTTCAGGTATTTGTGCATGGTAGCTCATCCTGAAAAGTGTGACGAACAGGTGTTGCATGTCGTGGATTGATGAAGGCATTGTCTGCGTCAGTCAGAAGAAATTATAGCGAACATCTGACACCACCACTTCCTGGCATGCCAGTACAGCCAAAGAGAGATGGAAGCTTTGCGGTTGTGCTAGTCTTAAATGTATCGGCTAAAGGCTGCCGGTTGGGTATCGAAATGGCATAAGGCTCAGGTATGGGGATAACACCTGGAGGGGAAAACAGTAAACTCAATGTCACCGGTCTTGCACTGGATCGAACGGTGCTTGCCAATGAAAGAACCTATACCGCATGGCTCCGCACAGGTCTGGCCGCTCTGGCGACCGGACTGGGGATTGCCCGTTTCATGATGGGTACCATGCCATCATGGAGTATTCGTCTGATTGCCACGTTTCTGATTCTCTTCAGCGCGGCCGCTTTCCTGATTGCCGCCTGGCGTTATGAGGGTATGGGGTTTGCTCTATCTTACCTGGACGTAAAACGGATCCGCCCTGTTCTGGTGAAAACCCTGAGCCTTGTTCTGGCTGGGTGTTCATTATTATCCCTGGTTGGTTTGTGGTATATGCTGGACGGATAAAAAAGGCTTAACCTTCGCTGTTGCGTTTTGATAACAATTTATAGGCCATCATTTTCACCACATCATTAATCACAAGCCATGCCAAAGCATACGCCCACATCCAAAGGGCGTACTCCCATCCTATAGGCGCGACCAGGAAACCGTAGACGGGGAATCAGACGTGTGGCCGAAACCGCAAAGGAATTTACGATTTTCCCGCAAAAGCATCTGATGTCTACCAAAAAAAAAGCTGCGCCCAAAAGGGCGCAGCTTGCTCGTAGGGAAAGAGGCGAGGTAATTTACCGTTTCAGTACCTTACCTGACACTATCTACATATTCGGCGAGATCCGTTGGTTTAAGATCGGCCTTCCAGCTTTCCGCACCATGTTTCATTACTCGCTCTTCCCATTTCTTGATGCGAGAACGATATATTTGTGGATTGGTGTTGTCAGAGTTTAATTTTATTACGTTCATCGCAGCAATATGGATGTTCGTAAATTCATCGTTGTTGAAGCTGCGCTTGAGACCCGGTTTGAGCTCTTCTTTCATGTCGCTGAAGATAAACATAACCTGATTGCCGGCTTGGGTACTTTTTAAATAACCACTACAGAGCATCATTGCGCCACTTATATCTGTGTATTGTGCGCCGCCCTTCTCGGTGGCAAATGCATCGAGGGATTTTGCAAACTCCACTCGTTGTACGTTGGCCTGAGAAGGTCGGTAGTCAAGCGTTAGCTGGCTTTTGATGTTTTTTTCATTGTAGCTACTGCTATCAATTGCGATCAGGGCAAGGCTGTCACCAGGGAGCATCTTGGGCAAAATCCCCGCCTTGATGATTTGAACCATATTGCCCTTCTCTTTGGCATAGGTGCCAGAGACATCAGCGAGTGCGCATATGGCGGTTTCATACTGCTTGTTATCGGAACATGCGGAAAGCAATGTCGCGGTAGCTGCAAGCAACAAGATGTGAGGTTTTATGCTTGTTATCACGTCAGTAGTCCTTCCTGAATAGGTTTATGACTTGCCTTTAATAAGATTACCTATCTGCGTCGGAATAATGATGTAGGCATCGTAAATGTGAATGATGGCTTTCATGATGGTGTTGAGTAAGTGACCTATAATACCAACCAGATAGCCAACCAACATGATGACAAGAATTAATAGCTTATTAAGCACATGCTGACTACTTTCAATCAACATTTCCAGGGGTACGGCAACCATCGCGAGTATCCAGGGCAGTACAAAGCCAAGTGTGGCCTGGCCAATGACGGTGATTTTTGAGTCATTTCCACTGACGGCGGATATCGCCTTTCCGGCCAAAGCCTGAGTGGTGGCAGCATTGGTTTCTGCAATATGTTCACGCAACACGGCCAGCGCCGCCTCTACCGAGGCAAGGAAGAACAAACCTAACAACGATGCGTAAAGAAGAATGCGACGCTTGCTGATCGTCATGCCGGCGATTTGCGGGAAAATACCTGTGATACCCAAGGCTTCCATCAGAAAGATGCCCAGAACAATCTCCAGTGCCACGATTACCAGGGCCGAAACATCCGACACCTGCAGCCCGAGTACACGTGCCCCCGCCGGGACGAGTTCGGACATGGGCAAGGCAATAAGCTGGAAATTGATGAAGGCACCGAATCCTGCCACCAGAATCACCAGCAGGGAGAAGATGAATAATTTGGTTGCTTTGGCTGAAAGCATATCGATTGAATCCGCTCCGCCATGCCTGACCTTGCTGTACTCCTGCATGTATTTTTCGATTTTGCCAGTCGTTTCAAGCACCAGTTCGACCTTGGTACTTACCACATTCATCAGCTTGAGGATTTTTGTCCATGTGGGTGCCAACGAGGAGAGAATCTTGTGTCGCTTGGAGGCTGTTTTGCGCATCTCTGACAAGGCTGCCTTTTCACCTTCAACGGCAGACTTGTGTAGCTCTTTCAGCATTTTCTCGATAACTCTGTCGCCTGAAGCTGACCCCTTCATTCGTGCTATGGACTCGACGGCATCACTCCAGCCCGGCGCTTCCGGGACGACTTGTCCACACTCTTTAAAATCAGAATCAATGTTGGCAATACTTTCATCGAGTTTGAGGTGCAGCGAAGGATAGTCGGCAAGGTGCCTGGTATAGCTTGCCTCCATGCGCTTGAATTCCTGGGCGATCTTCTGTTCGCTATCGGCAATGCTAGATTCCAGCAATACTCTTTTGTTTTTTTCGCGAAGTTTCACTACGACAGACTTGATCCAGTCCGAGATCTTTGTCAGTCCACCCGCGATGCCGTCATTGAGGCTGTCCAGTGCCTGATGCAAGGGAGCTCGAGCAAAATAGAGAAACACCATACTGGTGCTTACTAGCATCAAAATGGAAAGAAATGGCATGTCTGGCCATATATAAAGGTTGCGCATCGTTTGCTCCTCTAATGTAGGTTCCCTTTAGAATATTCTAATAATGCTATATGGCATTGCGTCTTGATATTGTGATTTGTTCTTTGTTTGTGTGGTTGCCGTAATCACGATGCCGGATATTTTCGTTCTGTCCGTCACCGTCTTACAGTATGCCGCATCAGAGTCTAAAGCAATAATGTGATTCCGTTATGTGACGCAACACCAAAATTGAATAACCTGATCCGTGACAGACTCTGCCGTTTGGATGTCCGGGTATTCATTTTCTCACGCACAACGGCATCGGACCTCCTCCCCTTCAGTCACTGCACTATTGTCTATACTTCCAGGCATCCTCTTTCCGGACAATTCCTGACAACTGTCACGTTATGACAGATGGTTTCAGATAAGCTGCAGAACCCCTGGAGACCTGCTATGTCGGTACACAACGCGGAGATTGCCGATCTCTTCGATACGCTAGCCGACTTGCTTGAAATTGAGGATGCCAACCCGTTCCGCATCCGTGCCTACCGAAATGCCGCGTTGACCATTCGCCAATACTCCCGGAGCATGAAGAGCCTGGTCGATGACGGTGAAGACCTTTCCAAGCTGCCTGCTATCGGCCATGACCTGGCCGAAAAGATCAAGGTCATACTCAAGACCGGAAAGCTCCCCCTGCTCGAAGAGGTCAAGGCACGTACCCCTGCCGCGCTCAGTGAATTGATGGCGATCGAAGGGTTGGGACCGAAACGGGTCAAAATTTTGTACCGTGAGTTGAAAATCACTTCGCTGGAGGATCTCAAACGCAAGGCCAAGGACGGCAAGATCCATGAACTGGAAGGCTTTGGAGAGAAGACCGAGGCGAGCATACTCGAGCATATCGAACGCTATACCGGTAGGGAAAAGCGGATGAGGCTGTCTGCCGCTGAAGAGCTGGCGAATTCATTGAGTGAATACCTGAAAGGCGTCGACGGGGTCAAAGACCTGACCGTGGCCGGCAGCTTTCGCCGCCGCAAGGAGACGGTGGGTGATCTGGATATCCTGGTAACCGCCAGGAAGGATTCACCGGTAATGCGGCGCTTCACCGAGTTCGAGGAGGTCAAGGAGGTGATCTCCCGCGGTCAGACCCGTTCCACCGTGGTGCTCCGTTCGGGGCTCCATGTGGATCTGCGTGTCCTACCTCAGATGAGTTACGGCGCGGCGCTGCAGTACTTCACCGGCTCTCGCGAGCACAATATCGAGGTGCGCCGGATCGCAGTGAAGGAGGGCTACAAGATCAACGAGTATGGTGTCTTCGAGGGCGACAAGCGCATCGCCGGCAAGACCGAAAAGGAGGTGTACGCCAAGGTCGGTCTCCCCTACATCGAGCCAGAGCTGCGCGAGAACCGCGGCGAGATCGAGGCGGCCCGCAAAAATCAGTTGCCGAAACTGATCAAACTCGAGGATATCCGTGGTGACCTGCACTGCCATACCATCGCCACGGATGGACGCAACGCCATTAAGGAGATGGCCGCCGCGGCCAAAGAACTCGGTTATGAGTATATCTCGATCAACGACCACTCAAGGCATGTCGCCGTTGCTAAGGGTTTGGATGAGAAGCGCCTGCGCCAGCAGCTGGAGGAGATCGCTGAATTGAACAGCGAATTGGATGGTTTTACCCTTCTCAAGTCGATAGAAGTGGACATCCTCGAAGATGGACAGCTGGATCTACCTGATAGCGTCCTCAAGGAACTGGATTTTACGGTCTGTGCCGTGCACTACAAATTCAATCTCTCTCGCGAGAAACAGACCGAGCGGATCATCCGGGCGATGGATAATCCCCTCTTTACCATACTGGCCCACCCCAGCGGCAGGCTGATCAACGAGCGGGATGAGTATGAGGTGGATGTGGAGCGTGTAATACGGGCTGCCAAAGAGCGCGGTGTTCACCTCGAGGTCAATGCTCAACCGGCCCGTCTGGATCTCAACGACATCCGCTGCAAGGTGGCCAAGGAGATGGGGCTGAAATTCGCCATCTCCACCGACTCGCATAGCACGGCCGGGTTTTTCAATATGCGTTACGGCATCGATCAGGCGCGAAGAGGCTGGTTGGAGGCGGACGATGTTATCAACACTTACAAGCTGCGCGAATTGAAAAAAGCGCTGAGACGCGAGTAATTGGAGGCATTAGGTCTTGAGGTTATCCGGAGTGTTAACCTGCGCCGTGGGAGGAATGCCCTGCCTGTCCGCGATCACCTTGCAATGTGCCTCAGCCGTATTGCGGTTGAAGTCATTCTCCCGGTGGAACGGCCTGAGATTCTGAACAGTGTCCTCTCCACCCGCGACCACATTTCGGATGGTCCAGCCAAACTCATTATTTAGGCTACCGTAACTTGAGCGATGGATCCACGCGCCGCATTCATCCTTGCGCCATTCATTGCTATCATGCTCATTTACCGCACGGCCTTTCTCCCAGACTTGCTGGATAAACTCTTCGCTGAACGCCATCTTCGTACCCTCTGTGGTAATAGGACTATGCCCTAACTGTAGGATCAGAGATCGGTTCCCACAAGGAGACTGGACGAACGATTCAGCTGCCGCCTTTAAGTACAGACTCATGCGAGGAGCGACAAGTCGCTTCGCTTTCATTTTCCTTTAGATAGTCTATCGTTGAAAAATAATGAGACAGGTTGAGCTGGGGCCTACAGGTTTGGTTATCAAAGCCCCCTTAACCCTTGATGCCTCCTGACGAGAGCGTGGAGAACGGGAATGCTGTCAGTCAATCCGGAAAACGTCTGTTTCCTTATAAACAAGGCTCACGAGTTCCACGTCAAGGAGGGCGTTGTGATTCCCGAGATCCCTAACAGTCCTGCGGATGACTGGGGTCGCCAAGTACTGGCAGATCATATCGATGACTTCAGCTACCAGGAGATGGTTTACGCGATCAATGATCTCGAATCCGATCAGGCCTGTGAGCTCCTGGCTTTGATGTGGTTGGGTCGTGGTGACTACGAGGTGGACGAATGGGAGGTTGCCATCCGTGACGCCCGGGATTCATGGGATGAACAGACCATCACCAATATGATCGCTACCCCTTTGGTGGCGGACTATCTCAGTGAAGGGCTGGCACTACTCGACTACCGGTGTGAGGAATAGCTGTTGTCTCGTGAAAACGGCATCTCTTGTGGCTCGAGTGTTGTGACGACCTGCGGTTGAAGGGGGTTGCAAGCTGGCCGTCCAGTTCCAATGCTTTGCGTTGAATCGCTTCCGCTGACGACATAATCAGCCGACCGACAGGCTGGCAAAATTGAGACGGGCCATGGCATACCGCTAGCCGAGATGGTATTACCAATGCAGTTCCAGGGTGTGCCTGTCAGTGAGACTTACCCCAGTTTCAAACTGTCTCCCTTCCCGGTTCAGCATCGCCTCCAGCCAAAGGAGGTCCTCTGTCGGGGGAATGTTGAGGCGGAAGTTACGGATCAGGGTTGGGACCAACTCGAAGCCAACCAGTGTACCGGAAGTTGGAGAAAAGGCGGGGAAATACATCAGGCTGAGATCATCTCGGTACTCCTCATAACCTGAGATCCCCTCATAGTCGTTGAGCAGGTCGCCGCAGCCGTACATGATCGGCTTTTCCCGATACACTTCGATGCCCTTAGGGTGGTGTGATGAGTGGCCATACACCACGTCCACGCCGGCCTCGTCGATAAGCTGATGGGCAAACTGACGGTGCTCTTGAGATACGGCATAACCCCAATTGCCTCCCCAGTGGATAGAGACGATGACGATGTCGCCGGGACGCCTGTGCAGATGCACCTGCTCGGTGATTCTCTGCACAGCCTTCGCCGAAAGATTATCCAGCAGTGCCACCCCTGCCCGGTTGTCCGATGCCGCCCATGAGGGTGGGATGCCGCTGCTACCATGACCGAAAGCGAAGACCCGCACCCTCCCTTTGCCTGCCACCTCAAAGGTTGCCGGTGTTTCTGCTTCGGTTAGGGTGCGGCCTGCACCGGTCGTTTGAATATCCGCCGCATGCAACACCTCAAGCGTATCGTTCAGCCCGGCGTATCCCCAATCCAGGACATGGTTATTGGCGAGCACACAGCAATCGATTCCGGCCACTGTCAGAGAGCGGATATTCCCCGGGTGCATACGGTAGTTAATCCCCTTGGCCGACCAGAATGCTTCACTGGTAGTGATGGCTGTCTCCAGATTAATCACGCGCAGGTCCGGGGTGGTCCGCTCCAGAATCGCCAGTGCCTCGCCCCATATATAGTCATAAGCTACCGATCGAGGTAATGGGCCGTTTCTTCGCTCCGCCAGGGCCACATAGTCACCGGCATGAACGGCGTAGGGCTCATACAGACGTGGCGCCGAGGGATGAGGCAGGATCTGATCGATCCCCCGTCCCGTCATTACATCCCCACAGAGGAATACCCTCAGGGGGGCTGCGCCAGCCAACGACCCTGATGCGGACACCCTCATGATATCGGCATTTAAAGTGGCGTGAAGCGTCTGCCAAAACAGGTGTGACAGAGTGGCAACACTTCGCCCTTGACTACGGCGGTACCGGCGTTGCATTGGCGACAGACGTATTTCTCCTTAGCGGCGACCTCGCCAGCAAAGCAGGTACGATTGTTACGTACATAATTATGGTATGAGGGCTTGACATAAAGTCGGGCCATAATGCTTTCCTTTCAGGATTAAATGGAAGAGGCGTGATGTTCACGACGGCCGTCCCACCTTCATACAACAGGGGGATTCATTGAGAATAATAGTTCGCCTGGGCAACGATGACGCAGGTAAAACAAGGAAGTCGTGAGAAAATTTTTTGGTATACCCTTGTGGGGTGATGAGACCAGTGCGGGGAACTGGCAGCACTGTGATCTCATGGTCGTTTTTTCTGAGGGTGACTATGCTTGAAGACATCACTTTATCAGGTGATATCCATGCGCAATTTTGCATCTTCATGGCATATCGGCACCTCCGGTTGGTCCTACGCTCACTGGAAAGGATCCTTTTATCCAGCGGATATCAGGACTGGGGAGATGCTGGACCATTATTGTCGGCACTTTATGAGTGTCGAGCTTAACAATGCCTTCTATCATCTGCCGTCCACCGCCGCGTTTGAAAACTGGCGTGAGAGTACCCCTGCTGGCTTCGTTTTTTCCGTCAAGGCAAGCCGCTACATCACCCATATGAAAAAACTTAACGACGCACAACAGAGTTTGCGAGCCCTGTATGAGCGGATTAGTGTTCTCGGCAACAAACTTGGTCCACTGTTGTTCCAGTTACCGCCACGCTGGCATTACAATCATGAAAGGCTGTCCTGTTTTCTCGACGCGTTGAGTAAGGATTATCACCATGCCTTCGAATTTCGTGATCAAAGCTGGCTGAACGAGCAGTGCTATGAGCTGTTGGCTAGTCATGGGGCGGCATTTTGTATCTATGAACTCGATGGCTATCTTTCCCCCAAAGAGGTGACCGGCAATATCGTTTATATTCGCCTGCATGGCCCGGACGGGCCCTATCAGGGGGATTATGACAAGCAGACACTGGCAGGTTGGGCTGGAGCCATATCCTCCTGGATGGCCCAGAGCAAGGCAGTTTTCTGCTACTTCGACAATGACGAATCGGGTTACGCTGCGAAAAACGCCAGGATATTGCAGGAGATGTTAAGTAAAAGAGATCACTAACTCATGCACAAATTGTTGAGTGTTTTTTCGGTGCTATGCGGTCACAAGGAGCACAAGCAATCCCTTGCTCTTACCCCAGCTTCAGGCGTGCCAGTATCTCCCTCATGAAAGCGGGTATGTCATCCGGTTTCCGTGAGGTGATGAGATTACCATCCGTAACCACCGCCTGATCACGGTAATCGGCCCCTGCCGTTTTCAACTCCTCGGCAACAGAACCCGCAGAAGTGGCCATCCGGCCTTTCATCACTCCGGCGCTGACCAGGATTTGCGGGCCGTGACAGATTGCCGCTACAGACTTCCCAGTCTGAAAAAAGTGCTGTGCGATATCCAGTACACGTTGATGTTTGCGTAAATCGGCCGGTGCCTTGCCGCCTGGCAGAAGCAGCATGTCATAGTCGTCGGGATTGACGTCCTCTACCGTTATATTGGCGTTGACCTCCATGCCATGCTTGCCTGTAATGGTGCCTGTCTGGAGGGATGCGATATCGGCCGTGACCCCCTCCTCATTGAGTTGCTGATAGGGTTGAAGCAGTTCACTGTCCTCAAAGCCATCGGCGCTGATAATAAGAACATGTTTACGTTTTTTTTGTGAGCTGATCTGCATGGCCTACCTCCTACGGTTAATCATTCCACCATGGCAACAACATACTTATGCGAGTGCCAAGTAGGCCAAGTTGCCCCACCCGCAGCCCCTAACCTCAACACCACAGCGCAGCTTGCCTAAAGCGCCATGCTTCACGTTCTCTGGCTACCTGGCATTTTTCTTTTGCGGTATGTGCATTGCCGAAGGTGACGCTGCGCGTCACGAGTATGGTCCACGGGACGCTGAGCGTCCCATGAAGCATTCCCACGCAGAGCGTGGGAATGCGTAAAAGAACATAACAGAGACGAGGAACGAGTGAACCATGTGTGCGCAGGCTATATGGTTAGCCCATTAAATAGACTCTGTCTCACTCCCACTCCTCTTCCGCCAGTTCCCTGAATTCTCCCCACAGTGCACCGACAGGAAGATCAAACAGGCTGAAAGCCCTTTTGGCACGATGTTGGATTGCCCGTGCCGCCGATAGCATAACCTGCGCGCTCAGTGCGTATTCCGAGAAGCGTGCCTCCAGCAGAAACAGTGGATGATCCGCGGTGCCGGCAGAGCCACGGCGCTCCATAACCACTCCATGCCCCTCTTCTTCCAGCGTGGCAATATTGTCAACGGGAAAGGTCAGGACCTCTTCGCCGATAAAAAGTGGATCGTTCCGGATCGCCTGCTCCACCTGTTGAACATCAAACCCCTCCTCCAGTTCGAGATAGAGGTAGTTCTGTTTCACCCCATCGACCGATCGCTGCTCTGTCGCCATGGCCCCTTTTACACCAGGAATGACACCCGCAATACTACTGTGGTGCAGGTTAATACCTGGGCGCCGTGTAGTTTCCGTGTGGCCGTGAGGGCAGAATAGCGCGAACAGATTGCGAAACAGGGAAAGTGCACCCGGGTCCCATCCGGCACCGACGATAGCGGAGGTCTTATAGCGGATCGCAAGTCTATCTATGGCGTCCTTATGCGCAATGAAATCGTCGCCGTGGAAGATGGCACATTCAATAATGGGTATTCCCTGTTGCAGCAGGTCATGGGCCGCGCCCACGATCATCTCGGCGGGTAGGCATAGCAGCGCCGCATCCACTCGGGAGAGTTCACTGATATGATCGGCGACAGTCACATCTCGCAGCGAAGGAGCAAGCACTTCGGCACAGCGCTCCGGGCGGCGCACGATACCGACAAGATGAAACATTTCATCCCGCAGGATGGCATGGGCGCATGCCTTGCCCAATCGTCCGAAACCGATAATTGCCAGGTGCAAGCGGGACATCAACTGCCCTTGTTAATCAATGTCATACCTGGGGAAACACCGGTCAGTGTTCATGAGCTATGTCCATCACGACGTTGAAGCACATCGCGGACAGAAACCATAGCGCCGAGCGGATTTCCCTCCTCGGGAGGAACTGTTGATGCCTAACGAAGGCATTGGCTAGCGATGCCAGCTGACCCTGAGCATGATGTCTTCCTGGGTATACTCATAATCGAGTTCGCCTTCGTATGCCTTGTGCAAGGCTTCACCAATCCCACGGGTGAGGTGCGCATCAGTGAAGGTGAATACCAGTGCGGACTCCTGTTCTTCTATGCCCATGATGCGTTTGAGTGGATGCTCCTTGCCCTCTTCCTTCGCCTTGTTCTGGATCAGATTCATGATCTCCTCCTTGTGCTGATCAAGAAATTCACCACTCAGCGTCAGAAAACCTGCGGGAACGCGATCCAGGATTCTATGGCATGCCGGGCAAAGTACCTCCTGGGAATTTGCCTGGCGCGGATCCCAACTCCAGCGCCCATTGTGAAACACGGCACCGCATTCGGTACAAACGGCCGGTTCACTGATTTTTTTCTTGGAATGGTAAGGGTCGTGATCCATCTCCTTGATCAAGCGATCCCTTCTTCCCTGGTGGAGGTAATCGTTCTGTTTCGATTTGGATGGTCCTGTCATGGCTGCGTGTCCTGCTAGTCTGATAGACATTGTTGGCGGTGAACATTCACCCTGTCTCACTTGCATAATGCAAAGGATGTATAAAGCAATAGTATTACCTTAGGCAATGTCAACTCTGCAGAATAAAGGCAGACGACCGCGCCCCTTTCGCGCCCTGGCGCGGTAGGTTGCTCCAACACCCTTCCGGCTTTAGTCCAGGATAAAAGTCACTTTCAGGTCAACCCGGAAGGCGACGACCTTATTGTTTTCCACCTTGACCTGATGTTCCTTGACCCAGGCACTTTTGATGTTGTGAACCGTTTTAGAGGCCTTGGCAATCCCCTGACTTATGGCATCTTCGAAACTGGTGGATGACTCGGCACTGATTTCAATAACTTTGGCAGTAGACATTTGACTCTCCTTTCCTGGGCTTTGGGCAATCTGTGTGAACTGCCCGGTGTGATGTGAGAAATGTACCTTCCATAACTTGACCGAAACAGACCTCTCTACAGGGATACTGCTAGCGCCAGACACTGGGTGGTATGCAGGCCATGACCTTAACGTTGCCAAATTATCCTGAGCAGGCTGTTGTCTTTGCTGTATTGGAAATCGAGAACACCATCGTAGGTCTTATGCAAAGCATCCCCTATTTCACGCGTCAGTTGCTCATCAGTAAAAGCAAAAACCGCTTCCGTCTCATCATCCTCCATATCCATAATCCGCTTGAGGGGATATTGCTTGCCGATTTTTTGCACTTTTTCATGAATCAATTTCATGATCTCGGGCTTGTGCTCAGTGAGACAGTCGCCTCGTACTGTCAGGATGGCTGCCGGCACACGATCACGAACACGCAGGCAGGCCGGGCAGAGTGTTTCGCTGGAGTTGTTCGGCCTGGCATCCCATGTCCAATGGTCTTCATGGAACACCGCTCCACAATGAAAGCAGACCATGGTTTGCTCTTGCAGTTTGTGTACCGGGATGACGGGCTCTTCGCTCTCGCGAGATTGACGCAATCGTACACCCTTTAAACGCTGCAAATAGGCGGTGATCCCTGAAACCGGTGCTCCAGTCATGTTATATACCCCTTCCAACAAGTCATGATTTTTAGCCTGTACCTAAGGAAATACTCGGCACTTTTTGTTGGCGTTCCACGGAAAAGGTGTAGAACCCCCTGTCGCGTTGTCAATACGGTATCCACCTGAGTGGCAGTTCTGACCAGCCGCTTTGTGATGAAACGGCGTTCCATACCCCTCACCATTCATCACCGCATGGGCAATCTGGGCAAAGCTCGTCTACATTTGCGAAAACAGCTCGGAATATTCACGGCGATGGTCTGGAAGCTCTGGTGTGGTAACCGAGGGGAGCTTGCTATTGCCCCTGATGAACAAGAAAATCCTTCTTAATAAGGACTGATCGATGAACGATGACATCCCTTGCGACTGCGTTAACCACTCTGCTGCACGAAATAAATCGGGTGCGTTTCGTTGAACGCGGTCGAGAAAACACACCGGGTATGCGACGGCTCCAGCCCGTTGTTCTCACGGAACTACGATGCCGCTATTTTCGACCTGGATGGGGTGCTTACCCGCACAGCAAAGGTACATAGCCTGGCCTGGAAAGTGATCTTCGATGCCTTTCTCCAGCAACAAGCCGTGAAAAACTCGACACAATGTATTCCCTTTGATGGTGAAAACGATTACCGACGCTATGTGGATGGAAAGCCACGCTATGATGGGGTTGCATGTTTTCTTGCTTCGCGCAATATCACCCTCCCCTATGGTTCGCCGCAGGATCCCCCGGGAACAGAAACTGTGTGCGGTTTGGGGAATCGTAAAAATGAATATTTTCTTGAACTTGTCAGGCAACAAGGCGTGGATGTATACGAGACTAGCATTAGCCTTGTTCAGCATCTGCGCCGCGATGGAATAAAGACAGCGGTGGTTTCTTCCAGTAGTAATTGTGCCGAGATCCTCGAAGCGGCCAATATTGCGATGTTATTTGATGCGCGGGTTGACGGCACGGATATCGGTCCGGGGGGGCTGAAAGGAAAGCCTGACCCGGACATCTTTATCGAAGCGGCGCGCCGTCTTGATGTGGCTCCTGAAAACGCACTAATCGTCGAAGATGCACTTTCCGGTGTCGAGGCGGGGCGTCGGGGGCGATTTGGTTGTGTGGTCGGCGTCGACAGAAATGGACAAGAGGAGGCCTTGCTCGAACACGGCGCCGATATAGTTGTCACCGATCTTGCTGAGCTGGATTGTGTCGAAGATGACAAGGAAATCCAGGACATACTGTCCCATGCCCTGCAGCACCTGGATAGTATCGTGCCACAGAAGGACAAGCAATTAGCCGTGTTCCTGGATTATGATGGCACACTGACCCCTATTGTGGCGAGTCCCGATAGGGCCAGACTCTCTGAGGCGATGCATGCCACACTGGAGCGTTTGTCCAGAGTATGCACGATTGCTGTGATCAGCGGGCGCGATCTCAGCGATGTCCAGCAGCGAGTCGCTATCGACACTATCTTCTATGCGGGCAGTCACGGCTTCGATATCGCCGGACCCGGCCAGGAGCATGTCCAGTTTGAGCAGGGTACGGAATATCTGTCACTGCTTGACCAGGCGGAACGCGAACTTAGTGAGCAATTGGCGGCTATCGAAGGTTGCCTGGTCGAGCGCAAACGTTTCTCCATAGCGGTGCATTACCGGCAGGTTGCTGAGTCCGCCATAACGCAGATCAAGGAGACGGTTGCCAACATCTTGCACGAACACATGCAGTTACGCCTGTCCAAAGGCAAGAAGGTCTACGAGCTACAACCGAACATTGACTGGAACAAGGGCAAGGCGTTGCGCTGGCTACTTAAAACGCTCG
>JBFFNE010000040.1:0-24172 GCA_041563315.1 Thiohalomonadaceae bacterium
CCGCTCCTGGCCGTTTGCTGACTACAGAAACACTATCCATCTATTTCCGCTTTAATGGAAATAGCGACTATCGCAGCCCATCTAGTGAGATGTCCGCTCCTGGCCGTAAAACGATTTGCTCTGGACTGTCATCTTCACCTGCTTCTATCGCGAGTTTAACCCCATACTCAGCACTTGGGCCAAGTCCACATCAGATCCAGGATCAGTCCGATAGGTCGTGTGCTTTTCCTCATCCAGCAATGTTTCTTAATGAATTGTTCCAGCGAAACAATCTTCGCTTGGCTACGTGCACGGGTTAAACCCAGCATCTGCTCGATACGCTCGGCAAGGCAGGCCTGTACCTTACCGCTTGCAGAAGCCGGGTAACTAAAACACAGGTTTCTGCATATTAACCAGAATACTATTCTTTAACACCAAAATTTATGTGTGTTATTGCAACCTCTCTCCCGAGGTGTTATATAAAGTACATAAACTTGCGCATTAAGAGCAATTTACTCACCTAACACACAGAAATATGGGTACATCTGCATGGACTACTATGCCCTTACCGATACCGAACTGGCCGAACTGATCGGCCAACGTCTGCGCGCCCTGCGCCTGCGCAAGAATCGCACCCAGGGCCAGCTTGCGGAGCGCACCACCCTCAGCGTCGGTACCATCCAGGCCCTGGAGAGCGGCCGGGGAAAAATCGAGAACCTCCTTGCCGTGCTGCGTGAACTCAACGCCCTCGACGGGATTGATGCCTTCCTGCCAGAGCCACAGCAGAGTCCACTCGCCATGGCCAAGGCGAAGCGCGCCACGCGTACCCGGAAGCGGGCGTCCAAACGCGCGAGCAAGGACACCCCCTCCTCCACCAACAAGGATGCCGGCTCATGGTAGACCGCGTCGATGTCGCCAATATTAGCCTCTGGGGCCAATCGGTCGGGGCCGTGGCCTGGGACGCGGAGCGCGGCTACGCCTCCTTTGAATTCGAGCCGGAATTCCTCAAGTCCGGGCTGGATGTCGCCCCACTGATGATGCCCCTTGATGACGTGGCAGTAGGCGAGATTTTCCAGTTTCCCTCCCTGAGCCGGGAGACCTTCAGCGGCCTGCCCGGTATGCTGGCGGATGCCCTGCCCGACAAGTTCGGTAACGCCATCATCGATGCCTGGCTCGCCCGGAATGGCCGCCGCAGTGGCGACTTCACCCCGGTGGAGCGTCTTTGCTATACTGGCAGCCGCGGCATGGGTGCGCTGGAGTTTGCCCCGCCGTTTAATAACAAAATCGAACAGGCCGTACCCGTGGAGATCGCGGAGCTGATGGCCCTGGCGCAGGAGGTCACAAACACCCGTGGCCGACTCGATACCCAACTGGGCGGCAGCGGACAGGATGCCATGCTCGATATCCTGCGCGTCGGTACCTCCGCCGGTGGCGCCCGCGCCAAAGCGATTATCGCCATCAACGCGGATGGCCGTGTCCTCTCCGGCCAGTCAGAGATTCCCCCCGGTTACGACCACTGGCTGCTTAAGTTCGACGGGGTGAGCGATCTGGAACTGGGTAAAACCGAGGGCTATGGCCGCATCGAGTACGCCTACCACCTGATGGCCACAGCGGCGGGGATCGAAATGAGCGAGTGCCGGCTGCTCAAAGAGAACGGCCGCGCCCACTTCATGACCCGCCGTTTCGACCGCCCGGATGGCCGCAAACTGCACATGCAATCGCTCTGCGGTATCGCCCATTACGACTTCAACATGGCCGGATCCTATGGATATGAACAGGCGTTTCAGGTGATGCGCCGCCTGCGCCTCTCTAAGGCCGAGGCCCTGCAGCAATATCGCCGTATGCTGTTCAATGTGCTGGCCAGAAATCAGGACGACCATTCAAAGAACATTGCCTTTCTCATGGCGCCCGACGGCCAGTGGCGGCTTTCCCCTGCCTTTGACGTGACCTATGCGCATAACCCGAAAGGCACGTGGACCAATCATCACCAAATGACGATCAACGGCAAACGCGATCACTTCACCGTGGGTGATTTACTGGCAGTCGGCCAGTCCATCGGCGTATCAAAGCCTAATGAGATTTACGAAGAAGTAAGAGATGCTGTGGCGCGTTGGCCGGCGTTTGCGCAACAGGCTGGAGTGGGTGAGGACAGGATGAATGAGATTCTTGGTCATCACCGGCTGAATTTACCTGTTTGAGATAGACGGCTTTAGGGTGCAAATCCAGCTCGTATCCGGCAAAGAGGATGCAGGATTCCGCGTGTAGGACGACGTCCCACAGGTCATTTTTGTTTGTCGCCTTTGCGACAAATTCACACGACCAAACATTCACTTCTCATAAAATCAAAGCCTTACGATCCGGCCCGATATTTGCTGATAACCCAGTAAATCCATCAACAGCAATGGGCGGAATCATGGAACAGCAACTGATCGATACGATTAAGAAGGGCCTCAGCGACGGCAGTATCACCCCCTATCTGGGTGCCCAAGCACTCACCGGTTCGGTCAACGCACAAAGTGGCGAACCGATTCCTGCCGACAGCGACAGCCTGATCATCGCGATGAATGGCGGCAAGCCGATGGCGCCGAAACTGATGTACGAATTTCCCCGCGCGGCGATGAACCAGGAGTTAAAACGCGGGCGCAGTTTCGTCACTCGTTTTCTCAATAAATTCTATGGAGAGACCGAATGGACGCGCGCGCCGCTGCATGACTGGATAAAGGCGATCAAGCCCGCCTGCGTCGTCGACATCAATCGCGATTTGCAGCTGCAGCAAAGCTACAGCGACACGCCGCACAATCTGATGATCGGCATCGCCCGCATCGGCGGCACCGACTTCCGCTACAAGCTCTACTACTACGATGGCCGCGCCTATAAAGAGATCACCAATGAAGAGGCAGACCCTTCCCTGCCGCTATTGCTCAAACCCATGGGCTCTCCACAGCCGGAGGCCAACTACATCGCCTCCGATGCCGACTACGTCGACTACATTACCGAGCTGATGGGCGGTTTCGGTGTGCCGAAGTTTTTCAAGGAATACCGCAAGGAGAAGAAATACCTGCTGCTCGGCCTGCGCCTTACCCGCGACACCGAGCGCATGGTGCTAGCCGACCTCATCTACGGCCATGCAAAAGAAGGTGGTTGGGCAGTGATCCCCGATGCCACCGACAAGGAAAAGCGCTTCTGCAAGAACAAGCTGGGGATCGAGGTGATCGATATGCCCCTGGCCGGGTTCATGAGTGCCTTCGGAGTCGACATCCCCGAGCCGGTCGAGGCGTAAAGAGTATGGTGTACCGATTCAAGTCCTGCGTCAGCCGTGGCGCCTGCACCGAGGATGGTGACAAATGTCGCGCTTGTGGCCGCCCTCACGAGGAGGTCAACGCGGTGCGCACTCTCACCAACCAGGTGACCGCATTCATTCAGCGAATGGAGTATGAAAATAGCGAAGAGTTTCTTGATTACCTAAAGAACAAGGTGTCGAAAAAACTCCGTATGACAAACTCGGCGTAATGGTGAAGTTCGAGGTGAAGTTCCTTTTACAACGGGGCATCACCTCGCCACCGCAACCGGCTAATAGAGATAAACCGCCCCGGAGTTACCGGAATTGACTCCGTCACCTTGCTCCCCGCCGATCCCGATCGCTGCACTGTCTTCACCCATCGCGCCAATGGCCAGCGTTTGACCATCGACACTTATCGCCATTGCAGTACCGAAGCGATCAGCAGACCCCGTGTTCGATGACTTCAGGTAAGCATGCGGCGTCCAGATCCCTGCCTCTCTGGTGAAAACGTAAGCGGCACCGGCATCGTTGGCGGTGTTGAGTTGCGGATCGCCACCGACACCCGCAGCCGCCCCATCTTCCTGATCGGCACCGATCACCGCAATGTCGCCGGAAAAAGTGCCGAACGCCACACTAACCCCAAACTGGTCGCCCGCATCTACGACCCCGGCCTTGATCATCGCCTGCTCCAGCCAGCCGCCGTTATTGATAAAGATATAGGCTGCCCCGGAATTGAGTTCATTGTCATTGTCGCCCAGGCCATCGCTGTCCTCGAAGGGGGCACCGACAACCAGGCTGGTGCCACTACTTGAGAGCGCAACTGAAGTCCCAAAGTTGTCATTGCTCCCGCTGTTGGATGCATGCTGTATGGTTGTTTGACTCCATGTCAAACCGCCAAAAGAGAAGACATAGACCGCACCATTATTTGTATTCGTACCACTGTCCTCCTGCGGAGCTCCCACCGCCAGCAGTGTTCCCCCGGCATTAAGACTCAAGGCACTGCCAAACCTATCTTCACTCGCAGCATCGGAGGCCTTCACATAATCCTGCTGAGGCCAGCTCGTACCATTACGGACAAAGGTATAAACAGCTCCTGAATTGCTCAGCAGACCTGTTTCCCCATCCTCACCGGGCGCCCCCACCGCGAGGATATTGCCATCATTGCTCAACCTCACCGCCCAGCCAAAATTGTCTCCCGATTCCACATTGGAAGCCTTGATATAGGTCTCCTCGCTCCAGTCACCATTGCTATCGCGCACGAAGATATAGACCGCACCTGCTCCAGCGGCAAAATTATTCGCTGGTTCTGCGGCAACAGCGCTTGCTTCATTCCTGGCGCCAACGGCCAGCCTGTCCCCATTACTACTCAAGGCCACCGCGTAACCAAATTGATCATTACTTCCTGCATTGGAGGCCTTGAGCATAACAGGTCCCTCCCAGACATCTCCCACACGGGTGAAGAGATAGACCGCGCCGCTGTCGGGAAAATTATCGTTACTCGCTCCGAGTGCTGGCTCACTGTCCTCCGCTGGTGCACCAACCGCCACGGTGTTACCGTCCCCACTGACTGCCACCGCCTGACCGAAATTGTCCTCCCTCCCTGTATTCGAGGCCTTCAAATAGCCGATCGCAGCAACACTGTCCGTGGCAAATCTGGCGGTGGAACTGGCGCAGTCAGTTCCAATGCATGACTGCAGTATGTAACTGACGTTATTCCAGTCCTGCAGATGGACAGCAATGTCACGGTTGAAGGAGAACGTGGTGGCAGGTAAATTGCCGGTGATGGGTGTATAGCCTGATACACCATCAGGATTTTCCAGTATCCGGTATGTCTCGGCATCAGGCACACTCGGCCATGAAAATTGCAGCTGTTTTATCTGGTAGCCGATTTCATTCAGACGTGTCCCGCCGCCGACAAACGCCGCATCATCGCTACAGGCACTGGCAAGGAGTGTTAAAGAAAGGACCACAACAAAACGGAGTCCGGACATAACGGGTAACCTCAAGTCAGTTGCGCCTACCTCAGTCATCAAAACCGAGGTTCAGAAATCTCTATACACCGCAGGCCTCACCAGTGAGTTCCACGCTGGGTCATCAATATCGTCTGCAGTCCCGCCTTTGGATCAGCGCACCCAGAGGTGCTGTAGCTGGTAACGCTCCAGATACTCTGTACAGATGATTAGTTGGTCTTAACAACTGTAGTCCAGGTTTGGCATCGCCGAGAGGCCAGACTCACGCCGCTGCCATTCCCCCCTTCGTTTAATATGGATGATGGCAAACCTCTTGCATTCTTTATTCCTGAAACAACTGTCCTCTCACGACGGCCTACCATGTCACTGATTTCCTTCCGTCAACACATGCCGGAAAAGTGATGTCTTACAGGTACGTGACGATCGGCAATGACAATTGTCTGTAATGCGACATTGTCTCTACGTAAATTGTCCCCACGATAAAGGAGATACACACCATGGCTATCGAGAATCTGCAACAGGGCGATGCGGTCTATGCCGCTGTCACCATCGCCAACGACGGCTCCGTACCGGATGCGGTGGATAACGAGGTCTTTGCCAGGCCCGGTACGCTAGGCATGTTAATCAACACCGGTCACCTGGAGGAGGATCCGGAGCTGACCCTTTATCTGGTCAGCTTCGAGAACGACAACGGCGAGTTGGGACCACCGATCACCTGTCTGCCGGAGGAACTGAGAACATCTCCCTTGAGCAGAGACAACACATGAGTGAAGAAGAGCGCATCGCAGTAGCAGAATATCATGAGCGAACCAAGCACCGGTTCGATGCCTTTGCCAAGGGGCCGGACACCATCGACTGGGAAGCCCAGCCCGAAGCCTTCCGGCGTTTTGATGGTGCTCTTCTGATCCAACTGCCGCTCGCTGCTGATACGCACACCCTGCCCTTCTCCGCGCTCTTCGATAAACCAGTAGCCCCCACTCCGATGAACATGGACTCCATCGCCCTGCTGCTGGAGATCTCCCTGGCGCTCTCTGCATGGAAACAGTATGGCCACACCCAATGGTCGTTGCGCTGCAATCCCTCCAGCGGCAACCTCCATCCCACCGAGGCCTATATTGTCACCGCCGGTATCGACGGCCTCAACGATGGCCTCTACCACTACCGCGTCGATGTGCACGGACTGGAACAACGCTGCCACACTACAGCGCCGCCGGGAAACCACTCACCCTCCGTGTTGCTGGGGCTGAGTTCTGTACACTGGCGCGAGGCGTGGAAGTATGGCGAGCGTGCCTACCGCTACTGCCAGCTCGATGCCGGCCACGCACTCGCTGCTGTCAGTTATGCCGCTGCCACCCTCGGCTGGCATATCTCGCCGCACTATGAGATTGGCGACAACATGCTAGGGCAGCTTCTTGGCGTGGATCGCAGTGCCGATTTCACCACTGCGGAGCGTGAACAGCCTGATCTGCTAGTCGGCATCCATCCTGCAGGCCAGCCCCCCAACGACATCAGCTCCCTGGACAGCCAGCGGTTAAAACAGGACAACTGGGCTGGTCGAGCCAATAAACTTGATCCGAAACACCTTTATGACTGGCCAGTAATCGAGCAGGTTGCCAAAGCGACGATGAGGCCCGTAAACACCGGCCCTGATCAAGCATCGTATGATGAACTCCCTCCCCCCTTGCCCTCAGGGTGCAGTGAACCGGCGTCCAGGCTCATTCGCTACCGCCGTTCGGCGCAGGCTTTCGACGGCATCACCCCGATGGCGCAGGATGATTTTTACCGCCTGCTCGATCACCTGTTGCCACGTCCCGACATCGCCCCATGGGATAGCCAACCGTGGCCGGCACGAATCCATCCGATACTTTTTGTGCACCGCGTCGAGGGGCTGCCAACCGGGCTCTACGCACTGCCTCGGCGCAAGGGAGCAATGGAGATGCTGAAGAACGAAATGCGACAGGAGTTTCAATGGTCAACGGTGCATAGCGCACCCGAGCATCTGCCCCTCTACCAGCTCATTGCCGGCAAAGCCGAACGGACGGCGGCACGCCTCTCCTGCCAGCAGGCGATCGCCGGCGATAGCGCCTTCAGCCTCGCCATGCTGGCCGAGTTCGAAGAAAACATCACCGAGACACCCTGGCGCTACCGGGAACTTTACTGGGAAGCAGGCACTGTGGGACAGGCGCTCTATCTGGAAGCCGAGGCCTGCGGCCTGCGCGGCACCGGCATCGGCTGCTTCTTCGATGACGGTGTGCATGAGCTACTGGGGATCCAAGGGCAGCGTCTGCAGAGCCTCTACCACTTCACTATTGGTGCGGCACTAACCGATCAGAGAATTATCAGTTTGCCGCCCTATCACACGCAGCGATGAGTTAAGACTGTCGCCTCCGCTTTGTTACATGCTTCGTCGAAATGGGAATTTCGCCTCATCCGGAATTAGACTGATAAAACGGAAAGGGCTGGCGGCACGATGATGACACTGGAGCGTATCTCCCGGCCTTCGTCGTGGTGGGGCGGTGCTCACCACCATTGTCTTGCACTACCTGCGGAAGGGCTTGGGCGAAAATCTCCGTAGACCGCATCCCCGGGTGGCAAAACGAAGAAACCGGAGGGCGGAAGTTTTCCCATTACCCCATTTACCCGTATAATTCGCGCATCATTGCATTCGGAGCACCAGCACATGGGCAGAGCCTATCAAAACCGCAAGGTTTCCATGGCCAAAACGGCCGCCGCCAAGACCAAGGTCTATAGCAAGTACGGTCGTGAGATCTACGTCTGCGCCAAGTCGGGAGGCATTGACCCGAGCGGCAACCTCGCTTTGCGTGGCCTGATCGAGCGTGCAAAAAAGGACCAGGTCCCCAGCCATGTCATCGACAAGGCACTCGAAAAGGCCAAGGGTGGCGGTGGAGAGGATTACTCCCCAGCCCTGTACGAAGGCTTCGGCCCGGGTGGCTGCATGGTGCTCGTCGAGTGCCTCACCGACAACCCCAACCGCACCATTGGCGACATACGTACCTGCTTCAACAAGGCCAAGGCCAAGCTCGGTACCCAAGGTAACGTCAGCCATATGTTTGACCACTCCGCCATCCTGGTCTTCACAGGCGATGAAGAAGCCACCCTGGATGCGCTACTGGGAGAGGACGTGGATGTCACCGATGTGGAAAACGAAGACGGCAAGATCACCGTATTCGTCCCCCACACCGAATACAACAAAGCCAAACAGGCACTGCTCAACGCCTTCGGTGAGCTCGACTTCGAGGTAGATGAAATCCAGTACGTACCGAAAGGCTCAACACCGATCAGCGGTGATGACGTTGAAATGATGGAAAAATTCCTCGACATGCTCAACGACGCGGACGACGTGCAGAACATTTATCACGACGCGGAGTATTGAGCAGCAGCGATCTCCAACACAAGCCTCCGGCATTGGGGGATTTTTTGTGGTTCTCCGCACTTTAACGGGAAAATCAACTCTTCAGAAATGCCTGTGTCGCTACCGCGCCTGATTGGACCGGGAGCGAACTGGGGCCGATGAGAGCTGGCCCGTAGGGCAAAGTCCAGGGATGGCATTTGCAGAGTACCTCGCCTTGCGGTGCGAGAACCGCTTTCAATTAACGTCGCCCTAGCGACACAAAATCAAGCACAGTCACTTATCCCACTACTCCGCGATGAACCTTTTTTGTAACCAAGATATTTCTGTTGGAGCAGACCTCCCGATCACGATAATATGTAGCATGAATAGCGACCAGAACAGTCGTTCCAACATAACGCCGCGGCGTCCCCAAACCCTCCATTTCCGGCTCAAATAATCAACTACACTTGCTTCAAGGCTTCAGTCCCATCCGAGGCGAACATGAAAGAGATCCTCCCCGGCGTATTTCATTGGACGACCTTTCACGAAGGGATACAGGAATATGTTCACTCCTATTACATCGAGGCAACAACCCCGGCCGTCTTGATCGACCCGCGCATACCCGCCGATGGACTTGGCTGGTTCAACGGCCACAAGCTTCCGCAGCACATCTACCTCACGAACCGCCATCACTACCGCCACAGCACACAATTCGCTGAAAGCTTCGGCAGCACAATCTGGTGTCACAAGGCGGGTCTGCATGAATTCACCAAAGGCGAGAAAGTCTCCGGATTTGCACATGGGATTGAGTTGCCGGGAAAGATTAAGGCGCTGGAAATAGGCGTACTGTGTCCGGAAGAAACGGCACTCCATATTCAGCTTTCAGGTGGCATCCTGGCACTTGGGGACTCTATTGTTCGCGATAAAAAAAGCCGGCTCAGCTTTGTTGCGGACTACTTGATGGGCGATAATCCGGAAGCGGTCAAATGCGGTTTGGTCAAGGTCTTCAAGGGACACATTCACCGCAAGTTCGACCACCTGCTACTGGCCCATGGAAAGCCGTTAGTCGGCAATGGCAAGGAGGCGCTCCGACAGTTTCTGCAACACATGGAAAAAGAAAGATAAAGACCGTCTCAGAACAGGGAAGCTTAATATGCAGAAGCGTTATCTTACCTGCGCAATCCAAATACCCACAACACTTGAGTAATGCTACGATATACTGCAAAAGTGCACTCCGAAGCATCCAAGCATCCAGCAATACAGATTAGGCAAGAGGCCATTTTCACATCATGAGAGTCACATTCGTACATCCCGCCGGTTTTAACTTTGTCCCCGGTCAGCCAGATTTTTCCGTGCTCGCCAACCGAATGGCTCCTATCGGCATCCTCTCACTCGCCTCCTGGCTGGAAAAACACGGCCACGCCTGCGCTGTACACGACTGCCTCGGCCCCTATGCCCCAGCTTCCATCGAAGCCAATGCCGAACAGATCCTGGCAACCCACCCTGAGCTGATCGGTTTCTCCACCACCACTTCGGCTTTTTTAGATGCTGTTGAGCTTATTAGCTACATCAAAAATAAACGTACAGATATCAAGGTCATTTGCGGCGGAGCTCATGTCTCGGCGGTAGGACAAGATTTGCTGAAACACTTTCCTGAAATCGACTACCTTTGTATTGGTGAAGGTGAAGGGCCGATGCTTGACCTCGCCGATGGAATCGAGCTAAGCAAAATTAACAACCTGGTCTATCGCGATGGTGAGAAGATCATCGCCAACCCACGACGATCGCGCATCGTCGACCTGGACGACCTACCCTTCCCGGCCTATGAAAAACTTGCCGGTTTTCCACACGACTACCATCTCCCGATGTTCGCCTACGAAAAGCGTTGGGGAGCATCAATGATCACCTCTCGCGGATGTCCCTATACCTGCTCCTTTTGCGACCGCACCGTGTTCGAACGCCTGTATAAATACAACTCGGCATCCTATATTTACGAACAAATGAAGTACCTGCGTGACAATTTCGGCGTCTACCACATCAATATTTATGATGACCTCTTCACCGCCAACAAAAAACGCATCAACGAACTGTGCGATCTGCTCATTAAAAATCCGCTCGGCGTACAATTCAACTGCGCTATCCGCACCGGACATACCTCCGATGAAATGCTACAAAAGCTCAAGCAGGCTGGTGCATTAATAGTGTCGATGGGGGTCGAGTCAGCCGACCCGCAGATGATGGAACGCCATAAGGCCGGCGTGACCCTGGAGCAGGTGCGCAAGACTGTCGAACAAATTCATGCCGCGGGCTTGCGTGCCAAAGGACTCTTCATTTTCGGCCTTCCCGGCGAAACACCGAAAAGTATTGAAGCTACACGCGAGTTCATCCTGTCTCTTGACCTCGATGAAATGAACATGACCAAGTTCAGTCCGCTACACGGCGCCCCCATCTGGGAGGAGTGCATCAACGGTGAGTCCGGCAGCTTTCATGAGGATTGGCGACTGATGAACTGCCTTAACTTCATCTTTGTGCCAGAGGGTTTCTCTTCAAACAAGGAGATGGACGCCCTCTATAACGAAGTCGTACGCGACTTCTACAACAGCAAAAACTACCGCCGCCTGTTTGTCAAACGGCTGTGGCAGAATCGCTGGAGCCTATGGCACATGATTAAAAACCTGCCCAACATTGTGCGCGCCGCTCGTTACTTCAACGCCAACCAGAAAGAGCTTGAGGCTGCAGCGGAAGACTTTCCCCGCCACCCACGCCAACCACTGGGTCTCTCAGCAACTTTCAGCCCGGATATGCTGAAAAGTCTAAAAAAGATCAAGGTGGTCAGCGAACCCAGTTAACGTGCCGACAATAAGAACTCATTTATCCGTAGTCCGTTTTACAGAAACTGTTTTCTTATGAGGATACAAAGAGAAGATAGTACGAACCTGACTGTGAACCCAGGCGTCAGCCTCTGTATTTAACGAAGGCTGAGCAACGCCAATGCCTGTCCACGACAGCGACGAGTCGTCATTGCATCCAGCTTCCTGAGCCAACGTTTTGGAATGGCATCCTGACTGTAATAAGCACCGGCGATCATACCGGCAATGGCACCGGTGGTATCGGCATCCCCTCCCCGGCCAACCGTCTCCACCAGACAACCCTCAAAGCTATCGGTGTCAAAGAAGGATTCAAACACGGTACGCAGCGTGTGCACGATATAGCCACTTGGATTTTCCGCACGGTGTTTGCCATGAAACACAAACTCAGGGTGGGACTGCAGGAGTTTATGGACCGGACCGTGGCGAAGTGATGCCATATTAGCGCCCTGCAAGATGAGCTGAACCATACGCACCACGCAGAACGTACCTGCATCAGAGAGCGGGTGGTTGTGGGTGATGTGAGCTTGTGTTTTTACCGCCCCCATCACCTCCTCTTCACTTTTTCCCAGGGTCGCCAGGGCGATGGGGAGGGTGCGCATGCAGGCTCCATTGCCGCCATCATGTTCGTTAGGCGGAACGGTGGTTGCCCCGTTGTTGCGAAAATTAAGCAGGCCGCGCCGCACGGTGTTACCGATATCCACCGGCTTGCTGCGCATCCAGTGATCAAAATGTCTGGCGATAGTGAAACCATCGATTGCCTTCGCCTCGAGGAGTGCGTCACCCAGGGCAAGGCTCATGGTGGTATCGTCAGTAACCGAGCCGGGCTTTAGCCCAAGCCAACCGCCACCGATGATCTCCTTATGCACGCCATGAACAGCCTGAATCTCACGCGGAGTCATAAACTCGACCGTCGCGCCCAGGGCGTCACCTATAGCAAGACCAAGGTAGGCGGCGATGGCACGCTGTTCAAGCTCGGTGTTCATCGGAAAAGACCTTTATCGTAAAGGGCACAAAGACGTAGAGTTCGCGAAGATTTATTGTATGAACAGCAGGGAATCTGTATAGGGCAATGCATCCATTCACCTCACCCGTAGGAGTAACTCATGGCCCAGGACAAAGCAACAATATACTTTGCGTCTTTGCTTTGAGTTTTACTCTGGGCCGAAACAACTCTGGTAGTCGGCGCAGACCTGACAAGAGGGGGCACGGCAAGTGTAGACTCCTTCCTGGATGCAGAGTTGTTTGTAGAAAAACTTTTTCCATTTCATGTCGTAGACGTTCTTCTCCGCAAGCGGGGCGAAAGCGCTTCGAATCAACGCGGTAAGGTCTTTACGCGACCAGAGGCCGAGGTCCTGCCACAGGTGGTCGCCACCCATGCAACCGGCAATGAGAATATCCGCCACCCACTCATTCATCTGCGGCTCGGCTATGCCATGACTCAGAAACAGTGTGCGCAGTTCGTTGTGCTCATCACTGCGCTGCTTATCGAGTGGATTGCCGTAGTGGTCGAACTGTGCAATATCCGCCCCCGGAAAGAGATGCCACATCAGGATATTAAATTCCGACCGTAAAAGACCGAGCCAGCGAGGCATGTCACCGATGCCGACGACCTGTGAGGCGAGCATACGGGCGATGCAATCAGCCGGTTCCTTGCCAGTGCTGTGGCGTTTCAACCCGTTGTAAATATCCCGCCTGATCTGTTCGCGATGCTGTACAACTACACTTTGAGCCGCTTGCATGCCATCCCCCTAATTATGAACATGTGATAGTCCGCGGACAGCGTTCCAGTTCGCCTTTTTCACTCTCCGGCCATGAAATCACCAGTGCCTGGTTGACCCTGTCGACGTCAAATCCTGCCAGGTACTGTTCACCTATCTGCATCAATGGACGGCGGATCAGTAGCGGCATATCAAGCATCAGCTCCATCGCCTGATCGGCCGACAACTGCTCCGGCACGACCAGGCCATCCTTGACCTGCGGTGCACTACGGTTAAACCATTCGCTGACAGGTATCCCCTGAAAAAAGAGCGCCAGACGTTCAGCTGTCCACGACTCGGTGAATAGATTACGCGCAACCACTTCATACCCGGCATCCTGAAGCAGCTTTTTCTGCCGGGTATTATTGATACAGCCTGGCTTTTCGTAGAAAAAGACGGTGGTCATGGCAGGACTATCCTCTGTCAGCAACCATTACGACGGCTTTTCCATCCGGCATCCAGCAGAGCGCTATGGCGTTGCCAGACCCGTTCCGGGAATGCTGATGGGTTACATCGACTGCTTAACATTTTGCCAACCTGCAGTGCTAACCATCGGTAGGGTTTGGCACGCCGCGAGCCACTTTCAATGCTTCGATAAATGTCGCCGATAATCACTGCCATGTTGAGTTCCTCACAGACGTGTAGATTGCTGGACAAGCTCCAACAGACGCGGCACCGGTATGCCGGTCAGTGAACCCAGCGGGTTTAGCGGAGAACCGTCAGCGGCGAAGATCGCCTCTTCGATAGGGCAGATACTGGCGCACTGCGGATCGGCAAAATCCCCTTCACATTCGCTGCACTTTTTTGCATCGATCATAAAATGCGGTTTCGCCTCAATGATGGCCTCGCTCGGACAGACCTCCATACAGGCGAAGCAGTTAACACATGCGGTTTCAATTGACAGTGCCATATTTCACCTCCTAGTTGTTGTCACCTGACTAGTGCAACACGACCTGCTTTGTGATGAAGTAATTTTTCTCACGCCACACTGGCTCCCATTTCAGCTGACTCGTCCAGCTTTCCTGCCTCCAGCCACTCCTGGTAGACCTTGGATACGGACTCCTCAATGGGCTCCATGGCATACTCACTAACTGGCTGGATGCCTGCCTCCTCAAGCGCCTCATAGGGCGGCAGGCCGATACGGGCACTAAGCATCACCTCGCAGCCTTCCAGCGCGGCTATCACACGGCTCAGAGTACTTTCATCTTCATTGCAGGTGTCCTGGCCGACACAGTACTGATCGGCGCGGCGCGGTCCGATAAAACGCACTCCCTGGGAAGAGGCCTCGTAGACCAGAAACTCGGTGGCATGACCGAAGTGCTGGTTGATGATGCCGCCCCCCTTGGTGGCAACAGCCATCAGTACCGGACGGGTTGCCGTTTTCATTTTCAACGAATCGATAGAGACCGTCACCACACCCGGTGTGGCGTTCTGCTTGGCTTGGAGTTCCTCCTCGATTGCAGCATGAACGGCGGCACGTTTGACCATCGCCGCATCGTAGTCAATCTCCATCGCCTCGATCTTGTCCAGGGTGAATTCGGCACCGCGGTCCTCGCCGAGCAGGCCAACCGCGTCGGCCCGGCACTGGCGGCAGTGACGCATCATATTCATATCGCCGGCGCAGGAATCCTGCAGCGCCTGCAGCTCTTTGGCATTGGGACCACGTTGGCCCATGATGCCGTAATAGGTGCCGTGCTCCTCCTCGGCGATCAAGGGCATGACATTGTGAAGAAAGGCCCCCTTCTCCTTGACGATGCGACTGACCTCCTTGAGGTGTTCATCATTAACACCGGGGATCATCACCGAGTTGACCTTTACCAGCACGCCGCGTTCGACCAGCATCTCCAGTCCCTTCTGCTGCTGTTCAATGAGGATCCTGGCGCCCTTCTCCCCGCGAATACGACGATTTTTCCAAAAAATCCACGGATAGATCTTCGCCCCGACCTTGGGATCGACACAGTTGATGGTGATAGTAACGTGATCGATGTTGTGCTCACAGATCCGGTCCACCACATTGGGCAGATTAAGCCCATTGGTGGACACGCAGAGCTTGATGTCAGGAGCCTTTTCAGAGAGCTGACGGAAGGTCTCCAGAGTTCGTTCGGGCTGAGCCAGCGGATCGCCGGGGCCTGCAATGCCAAGCACTGTCATCTGCGGGATATTGGCGGCGACCGCCAGGGTTTTCTTTACCGCCTGATCCGGGGTAAGCAGTTCGGAGACCACGCCGGGACGTGATTCATTGGCACAGTCATACTTGCGGTTACAATAGTTGCACTGGATATTACAGGCCGGGGCCACCGCCACATGCATGCGTGCAAAGTAGTGATGGGCCTCTTCCGAATAGCAGGGATGATTATGAACCTTCTGCCGGATCTCTTCCGGCAGATGACTGAGCTGGTCATCACTGCCTCCGCAACCAGACGCTGCACACCCCTTCTTGACCTGCTCATCACCCGATGTTTCCAAAACCTTGAGATCCATAACGGTCCTCCGCATCGTTCCAGCCCGCACCATGCACGACTGCTTTCTTTCCCATGTTTTACAGAGCAAAGGGCGTGCCGTTTTTTATTTTTTAGCAGATACAGGATCTTAGCGATAATGCCTTCCCTCTTTGTGGCAAATGCGACAAGGCGGAAACGACAATCTGCAGCAAAGAAACAAACATAGAATTTCGTAGACGAAAAAGCGCAAAGACACAGAGGCCACAACGGCTATTGGTGATATCAGACAGACGTCACACCTGGCCATCGACGACAGAACAAATAGCGGCTTGATAATTCACGGGGCAATGGGAAACATTCGCCGAGAGAACTCGGGATGACATACACGCCATCGATACAGTTCATGCAATTCCCTTTTCGTCTTCGCGCCCTTTGCGTTAAAAGGCTTTTAATCAAATCCTTCTGACCTTGATATTGAGCGTCTGGATGCGATAGGCAATCTGGCGCGGCGTCATACGCAAGAGTCTAGCTGCCTTGGCCTGTACCCAGCCGGCTTGTTCCAGCGCGGCGATGATACGTTCACGCTCATCGAGGCTGGGGTCGTCAAGCGCCGCGCTCGGTGGCACGTCACTTTTGCGTGATGGGGAGATGACTGCCGCCTCATCAATCCCACTCAGCGTAACCGCCTCACGATCAATGGCACCGTTTTCACTCATAATCGCTGCTCGTTCAAGCGAATTTTCCAGCTCACGTACATTGCCCGGCCAACTGTGACGCATCAGCAGGCGAAGTGCACTTTCGGTGATGCTCAACGCCCTCCCCTGCTGTTTGGCGATTTTCTGAATCAGGAAGTTTACCAGTTCAGGAATGTCCTCACTGCGATCGCGTAGCGGCGGCATGGTGATCGGCATGACGTTCAGACGGTAGTAGAGGTCCTCACGAAAATCTCCCACCTCGACTTCCGATTCCAGATCCTTGTTGGTGGCGGCGATAATCCGCACATCGACTTTAATCGTCTTGTTACTGCCGATCCGCTCGAATTCCCCCTCCTGCAGCACGCGCAGCAGCTTGGCCTGGAAGGTGGGCGAGATCTCACCGATCTCATCGAGAAAGATGGTGCCGCCGTCAGCCTGCTCGAAACGGCCCTTGCGCTGACTGGACGCACCGGTAAAGGCCCCCTTTTCGTGACCGAACAGCTCGGACTCCAACAGATTGTCGGGCAGTGCGGCACAGTTGAGTTTAATGAATGAGCCGCTGGCACGCGGCGAGTTGTAGTGGATGGCGTTGGCAATCAGCTCCTTACCGGTGCCTGACTCACCACGCACCAACACGGTGGTGTTCCACTTGGCCACCTGGCGTACCTGTTCAAAGACGCGTCGCATCACCGGGGTACGGCCGACCATGTTGTCAAAGCCGTAATTAGAGCGCACAGCACGGCGCAGCCGATCACGTTCATCGGCCAAATCGCGTTTTTCCTCGGCCACCTGCCAGGAGAGGCGCACGCTTTGTGCGATGAGGTTGGCGACCATTTCGAGAAAGCGCGAGCGCTCTTCAAGCTCCTCTTCACTGCCGCTGTTCGGCTGGGCGGCAAGGACCCCGACCACACCATGATCGCCAATCTTGATCGGCACACCAATGAACGGCAAACCGGCATCATAGATACCGAGACGATCGAGAAAATTCGGTTCGGCGCCAACACACTCGGCGACCATCTTTCGCCCGGTAGCCAGTATACTGCCGACGATACCTTCACCGGCACGATAGCTTATCTTGCTAACCACCTTCGGCTCGACACCATACAGGGCTACAACAGACTGTTCGCTCGACTCCGGATTTTTCAGCGTCACCATACCCAGCTGCATACCGGCATACTGATGCAGCTCGTTCAATACGCTGTCGAGGGTTTCGTGCAGATTTAATGAGCGGCTCAGAACCTGGCTGACACGATACAGTGTCTCCAGCTCAGTATTGATCAGGCAGGCCTTGGGATCACAGCTTGCATCGTTAATTTTCACTATATTCATCGTTCCCACCATTGCTTAAACTCTCGCTACCGGAAAACGGATCTGCACTCGACAACCATCGGCATAGTCCGGATCTATTTCAATCGTTCCCGCGTGCTGATTGATGACCTCCTGCACCAGACTCAGCCCCATGCCAGTGTGGTGGCCTGAACTCCCACTCCGGGTGGAAAAGAACGGCTCGAACACTTTTAATCGCATCGTCTCAGGAACTCCGGGACCGCTATCGGTAATGCTGAAGCAGACCCAACTCTCCTCTGATGTGGTCTGTAGCACGATTTCACGCAAGCCCGCGTCACTGTCGCTAATCGCATCGATAGCATTGTCCAGCAACTGTTTGACCATACTGCGTAAATTGGGCTCCAAACCATGAAGCGGCGGCAAGGTCGGCAAAGGCTGCCAGTCAATGACGATCCCCTGGCTTAACAAACGTTCTGTCGAGACCAACAACACATCGTGGATAATGCGATTAAAATTTATCGAGGAAGGTTCTATTACGGAGGCCTGAGGGATCGCGTTATGCAGATTCCTAAGGATATTCTCCCCCTGCTCCCTCACCTCACTTAAAACGGAAAGCAACGTTCCGTCCATGGCATTTTTGGCCTCGCGTCGCTGCAACATATCCAACGCCGCACTCAACATGTTGAACGGGCTCTCCAGCTGGTAGACCGCCGCCGCCAGGGTTTCGCGCACACCTTGTGTCAATTCCTCTTCGGCCATCAACCTCCGCATGGCATTACGACGGATCTCCTCCTGCTGTTGCTTCTGCGCCGTGATCTCCTGGGCGAGTAACAACAGGTAGGGAACCTTTTCACCACTGAAAAAGGCATCGGCAGTGGAAGCTAGCTCACGAAACCAGATACCTGAGACGAGGAACCAGCGTGGTTCAACACCACCACGGATGTAGCAAGGCACTTCTATTTCATGGAAAGACTGACGTTGTTCGAGAATCGTGCTGAATCCAGCATCCTCTTTCACCATCGAATCCAGCAGCGCGTGCGCCGTTTCCTTGCCCCGCATATCACCAACCAGCTTCTTGTAGGCATGGTTATCAAGCAGCACCTTGTGATGTGTATCAAGCACGGCCATGGCGGCCGGTGTCGAATCGATCACCGATTCGATCAACGCTTTCTGGTTCTTAACCTGCTGCTCCAGGGCAAAGACGGCGGTGATGTCCCGGTGGATGCCCAGGTAATGTGTCGGTTCACCGTCCTTATCCAGCACCGGGGTGATGCACAGTTCGGCCAGGTAACGGCTGCCATCCTTGCGCTTGTTAACCATCACTCCGCTCCAGCGCTGCTTCTCCAGCAGCGTCTGCCAAAGCGCTTGATAGACCTCCAGCGGTGTGGATTTATAGGAGAGTACCGATTCATTCCTGCCGATGATCTCATCGGGCGAATAGCCGGTGACCTCAGTGAAACAGGCGTTGGCGTAAAGGATATTGGCGTTGAGATCGGTGATGGAGACAGCGACCGGCGACTGCTCGAGCGCCTTTTCAAGAATTTGGGGTGGCAGGGGCTGTTCCTGCTCCACTTCCCACTCAGCCAAGAGCGAACGGAGCGTCTTTGCCAGCGTTGGCGAGGGAGCATGCAGGTAACTTTCCACCAGACGACTCAATGCCTGGGTGGAAACCGACGGGAAATTCACTTTTAACTCAGTCATAACGGCAGGCCTTGCATGCAATGTTTCTTAACAACACTGCAAAACACATGCCCGCCCTTCCACCCAGCTCTAGCCGTTGTGCCCTTTGTCACGCACGCCCTTGTGCTATGTCGTAATCACGACAAATCCCACGTAAGGCTTCGGACCAAACACGACAACTTGACGTGCCATTTGCGCACCAATCCTGTGCAAACAGGTCAAAACCGTGCGATTTGCGTGCTTTTTATTCGGGGAAGTCCATGGAAAATCGTGTGGCATGGTTGATGCAAATGAACAAAGGGAAACACAAACACCATAAAGCGCGACGACAACGCTTCCAAGAGGACCGTGATGACTGACTACCTTCTGCTGTTACTGGGTACGGCCCTGGTAAATAACGTGGTACTGGTGAAATTTCTCGGCCTGTGTCCGTTCATGGGGGTCTCCAACAAGCTCGATACCGCACTGGGTATGGGCCTGGCCACCACCTTCGTTCTCACGCTGGCTTCGGTGGCCAGCTGGCTGCTGGAAGAATTTGTACTGGTGCCGCTGCATATCGAATTCCTGCGCATCCTCTCTTTCATCCTGGTGATCGCCGCCGTGGTGCAATTCACCGAGATGGTAGTGCGCAAGACCAGCCCCCTGCTCTATCAACTGCTCGGTATCTTCCTGCCGCTTATCACCACCAATTGCGCTGTGCTTGGCGTGGCACTGCTCAATGTGCAGGAGGAGAACGGCTTTATCGAGAGTTTCATATACGGCCTGGGATCGGCGCTGGGTTTTACGCTGGTGATGGTGTTGTTCGCCGGCATTCGCGAGCGACTGGCATTGGCGAATGTGCCGGTGGCCTTTGCCGGTGCTCCCATCGCCTTTATCGCTGCCGGGCTGCTATCGCTAGCCTTTATGGGTTTTTCCGGTCTACCAGTCAAATAAAAGGAGATAAATGATGCATGCCATAGTCGCTCTCACTGTTCTCGGCCTGTTTCTCGGTTTCCTGCTTGGCATGGCGGCGAAGCGGTTCAAGGTGGAAAGCGATCCTCTCGTCGATGAGATCGATGCACTGTTGCCCGGGACCAATTGCGGTCAGTGCGGATTTCCCGGCTGTCCGGCAGCAGCACAGGCGCTTGCCCATGGTGAGGCACCGGTGACGGTCTGCCCACCAGGCGGCAAGTCACTGGCTGAAACGCTGGCAACAAAACTCGGCGTAAGTTTCGATGCCTCGGCGATGGAGGATGGGCCAACCATGCTGGCCAAGGTTAATGAGGAACTTTGCATCGGCTGCATCAAGTGTTTCCGTGAATGCCCGACCGATGCCATCGTCGGCGCACCCAAGCAGATCCATGTGGTGATGCAGCAAGCCTGCACCGGCTGCAGCAAGTGCGTGGATATTTGCCCGACCATGTGCATCGAAATGTTCGTGCCACCCACCACGCTGCCCGAATGGCGCTGGCCGAAACCGCAAAACAACATTATCGCCAAGGCAGCGTAGGAGTACTGAACATGCGCCTGTTTCGCTTCAAGGGTGGTGCCCACCCGGATGAACACAAGGTCACGACCGAGCTTCCGATCACGCCGATGCCAGTGCCAAAGCGGCTCTATCTTCCACTGCAGCAACATATCGGCGCGGCAGCCGAACCGGTAGTGAATGTCGGCGAACGGGTAGTCAAGGGACAACGGCTGGCCAAGGCCAACGGTCCGGTGTCGGCCCCGGTTCACGCATCCACCTCCGGGTTCATCGCCGCAATAGATGAATACACAGCCCCACACCCCTCCGGGCTGCCGGTGAAAAGCATTATCCTCGAGGCCGATGGCAAAGATGAGTGGGGCGATAATATTATCCCCATCGATCCATTCCAGCTCAGCGCCGAGGAAATCGCACAACAGGTTGGCGAGGCCGGCATTGTGGGCATGGGTGGCGCCGCCTTTCCGGCAGCCGTCAAGCTCAACCTGCGCAACAAACACCGTATCCACACCTTGATTATCAACGGCGGCGAGTGCGAGCCCTACCTCACCTGCGATGATCGCCTGATGCAGGAGCGCCCCGATCCGATCATCGACGGCGTACGGCTGATGCTCAGGGCACTGCAGTGCACACACGCACTGATTGCCGTGGAGAACAACAAGCCAGCGGCGCAACAGGCCTTGCGAGAGGCCAGCATGGTATTCCCAGAGATTAAGGTGGTAGGGGTACCGACCCGCTATCCGATGGGTTCGGAAAAACAGATGATCCAGACCCTGACCGGGCTGGAGGTTCCGGCCGGAGGCCTCGGCGCTGACATCGGCGTTATCGTGCACAACGTTGCCACCGCCTACGCGGTGCAACAGGCATTGCGTCATGGGCGGCCGCTTATCTCGCGCATCGTCACCGTCAGCGGTGGCGCGATCAAAACACCGGCCAATATTGAGGTGCCACTGGGCACCCTGGCCGAGGAGTTGGTCGAGTTCTGTGGGGGCCTGAGCGAAACACCGAAGCGTCAGCTGCTCGGCGGGCCGATGATGGGAACCTCCCTGCCCCATCTCAACGTACCCATCGTAAAAGGAAGCAATGGTGTGCTAGCGCTCAGTGAGGGGGAGATGCGACTGCAACCGGTGCCCCAGCCCTGCATACGCTGCGGTCGCTGCGTACAGGCCTGCCCGGTGGGCCTGCTGCCGCTGGAGATGGCGGCACGGGCGCGTAACGGCAAGGTCGAGGAGACCCTCGACTACGGCCTGATGGATTGCATCGCCTGCGGTACCTGCAGCTATGTCTGCCCCGCCGCCATCCCATTGACCCAGTACTTCAATTTCGCCAAGGGTGAATTGACGCGCAAGCGCACGGAAGCACAGAAAGCAGAACGTACCCGTGAACTGGCGAAGACACGACAAGCACGACTTGAGCGTGAGGCGCAAGAAAAGAAAGCCGCCGCCGCCCGGCGCAAAGCCGAACGTGAAGCAAAGAAACGCGCCGAACAGGCTGCCAAAGAGAAGGAAGCGGTATCATGAGCCAATACACCCCTGCCCCATCACCGCATACTCATGCTGCGATGAATGTGGGGCGCATCATGTTCACCGTGTGGCTGGCCCTGCTGCCTGCCAGTCTTTACGCAGTCTACCTGTTCGGCTGGCCGGTGCTAAACCTGTTCCTGATTACTGTCGCTACCGCGCTGCTGGCCGAGGCGGCGACACTGTGGCTGGCGGGCAAGGATGTCCGCAGCGGTATCAGCGACGGCTCCGGCTTGCTTACCGCCTGGTTGCTGGCGATGACCCTGCCACCCTGGGCGCCGTGGTGGATCGCCACGGTCGGTGCCGTCTTCGCCGTGGTTGTCGGCAAGCAGGTATTCGGCGGCATCGGCCAGAACCTGTTCAATCCCGCTATGCTGGGTCGCGTTGCACTGCTTATCGCCTTTCCCCTGGAGATGACTTCCTGGGTCAGCCCGCAGCCGCTTTTCACCGAAGGTGCTCCCGGATTTCTCGACGGCCTGGCTGTCACCTTTGCCGGTATGCCCAACATCGATGCGGTAAGCGGCGCCACAGTGCTCGGTCACATGAAAACGGAAATTGGTCGTGGAGTGCCGCTCAGCGAAGTATTGCCAGGCATTTTCACCCTGCAGCAAAGTGCCACCGGTCAAATACGCGGTAGTCTTGGCGAAACCTCAGCGCTGCTCATCCTCATCGGCGGGATTTTCTTGTTGTTGCGACACCTCATCACCTGGCACATCCCCTTTGCCATGCTGGCCAGCGTGGCGGTACTGGCAACGCTGATGCATTGGGTCGACCCTGCCCGCTACGCCGATGCCTCGGTGCATCTACTGAGCGGCGGACTGATGCTGGGCGCCTTTTTCATCGCCACCGATCCGGTGGGCTCACCATCCACGCCCCGCGGTCAGTTCATATTCGGTGCCGCGTGCGGTGCACTGGTCTATATCATCCGCACCTGGGCTGGCTTTCCGGAGGGTGTCGCCTTCGCTGTACTGTTGATGAACGCCGCCACCCCGCTTATCGATCATTATTTCCGTCCGCGCATCTACGGTCGCCATCACAACGGTGAACCTCTCGATTACACACAGGGGACTCTCGCACGGCGCCTTACCCGCTACGAAGGGAGAAAACCGTAATGTTCGGTCACGCCGTACTCGAACCCAGCTACAGAAAACGCACCGCCTACCAGGCAATGCTGCTTGGCGGCATAGCCACCCTCGCCAGCGCCGTGCTGGTACTCGGTGATATGGAAACCCGCGACACAATCGCCCTGCGACATGCAGAAGATCTCAAGGCATCGCTCAGTCAGGTTCTGCCCGACGCGATACACGACAATGACCTGCTTAGCGACGTACTCACCCTGCCGCCGTCACAGGCTGGCAGCAAGTCCGTAAAGGTCTATCGGGCGCACCTGGATAATCAGATTAGCGCCGTTGCCTACCAGGTCTCTTCGAACGGCTATGCCGGCCCTATCACCTGCATCATGGGCGTGGCGGCCAATGGTAAGATCCTTGGTGTACGTGTACTTGCACATGCCGAAACCCCCGGCCTTGGCGACAAGATTGAAATTGCCAGGGACAACTGGATAACCTCGTTCAATGGCCGCTCATTGGTCAATACCAGCAGTCAACAATGGCAGGTTAAAAAGGACGGCGGCGAGTTCGATCAATTCACTGGCGCAACCATCACACCCCGTGCAGTGGTAAAGGCAGTGCATGAAGGACTTGCACTGTTCGATGCCAACCGCGTAAAGCTACTAGCCCAGAAACTCGAAGACACGCCCGAAGGAGGCACCTCTGATGAGTGACAACTCTCCTATCGATTATCGCCGCATCATGCGGGACGGCCTGTGGGACAACAATGTGGTGTTCGCCCAGCTGCTAGCCCTCTGTCCCCTGCTCGC
>JBFFNE010000041.1:0-23735 GCA_041563315.1 Thiohalomonadaceae bacterium
AGATAGGCATAGTAGAGATCAACGAAGACATCGCAACGTTCACCACCGCCCGGCAGTGGCACACAGATAGACGGGCCGGGTTGCTCTCCTGCCCGGCTCTCAGCCTCGGTACCCTCGAATGCCTCCTCCACCTCGTCAAGGGTGATCAACATGCGTCTGATAGACCCATCACCCGTCAGGAATGTCCAGTCCGCCGGCTTGAACTCATCCATCCGAACCCTGGCAGGTTCTCTTTTTCTCATCCTTCCCGGCTCGATGATGCCTCGTGATACCGCAATGCGATGTGCAGCCCGCATGATCGTCCTGTTGACCACAATCACGGTTACCGTCGCCCCGGTAATAGCATCAACATTGACGAAGCCTTTGCGCTTCCCTGCCCCGACCTTAACCCGCTCGGTTACTGAACGGCCGACATAGCTATCAGCAAATTTGAACAGGGTATCCTCCGGGATACCCACCAGGAGAATCGGCTCGTGGTGCTCGAGTACTTTTGCGCCGGTGATCTTCCCCTGTGTATCAATACCCATCAGAAGATTCACCGGTTTGCCTGAGTAGGCAGGAATCTTAACCACATCATCGGTCACGAAGGCGTAACCCAGCAGCTCGTCATTTTTATACACAGGCGCAGCCGGCGGCTCACCGGTAATCTCCTCGAACCGGTTTGCATCGGGAAAGAAAGACTTCACTGCCGGGTACAGCTCATCGATAGCAGCGCCCTGAGCGCTCATGGTCACCAGCATCGCCAGTGCAAAGATGATGAGAGCGGTCACCCAGGAGTGTCTACGCCGAAAAGCTGGATTGTGTTGCGGTGAATGCACGAACGAGTCTCCCGATTAGGTATACCCGAAAGGATGCGCCGCATGAAACGCTGGATGCGAAGAAGAATCACATGCAGTGGCAGCGTGAATGTAAACGTAGATTCCGTTTGATTGTTATGCAAACTCATCACCGCCAGACAATCGGTGATATGGCCCGTCAGGCAGTCGACCTGAAGACAAGACCACATTGACGAATGTTGCAGAGATAGGCTGGTTCTGATGCGCCTCAGTAACCGGAAGGTAGGGGCAAGGCCTTACTGTCGTTCAGTTGATGTGAACAGGTGGAGAACTTGTAGGAAGTTGTATAGCGAATCGTTAATCGGCACCAGTTTAAGGCCCGCCCTTTTTGCCTCGGCGTCGGTCACGGCATCACTTGCAGGTAATCGCGGTAAATGCAGCGGTCCATCACCACGGTCATCCCCGCCTCCAGCGCCTTTTGCGCCGCCGCCTCATTGACCACCCCGTCCTGCAGCCAGATCGCGCCGATGTCGAGTTCGATACAGGCATCGACAATAGGTCCGACGTGCTCGGGAGCGCGAAACACGTTTACCAGATCAGGTTTTTCCGGAAGAGCATACAGGTCGGGATAGGCCTTCTCACCCAAGACCTCATCCACCGCAGGGCGTACCGGAATAATCCGGTAACCGAAGCGCTGCATCGACGCAGAGACGTTATGGCTTGGACGGCCCGGTTTGGGTGAGAGCCCGACCACGGCAATGGTGTTAATCTGCCGCAGTAGTTCACGAATGGATTCGAGTGAAGGATTTTCAAATAACACTAGCCGAGTTTCCTGTGGTCTGTCCCGATGGTGCACCTTAACCGATTCGCGCCTGTGCTAGAAACCGGCATGGCAACCTGGCTCCAATGAACCTAACAACACGGGCATGTCGCTCAGTTTCGAATTGAGTCACCACACAGGCTCGCCTATGATGAAAACATTCGGGTTGCCTGACTCAGCGCCCCCTACCGACAGCAAAGGGCTCATGGAATATAAGGACTACTACAAAATACTTGGCATCGGACGCAGTGCCAGCCAGGGCGAGATCAAGCGAGCCTACAAAAAACTCGCGCGCAAATACCACCCTGACGTGAGCAAGGAGAAGGATGCCGAGGCGCACTTTAAGGAGGTCAACGAGGCCTACCATGTGCTGCGCGACAAGGAGAAGCGCAAGGCGTACGACCAACTCGGAACGCAGTGGCAACAGGGCCAGGAATTTCGTCCGCCCCCCGGTTGGGAAGGCGGTGTTCATCAAGGTTTTAGCGCCGAGGACCTGGGTGGTTTCAGCGATTTTTTTAGCGAAATTTTCGGCGGTCGTCCCGGCAGTTTTCACTATGAGAGACGCCCTTTTCAAATGCGTGGCGAGGACCTTCATGCCAGTATCGAGATCACTCTCGAGGAAGCATACCGTGGGGGTACCCGCAGCCTCTCGCTGCAAATCCCAGACATCGACGAGCATGGTCGCGTGCGTCAGCACTCGCATCAACTCAACGTGCAAATCCCTCGCGGGGTCTGCGAAAGCCAGCGTATCCGCCTTGCCGGTCAGGGGGGGCAAGGCAATGGTGGCGCACCGGCCGGTGATCTGTTTCTGCAAGTGGTGTTTGCACCTCACCCGCTGTTTCATGCCGATGGCCGCGATATCCTTCTTGAACTGCCGATCACTCCGTGGGAAGCCGCCCTCGGCGCACGCATCAAGGTGCCTACCCTTGGAGGCAAGGTGGAGATGAACGTCCCGGCCGGCTCGCAAAGCGGTCGCAAACTGCGACTCAAGGGGCGAGGCTTACCCGGTAAACCCAATGGCGATCAATACATTATTCTGCGTATCGAGACTCCCCCGGCAAACAGTGACAAGGCGCGTGAGGTCTACCACATGATGGCCGAAACGATGCCCTTCAACCCACGTAAGGGACAAGGAATCTGAAGATGAGCGATCCCCCCCTGACTCCCATCGCCGAACTCCTCGACGAAGACCTGGTGTTTAGCCTTAACGACCTGGCCCAACGTGGCGCGGTACATGTCGAGGTCATTATCGAACTGGTTGAGGAGGGTGTACTGGAGCCGGAGGGAAAAGCACCAGAACAGTGGCGTTTTCGCGGCCCTGATCTGGTGCGTTTGCACCGCGCTATCAACCTGCAACGTGACCTTGAACTCAACCTTCCCGGCATTGCCCTGGCCATCGAGCTACTGGATGAACTGGATGAATTGCGAGCAAAACTCGAGCGGCTGGAGCGGTACCGGTTTCAGTAAGCTGCGCCTCAGTTACATCAATGGCAGCTTCCGGGGATTAACCCTTCCTGCCCGGCATCCACCAACATTAAGCATGTCGTGTGAGACTAACAAAGGTCACGCAATTCAATGTGCCAGGTACAAGGGACAACGGAGAGTCGTGCTTGCCTGCACGGAACACATGCAGGTCGGACCGATGACACTTCCGATTATTGTTTTCGCTTGCGGGTGGATATCCCGAAAGGGACATAGCTCGGACACCAGCTAATGAGGCTGGTGATCAAAAATGCCACGGCAACGATGCCGAGCACCGTAGCAAGTGTGCCGCCGATCTGGCCGGTAAAATACAGCACCGCGATGAGCACCACTATTGACAGGCGAATCACCCGATCAGCCATTCCCATGTTCTTCTTCATGACAGCCTCCTCTTATCCGTTTATAGCGGAGTATAGAGGTTCAACTCAGAATAACCACTCCAGCATCAACACCAGGATCGTGATAATTCCTATGCAAAGGAGGCAGGCCAGCAGAATTTTCAGCGGCAGAGTCAAAGCAGGCCCTCTTCATGATTAGGCAATATCTATTTATCGCTGCACTTTGAATAGCAAGTGTAGTCGTCCTGCGTTTGAGATGCCGCGAGAGAGGGTCGGCTACTTTCTGCCGCTGATGATTAGGTGTCTATCGCTAATGACCTCTACCGTAAGATGCGCCAGCCCCGCTTCGAGCAATTGCGCCTCGACCTCATCGGGTGTGTAGGCGGCGAGCAGCGACTGGTAGAAGTCCTGCTGCAGTACCTGCGGTTCGTTCGCGGCGTATTTTCGGCGCATGGCGTCAGCCTGGTCCGGGCTCGCAGGGCGCATCAGATCCATGACGAAGATAGCAGCGCCAGACTTAGCGAAATCATTGATGCTCTGCCACAGCACCATCGGCTCTTCGAGGTGGTGCAACAAGCTATTGCAGATGACCGCATCGTATTGCGTTATTGGCAGACTGTCGGTGGGTAACAGACGTTTAAACAGGCGAATCCGCTCATGCAGCCTCTCGAAGTCGATCATCTGGCGGGCGAACATGAGCATGCTCTCGGCACCATCAATGGCATGTATACGACAGGCGGGAAAGGCATTGGCGAAACGTTTCGTGATATCGCCCGGACCGCAGCCCAGATCCAACACTACGCCCTCCATCGCCTCGTCAAGAAAGCGCTCTCTGAACAATTCGATGAACCGGGTGTGCGGCTCTTCGAAGTTGGCCAGGGCGTAGGCTCTGGCCTGTTCAAAGTCATCCATCAACATCGTTTCGGGGATACGCTCCATGCTCACTCCGGCAACAGGTGTTCGCCACTGTAAAGCTGCGGTATCGTCTCGCGCTCACGCACAATATAATACTTGTTGCCTTCCACCATGATCTCGGCGGCGCGCGGGCGCGTGTTGTAGTTGGAACTCATACTGAAGCCATAGGCGCCTGAAGAACGCACCGCGAGCAGGTCCCCTTCGCGGATCGCCAGAGAGCGATCCTTGCCGATAAAATCCCCAGTCTCGCACACCGGTCCGACCACATCATACTGCTGCTCGGACAAATCGTTACGCGGCACTACCGGGATGATTGCCTGCCATGCCTGATAGAGCGCCGGGCGCATCAGATCGTTCATCGCCGCATCCACGATGGCGAAATTCTTCTCTTCATGGTGCTTAAGGTATTCGACCTTGGTTAGCAATACGCCGGCATTGCCGACAATCGCACGGCCCGGCTCGATCAGCACCTTCAGATCACGCCCGGCGAGCTTATCCAGTAGCGGTGCGACATAGTCCCCCGGCAGTGGTGGTGTTTCGTCACGATAAGTGATACCGAGACCGCCACCGAGGTCGATGTGGCTGAGGGCGATCCCCTTCAGGTAAAGGTCATCGATCAGCTTGAGCACCCGCTCGAGGGCATCGACAAAAGGGGCGACCTCGGTCAGCTGTGAGCCGATATGACAATCGACACCCACTACCTTCAGGTTCGTCATCTCCGCCGCGCGCAGGTAAACCTCTGGCGCCTGCTCGATAGCGACGCCGAACTTGTTCTGCTTAAGGCCGGTGGAGATATAGGGATGGGTTTTAGCATCCACATCCGGGTTGACGCGCAAGGATATCGAGGCAGTCACCCCCATCATCTGCGCTACCGCATTGATGCGTTCGAGCTCCGATTCCGACTCGACGTTGAAGCAATGGATCCCCACCTCCAACGCCCGCTGGATTTCCTCAGCGCGCTTGCCCACGCCCGAAAAGACCACCTTGGCCGGATCGCCACCAGCAGCGATGACCCGTTCCAACTCACCGACCGAAACAATATCGAAACCGGAGCCGAGCCGTGCCATCAGATTGAGCACCGCCAGGTTGGAGTTGGCCTTGACCGCATAGCACACCAGATGTTCCACACCGGCTAATGCCGCATCAAAGGCCAGCCAGTGGCGCTCGATGGTGGCTCTGGAGTAGATGTAGGTGGGGGTACCAAACTGCTCGGCCAGTTCGGCCAAATCCACCTGCTCGGCACAGAGACGGCCGTCCTGATAATTGAAATAGTCCATGGAGGTCCGTTATTGGGGTTGGGCTTCGGGTTGTGGCGTTACGGTCTCGGGGGCCGACTGCACAGGCAGCTCCTCCGGCGGCAGAAACAGATCGCCCTTGGCGCCGCAACCAGCCAGCATGCTCAGTGTCGCAAGGACGATAATTACCGCCCAAAGGCTGTATTGTGCCCAACAAAAGCGCATTGCCATCTCCCAAAAACAAAATCAATCCGTAATTATAAGGCTAGATTACCTGATATCGGAAACAGACTTGCATCGGGGTGCCTCTCGCCCCTATCTTACCAGCTCAAGAACATCAGGTAGAGAGAGCATGACCGAATCCGAATTCACCCAAAGGATAGACGACACCCTGATTGCCATCGAAGAGGCGATCGATGCCGCCGGTGCCGACATCGATTACGAGAGTGCTGCCGGCATCCTCACCCTTACCATCGAGGCCAATGGCAGCCAGATCATCATCAACCGTCAGACGCCGGTGAAACAGCTGTGGCTTGCTACCCGTACCGGTGGCTACCATTTCGACTGGTCTGACGAGGCCAATGGCTGGCTCCGCGACAGCGATGGCACTCCCTTCAGCCAGATGCTGAATCAGGCACTGGTAGATCAGGGCGCCGAAGCGCTCGACCTCTCGTGATGGACGAAGCCCTCCTTCCCGCACTCGTTATCGAGCCGCTACTGCCCGCCACCGCCAGTGTGATCTGGCTGCACGGTCTGGGCGCAGACGGCCACGATTTTGAGTCCATCGTGCCGGAGCTCGATCTTGGCGGTAGCCCGATCCGCTTCATTTTCCCCCATGCCCCGCAGCGGCCGGTCACCATCAATGGGGGGTATGTGATGCGCGCCTGGTACGACATCACCTCGTCCGATCTCAGCCAGGGGCAGGACGAAGCCGGCACCCGCCAGTCGGAACGGCAGCTGCAGGCGTGGATAGAACATGAGAAGTCGCGAGGTATCAGCCCACAGCGGATTATCCTCGCCGGCTTCAGTCAGGGCGGTGCGATCGCCCTGCACACCGGCCTGCGTTATCCCGAACGGCTCGGCGGCATCATGGCGCTCTCCACCTACCTGCCGCTGGCCGACACGGTGGCCGATGAAAGACACGCGATCAACCGTGACCTGCCGATCTTCATGGCCCACGGCATCCAGGATCCGGTCATCCCTCTCGCCCTCGGCGAGCAATCCCGCGACACGCTCACCTCATTGGGTCATCCAATGGAGTGGCATGACTACCCGATGCAACACAGTGTCTGTCTGGAGGAGATTGGGGCTATCGCCGGGTGGCTGCGGGAGCGACTCGCGCTCTAAGGAGTGTTTCAAACCATGCAACATTGTGCTCGGTGCCGCTATTTCACAACGCGGTATCGTCGAAGTAGAGCTCCTCTGAGGTCAGCGGGGTGTACTATGGGCCGAGTGTACCGAAGCAGTTGACCCAGGTGCCACCGACAGCACTGAAATCCACATTCATCGCATCCAGCACCGACTGGTGGCCATTGCTGTCCCTGGCAACCTGCAGACGGGACATACCACCTGGGCGGTACCCCCAGTTCCAGTTGGCGCTGCAGGCAGCAATCGCTTTGGGGATAGCTACTTGCGAATAATGCGCAACACCTGCTCTATGGTGCGCAGGCGACGCAGGATACGCGCCAGGTGACGGCGGCCACCCACCGACACGGTAAGATTGAGGGTAGTATGCTGGCTATCGCGCTCATCGAGGCTGATATTGTCGATGTTGGCCTGGGTGGCTGCCACGGCAGCGGCCACGGTAGCCAGCACACCGCGCTGGTTCTTTACCTCGAGGCGCAGGTCGACCGGGAACTCCCCTTCGACGCCATCCTCCCACTGCACATCAATCCATTTCTCCGGATGTTTACGGAACTCGGCGACGTTCTTGCAGCTCTGGGTATGAATGACGATGCCGCGACCGGAAGTAATCAGACCGAGGATCGGGTCACCCGGGATTGGACGGCAACACTTGGCGAACTGCACTACGGTACCCTCGGTGCCCTTGATCACCAGCGGCCGGGCTCCGCTTTTCTCGGCCCGTTGTGCCCCCTTACTCTCTTCGTGTAGCGCGCGCGCCACCAGGGGGGCAATACGATTGCCCAAACCGATCTGCTCGAGCAGGAGATCGAGGTTCTCCATGCCGTACTCCTCGAGCAGGTTGTTGAGACGGGCCTCGCTAACACCCTCCAGCGACAGGTTGAAATCTGACAGGGCGCGGTCGAGCAGACGTTGGCCAAGGACCACCGATTCCTCTTCCTTGAGATTCTTGAGATAGCTGCGGATAGTGGCGCGCGCCTTACCGGTCACCACGAAATTGAGCCAGGTGGGGTTGGGCTGGGAGCCCGGCGAGGTAATGACCTCCACCGCATCGCCGTTGCGTAATTCGGTGTGTAACGGCGCCAACCGACGATTGACCTTGGCGGCCACACAGGTATTGCCCACATCGGTATGTACCGCGTAGGCAAAGTCCACTGCGCTGGCGCCGCGCGGCAACTCCAGGATGTCTCCGGTGGGGGTAAAGACGTAGACCTCGTCCGGAAACAGATCGACCTTGACGTTCTCCAGGAACTCCAGCGAGTCGCCGGCCCGCTGCTGCAGCTCAAGCAGGTTCTTCAGCCACTCACGTGCCCGGATATGGGCGATGCTGCTTGACTCACTGCCGCTCTTGTAACTCCAGTGTGAGGCAATCCCCGCCTCGGAAACCACCTCCATGTCGGCGGTGCGAATCTGCACCTCAATGGGAAAGCCGTAGGAGGTGAGCAGCGTGGTGTGCAGCGACTGGTAGCCGTTGGCCTTGGGGATGGCGATGTAGTCCTTGAACTTACCCGGCACCGGTTTGTACAGATTATGGATCGCACCGAGCACGCGATAACAGGTATCGACCCTGTCCACCACAATGCGAAAAGCGAACACATCCATCACATCGGAGAAGGCCAGGTGCTTGTTTCGCATCTTGAGATAGATGCTGTAGAGGTGTTTTTCCCGGCCACTGACATTTCCGGGCAACTCCTCTTGCCGGAGCCGTTCCTGAATCGAGGAGAGGATCTTCTGCACCACCTCACGGCGGTTGCCGCGCGCTTTTTTCACTGCATCATTCAACACTCGATAACGCAGTGGGTAGTAGGCAGCAAAGCCGAGGTCTTCCAGTTCCAGTCGTATGCGATTGAGACCAAGACGGGTGGCGATAGGGACGTAGATCTCCAACGTCTCCTTGGCGATACGCCGTTTCTTGTCAGGGCGCATAACCCCAAGCGTCCGCATATTGTGCAGCCGGTCGGCCAGCTTGATCAGGATGACGCGAATGTCCTGCACCATCGCCAGCATCATCTTGCGGAAGTTCTCCGCCTGGGCCTCGGCCTTAGTCTCGAACTCGATGTGGGTCAGCTTACTCACCCCATCAACCAGCGCGGCCACCTCTTCACCAAACAGCTCAGCCAACTGATCCCTGGCTGTCTCGGTGTCTTCGATAACGTCGTGCAGAATGGCCGCGACAATGCTCTGGTGATCCAGGTGCATTTCGGCGAGGATGCGGGCGACCGCAAGGGGGTGATAGATATAGGGTTCGCCGCTCAGGCGGCGCTGACCATGATGGGCCTCTGCACCAAACAGGTAGGCACGGTACACCTCCTGAACCTGGTCAGGGTCGAGGTACTCCTCAAGCATGGAGCAGAGATCGCTGATCAGGAACACGCTACTCTGTCCCATGCCGGGAAGTTGGGGCTTAACCGAGCTCCCCGCGGACTTCCCCTTCGCTTACTACCGGCTCGATAGGCTCGACGACAGCGACTTCAGTGAGAATTTCACGGGTAACGTGACCTTCAGCGATCTCGCGCAAAGCGACCACAGTGGGCTTGTCATTCTCCCACTCAACCGTGGCATCACGGCCGTTGGCCAGCTGACGGGCACGCTTGGTGGCAACCAGCACCAGTTGGAAACGGTTGTCGACGTTATCCAGACAATCTTCGACGGTAACACGCGCCATATTCTTACTCCGCAATGCGTTAAGGAACCGGATATTCTACGCCAAAGCCGTTGAAGGTCAAAGGTAGGAGCGGCATCTTGCCGCGATTTATGTTCGGTGCCCTGTCTATCGCGGCAAGATGCCGCTCCTACAGGGTTCAAGGTTCAAGGCAAGATTGCGACCTACAATCCCACGTCCTTACGCCAAGAGTGCGTCCAACAATTCCTGATTGGCCGATATCTGCACCTCGGCACGCTGGCGCCGAGCGAGAACGATGGCACGCAACTGGCTGAGTGCCGTGTCGAAATCGTCATTGAACACCAGGTAATCGAATTCGCGATAGTGGCCCATCTCAGTCACCGCCTCGCCCAGGCGTCGGGCGATCACCTCATCGCTGTCGGTACCACGTCCGCGCAGGCGCCGCTCCAACTCTTCGCGCGAGGGTGGCAGGATGAAGACACTAACTACCTCGGGCATCTGCTGGCGCACTTGTTGCGCGCCCTGCCAGTCGATCTCCAGGATCACATCCTCCCCCTGCGCCATCCGGTCCAGCGCACTGGAACGCGAGGTACCATAGAAATTACCGAACACCTCGGCATGCTCGAGGAAGGCACTATCCGCGATCATGCTGCGGAAAGTCTGCACATTGGTAAAATGGTAATCCTTGCCGTTGCTCTCTCCCTCACGCATGCCGCGCGTGGTGTGGGAGACCGACACCATGATGTCGTCGGTGCTCTCAACCAGCGCCTTGACCAAGCTGGTCTTGCCCGCCCCGGAGGGGGCGGAGATGATGTACAGGGTGCCTTGTCCCTTGTTAACCATGTTCTACTCCTGAAAAAAGATTTTCTCACCACAGAGGTCGCAAAGAAGGTTAATGCATGAGGGAACGGCGGCCCGGCAGTGTCGTTGCGGGCTGCCTATCCCGATGACACGGGAATAATTTCTTTTCCTTTGCGTTCTTTGCGCCTTTGCGCCTTTGCGCCTTTGCGGTGAACAGGGTTGTTATTCAATATTCTGGATCTGTTCGCGCATCTGTTCGAACAGCACCTTGAGCTCAACCGAAGCTTTGGTGGTTTCGCTGTCGGCGGATTTTGAGCCGAGAGTGTTGGCCTCGCGATTGAGCTCCTGCATCAGGAAATCGAGGCGACGTCCCACCGGTTCATCGCGGTCAAGCACCTGGCGCACCTCGGCAAGATGGGTCTCCAGGCGGTCCATCTCCTCGTCCACATCGAGCTTTTGCGCCAGCAGCACCATCTCCTGCTCCAGACGCCCCTCATCGAGCTCCTGGCGCAGTTCGGCAAGACGCTCCTGCAAGCGCCGGCGCATACCGGCCAACACCTCAGGAAGCCGTTGACGTACCGCTGCCACGACCACGGCAGCGGCATCGCAGCGCTGCAAAATAATCTGCCGGAGTTGCTCGCCCTCACGACGACGATTATCGTTAAGCTCAACCAGTGCCTGTTCCAGAAGAGAGAGCGCCTCGTTCAATAGCTGCCCTTCATCGATGCGGGCACTCTCCAGCACACCAGGCCAGCGCAATATCTCGAAGGAGTCAACCGGAGCAGCATTGTAGATGAGGCCATCGACCTCGCGGCTGGCGTGGGCGAGCTTTTTCACCAGTTCCAGGTTGATCGCCAACTCACCGGGCAGCTCACGTGGGGGCTGATAACGCAGGGTGCAATCCACTTTTCCACGACCAAGAAACTTCCCAACACGATCGCGGATTTTAGGCTCAAGTTTACGCAGTTCTTCGGGAAGACGAGGATTTACCTCCAGGTAGCGGTGATTGACCGAGCGCAACTCCAGCTGCAGCGCGCCCCACTCCCCCTGAGCCTCTTGGCGAGCAAAGGCCGTCATGCTTCGAATCATGGGTACTCCCGCGAACGTTTTGTTATGATGGACGCCCATGGTACCCCTATCAGCCTGCGTGAAAAAGCGAATGGTTGTATTGAGGTGCGCGAAAAAACAGGAACAGCATGAACGAAGCAAACCCTGCACTAGCCCCGGGAACACGGCTGGAAAATTACGAGATCACCAACAAGCTGGGCGGCGGCGGCTTTAGTATCGTCTACCTGGCCAAGGAGGTCGATTCAGGAGAGCAGGTGGCGATCAAGGAATATATGCCTCGCAAACTCGCCTACCGTGGGGAAGACGGCTGCAGCATTCATTCTCTTGACGAAAAAACCGCCGAGCAGTTTGCCCATGGCCGCCGGCTGTTCTTTCAGGAGGCCAGCACCCTCGCTGACATCAAACACCCCCATATCATCAACGTACAGAATTTCATTCGTGCGAATGGCACCATCTACATGGTGATGGATTATGTCAGGGGGATTAATCTGCAGGACTACATCAAACGCCACAAAGGTGGCTTGAGCGAAAAGTTTATCTACCACGTGTTCCTGCCCCTGCTCGATGGCCTCAAGCTGATCCACGACAAGGGGCTGCTACACATGGACATCAAACCGGCCAATATCCATCTGCGCCCCGGGGGCAGCCCCGTTCTACTCGATTTCGGCGCAGTGCACGAGATGCAGCAAAGCCGCAAATATCAGCCCGGCCAGGTGCTGACCCTCGGTTTTTCTCCGGTGGAGCAGTCTACCGCCGGCGGCTACGTCGGCCCATGGACCGATATCTACGCCATTGGCGCCACCATGCGCGCTTGCATCGAGGGCATCTCACCACCTCCTGCCGAGGCACGACGGATGAAGGACACCATGAAATCCGCCGTGGAGGGCTTCAAAAAGAGCTATTCGAAAAAGCTGTTAACGGTGATCGACTGGGCAATGGAAGTCGATCCAATGTACCGGCCACAGAGCGTGGATGAATTGCTCGAGGCACTCAATAACAGCAAGAGCGATGAGGAAACGGCAGGCGAGTCTGTACTCGATCGGTTGGCCAACAGCCTGTCATGGATCAAGGGCGGTTCACGATGAAATACGAAATCGGCCAAGTCAACCGTCTCGGGAACCGCAGCAGCAATCAGGATCGTTTCAGCGCCCTGGAAACAGATGAAGGCGTGTTATTGGTACTTGGTGATGGCATGGGTGGACAGGCCTGCGGTGAAGTAGCCGCTCAGCTGCTCATCGATACCGCACGCAAGGCTTACCTTGAGGCGACCCGGCCTATCGATAACGCCCCTACATTTCTGCAAAAGATTCTGCTCACCGCCCACCAGGCGATCATCGCCTTCGGCCGTCGCCAGACCCCCCCGGTGACTCCTGGTACCACCGGCGTGCTCTGCCTGATCCAGGAAGGACAGGCGATTTGGGCACATGTCGGCGATAGCCGCCTCTACATCTTCCAGCAAGGGCTGCCACTCTACCGCACCACCGACCACTCCTATGTGGAACACCTTTTTCAAAAGGGTGCGATCAGTCGCTGGGAACAGGACAACCACCCCAAGCGCAATCAGATTACCCAGTGCATCGGTTGTCGCACCACCCCACCAGAAGTTACGCTGAGTCATGTCGTCAACCTCAAGCAGGGCGCGATCATCCTGCTTTGCTCCGATGGCCTGTGGGGTCCACTGGACGATTCACAGATGGGCTCACAGCTGCGTGACAACGAAGCTCTAGATGATCTGCTCAACGAGATGGCAGAAAAGGCAGAACGCCTCAGCTATCCCCACTGCGACAATATCAGTGGACTTGCACTGCGCTTCATCTCCAATGAATCCAATCAACCTCGGCAGCAAGGCGAAGCTGACCCAGAATCAGAGGAAGGCGATGAGTTGGAGAGCGCGATCGCAAAGATTGAAGCGGTGATCAAGGAGTATGAGAAGGAAATAAAAAGGTAAAGGGGTCGTTTGGCCTGCTTTGTGTCGCTTTTCACGGCACCTTATCACCCAACAACCCCAAACCAAGACTCACCCAAGTCGCCCTCTCACTCCCCATCCGATACAATAAACCCGCTATCCCCTAACCAAAGGAACTCCCCATGCGCCCAAGTGGCCGTCAGCCCGATGATCTACGGACGATCCGCCTAACCCGTAATTACACCAAGCACGCCGAAGGTTCGGTGCTGGTGGAGTTCGGCGACACCAAAGTGATCTGCACCGCGACGGTGGAAGAACGCATACCACGCTTTCTTAAGGGTAAGGGGCAGGGCTGGATCACCGCTGAGTATGGCATGCTGCCACGCTCAACAGGCATGCGCATGGGCCGCGAGGCAGCGCAGGGACGACAGGGTGGACGCACTATGGAGATCCAGCGCTTGATCGGCCGGTCACTGCGCGCGGTGGTGGATCTCTCGGCGCTGGGAGAGCGCACCATTACTGTCGATTGTGATGTGATCCAGGCCGACGGCGGCACCCGTACTGCCTCAATCACCGGCGGTTTCGTCGCGCTGGCCGATGCCATCACCCACCTCAAGGCGAAGAAGCTGATAAAAAAAGATCCACTCCATGGCCAAATTGCCTCGGTCTCCGTCGGAATTTACAACGGCACGCCGGTGCTGGACCTGGACTACGCCGAAGACTCCAATGCCGAGACCGACATGAACGTGGTGATGAACGACGGTGGTGCCTTCATCGAGGTGCAGGGCACCGCCGAGGGACACGCCTTCCGCCGCGAAGAGATGGACGCCATGCTCAACCTCGCCGTCAAAGGCATCGAAGAACTCCTCCAGCACCAGCGCGAGGCACTGGCGGAATGATGTTTCACCGCAAAGACGCGATAACGCAAAGGGTTTTTTGTGATCAAGCACGCCAACGTCATTGGTTACTAACAGTAGTGAGTGCCTACAAACATGGAGCACCCTGTTTGTGATCTTCAGTCTTTCCTTTGCGCTCTTTGCGCCATTACGGTGAAAAAGGGGTTTTCATCATGAAAAAAATCGTTCTGGCCAGTGGCAACAAGGGCAAGGTGCGGGAGTTCAACGAGCTCCTCGGCAGGCTGGATCTCGAGGTGGTGCCACAGACCGAATTCGATGTTCCAGAGATCGAGGAGACCGGCCTGACCTTTGTTGAGAATGCCATCCTCAAAGCGCGCAATGCGGCGCTGCATACCGGCCTGCCGGCCATCGCCGATGACTCGGGACTGGAGGTGGATGCTCTCAAGGGGGCGCCCGGGATCTATTCGGCCCGCTATGCCGGGGCCGATGCCAGCGACGAGCAGAACCTCATCAAACTGCTCAACACCCTTGAAGGCGTTTCCCAGGCCGAGCGCACCGCGCGCTTCCAGTGCCTGCTGGTTTTCATGCAGCATGAGCGGGATCCCACGCCCATCATCTGCCAAGGCACCTGGGAGGGGCGCATTACCGAGTCACCTCAGGGTGAGAACGGTTTTGGCTACGATCCGGTATTCTACGTTCCTGATCATCACTGCACCTCCGCCCAGCTCAGCGCCGAGGAAAAGAACCGCCTGAGCCACCGGGGACAGGCACTGCAGCGGTTGCTTCAGGCGCTGCGCTAACTGTCGAACAGGGCGCAAGGCCCCATCTCCCACACCCATGCTGAGCTTCCACGCCCCCCTGCCCCTGAGCCTGTACATTCACTTCCCCTGGTGTGTGCGCAAGTGCCCGTACTGCGACTTCAACTCACACGAAGCACCGAACGCTATTCCCGAGGCTGGCTATATCGATGCGCTTATCGCCGACTTACAACAGGAACTGCCGGCGGTGTGGGGGCGCCCCATCGAGTCGATCTTCATCGGCGGCGGTACCCCGAGCCTGATGAGTCCGGAGGGGGTGGATCGGCTGCTATCAAACCTGCGGGCACTGCTGCCATTGCATCCGGCGGTGGAGATCACCATGGAGGCCAATCCAGGCACGGTGGAGCAGCAACGCTTCACCGAATACCGCGCGGCGGGCATCAACCGCCTCTCCATCGGCATCCAGAGCTTCGACGAGGCGATGCTCAAACACCTGGGCCGGGTCCATGACCGGGGAGAAGCGCTACGCGCCGCCGAGGCGGCCCACGGTGCCGGTTTCGACAACTTCAATCTGGATCTGATGTTCGGCCTGCCGGGCCAGGACGAGGTACAGGCACGGGCCGATCTGCATCAGGCCATCACCCTGGCGCCGAGCCATATCTCTTACTACCAGCTCACCATTGAACCGAATACCGCCTTTTTTCACCACCCCCCGGTGGTGCCGGAGGACGATATTTTATGGGCCATGCAGTGCAACGGACAGGAAACCCTCGCCGCGGCAGGCTATGTTCAATATGAGGTGTCCGCGTATGCGCGCGAAGGCGCACAGTGCCAACACAACCTCAACTACTGGCAGTTTGGCGACTATCTGGGGATCGGCCCCGGTGCCCACGGCAAGATCACCCACCCTGCCGCGGGACGCGTCGAGCGGCGCTGGAAACAACGCCATCCGCAGAAGTACCTGGAGACGGCCCATGGCGATGCTGTGCTGGCCGGTCACAGCGAACTTGGTCGTGAGGACCTGGCACTGGAGTTTATGATGAATGCGCTGCGGCTGACACACGGCTTCGACAGCCTCCTGTTCCAGGAACGCACCGGGCTGCCACTCTCCGGTGTGAGCGCCCCGCTCGAGCGGGCGGTGACGCTGGGGCTGATCGAGTGGCAGCCGCTGCGCATTGTGCCCACCGTGCGTGGACGCAATTACCTCAACGAACTGCTGCAACTGTTCATGCCCGAGGAGGAGTGACCATGGCTACCGAAGAGATCACCTATACGCCGATCGATTGCGGCACCTATTCCGAGTACGAAGTGGCGATCCTGCATCGCCAGCGCATACGCATGACCTGGCAGGACGAAGAAGGTAACGAACAGACCGATGTAGTGCTGCCTCAGGATCTGAAGACCGAGGACAAACGCGAATACCTGATCGCCACCGGCAGTGATGGCAGCCTGAAACGCATCCGCCTCGATCTTATCCGCAAAGCGGCCACCGCAAGCGCCTAAGCCGGGTATTTCAGAGCCTCTCCACAGAGGCACGGCGAACGCACAGTAAAAGCGTTTGCGAGATTGGCATGCACCACCGGCTGCGATTATTTTCCGGACCTCCGGTATAATCCGACCATCTCCTTGCGCCCGGCGAAGCACCGGGCTTTGCCAATCCACACAGGAACAACCATGAGTAGCGGTGAGCTGATTTCCATCCTAATCAACCTGGCGGTAGGGTTTTATTTTGCCGTCTTCTACCCCCGCAGTGTGCAAAAACGCTTCCAGGGCCGCGCCCTGCCGCGCGCCTTCAACATGCTGCTCAAGGTGGTGCCGCCGGTCGGTTACCTGATTATTGCCATGAGCCTGATATACGCCGTGGCGCTGCTCATGGGGCTGGTCCACGAATAAGTGCAGGGACGGGGGGCGAGATACAAGAGGCGAGGGTGGGGTTCGCTGTATCAGTCTCTAAAGTTTTGCGACGGTATCGTAAAACTCAGCGTAGGGAATGTAATGGCTGCCATCACAAGAGAAGGTCATCCCTATAAGTCCATTGATCAGATTGATCGACGCGTTGCGCAGGTAGACTGTTTCATCGGTGCTGCGCAGGCGCTTGAACTCAGCAAGGATCGGCACAACCTGGCGAGGCTCAATCAGCGGCTTTTCCGCACAGACCGCCGGCGCAAACTGCTCAAGGAAACCGGGGACGAAGATCTCCTCGCCAACAAACACTTTGTAACGGTAGGGATCGTTGTAAAACCAGCAGGTAAGCTGGGTGCTGGAAAAGTGGATCTTGGCGTGGAACACACCGCGCATGGTGAGAAAATTATCCACCACATACATCAGCTCATCGATACGCTGATCGAAAACACTGACTTCCCGCTTCTGTTCGAAGAGGAAACGGCGCACAGAGGGGTCGCCTTTGATCTGCAGCCACGGCTTAGGCATAGATAATTCCAGCAGGGATGAATAGTTGCAAGTCGCATAAAATAGTGCCTCTTTTCCATGCAGGAAACAACCGTTTCCTGACTTGTCACTTGTTACTTACGACCTGTCACTTCTGACATCAATCCTCACGCAACTCATCCATGATGGACAGAATGTCATTCTTCCAGCGCTGCACCCGGAAACCAAACTCCCTGGTCGACACCACCTCCTCGAGCACGGTTGGGTCCAGGGCCACCAGCAAGGTTTCCTCCTCCTCGGCATACAGGGTCATGCTCAGTGGCAGGTAAGGGATCAGCCCGGGATGGGCGGCGGTCAGCTCTCGCGTCTCATCAGGCCGGCCAAAAAAGACGATGCGATACCTGTCGGTCTGGAAACCGCTGCTGGTCAGGCCGATATCGACCCGCTGCACCCTGGAGACGGTGTAACCGTATTCACCGAGGGTCTTTTGCAGCGCCAGCATCGTCTCCGGAAAGGACTGGGTCGAGCGCATCATCAGCAGGCGCTCCTCCGCCGCATGAGCGGCAGAGACAAACAGCGACAGGACAAGGGCAGGGATAAACAGTAAACGCAGGGTCATAGCGTGGCCTCCTCCATGATCGAAAGATAGATATCGGTCATCTCCTGGCAGGCATCATCCAGCTCTGCGTTGTTGTAGAGACGGCTCATGTACTTGGGATTGATCGCCATCAGCTGGACCGTGCCATCCTCGCCCTCGACCACAGTGATGCGACAGGGCATAAAGAGTCCGACCCGCGGGTCGAGGCTCAGCGCCTGGTTGATGAAATTGAAGTTACAGAAGTAGACAATTACCTGCTTGTCGTTCTGCTCTCCCTCCGGGAACAGTCCACCCTCCAGGCTCTGGGTGCGGATGATACGGAAGTTCATCCCCACCGCAGCACGTTTGACGCTCTCCACTGTGGTGGCCAGGTCATAGGAGGATTCCATCACCAGGGTCGGCTTCTCCTCGCGGTCGTACTGCCAGTGCAGTGGTGCCTTTTCCATGCTGCGGATATAGCTGACGATATCGTCGATATCCTGCTCCTTCAGTCCCGCCTTGAGAAACGAGACCATCGGTGTGCCCTCACGCCCTTCCAACAGGGTCTTTTTAATCATCTGGTCCGAGGCAGAGGCGAGAAAGCCCGGGTTATTCAATGCCGGCGCCATGATCGGCAGATCCCGCGGCCGCGAGAAGGTCACCCCGGTGCCGTGTCCACCCTCGCCGTTGGCGCCATGGCACTGGGCACAGTGCTGGGCAAACAGCGTCTTGCCGCGTTCAGGGTGGCCGTAAGCGACCTTGGTGGTGGTAGGCACCGCCCGCTCCTTGCGTTCAGGCGCCCAACCGCGGATATGCCGGACGATCGCGCTGACCTGCGCATCACTGAGGCTCTGGAAGGCCGGCATGACACGCCCGGGACGTCCTTCACGGATGGTAGTAAAGAGAAAATCATCCTCCACCGCGATCTGAAAACTGCGCAAAGCCAGGGGTATCCCAACCCCACCCTGGCCATCGAGGCCATGGCAGGCAGCGCAGTGGCGTTCATAGAGACGGACACCATCAGGCGCTGCGGCGGCGCTCAGGCTGATCAGTGCCGCGCCAAATAACAACAGACTCTTTTGCATCATCATATGCACCGCTTGGTTAATCCATTAGTAACCGAATATTAGAGAACAGCGATAAACTAACATTGATATCCGTCAATAAAACCACCACTCTCTCCCCTCAAGACCCTGCCGGAGTGAACCGTGAATAAACCCTTTGCCGGATCGTGTGAACAGAACAAACGCCCCATACTCACCGTTTTGCGTCAACTGCTTCGCGATCGCACACGATTACTGGAGATCGGCTCGGGCACCGGGCAACACGCCGTCTATTTTGCCGAGGCCTTCCCCATGCTGACATGGCAGACCTCCGACCGGCAAGAGAACCACCCGGGAATTCACGCCTGGCTCGCCGAACAGGGGCCCGGCAATGCTATCGCGCCGCTCACCCTCGATGTAATGCAGCACCCCTGGTCCATCAACGCCGCCTCTGTCGACGCGGTGTTCAGCGCCAACACCGCACACATCATGAGCTGGAACGGAGTCATGTCGATGTTTGACGGTGTGAGCGAAGTGCTGCATGAAGGCGGCCTGTTCATCCTCTATGGCCCTTTCAAATATAACGGCCGCTATACCACCGAAGGCAACGCCGGCTTCGACCAGTGGCTCAAGGCACGCGACCCGCACAGCGGCATCCGCGATTTCGAGGCACTGCAGAAACTGGCGCAGCAGCACGGCCTGGCGCTGTATAGGGATTTTGCCATGCCGGCGAATAATCGGATGTTGGTGTGGGTTAAAGGGTAGTTCTGTCGCTCCGCGACACAAACATTTTTGCCAGAGTTGGTTTTCCCGCCAAAGTGCGAAGAACCAAAAAAGTACACCCCACCCAACCTTACCTTCCCCCCCACTTTTCGCTAAAGTGTCGCTCAATGAACCCAACCCATTAAGAAAACAAAGGAACCCATCTCATGGCGCGTGAAATCATCCACACCGACAACGCTCCCCAGGCTATCGGTACGTACTCCCAGGCCGTCAAGGTCGGCACCACTGTCTACCTCTCCGGCCAGATCCCGTTGGTGCCGGAAACCATGGAACTGGTTGAGGGCGACATGGAAGCGCAGATCCGCCGCGTGTTCGATAACCTGAGCGCCGTGGCCGTGGCCGCCGGCGGTTCGCTGGCCGATGTGGCCAAACTCAATATCTTTCTGACCGACCTTGGCCACTTCCCGCTGGTCAACCAGGTGATGGCCGATTATTTTCAGCAGCCCTATCCGGCCCGCGCCGCTATCGGCGTCGCCGCGTTACCCAAAGGGGCACAGGTGGAGATGGATGGGGTGTTGGAACTCGGCTGAACAGAAGACAGCACAATACGCTCCCACTGTGTCAAGTGAATAGACGGTCAGCGCATATGGAACAGCCCAGTGAAACCACTCCGGAGGCCCACTCGGTTCCGGTAACCACGCTCAAGGGGGTTGGGCCGCGCCTTGCCGAGAAGCTCGGCCACCTCGGCATTACCACGGTGCAGGACCTGCTGTTTCATCTGCCGCTGCGCTATCAGGACCGCACGCGGGTCGTCCCCATCGGTAGCTTGCGCCTGGGTGATGAATCCGTCATTGAGGGTGAGATACAGCTCAGCGAAATCAAGTTCGGCCGCAAACGGATGCTGCTAACGCGCATCAATGACGGTACCGGCAGCCTGACGCTGCGTTTTTTTCATTTCAGCAACGCACAGAAGGAGGCGCTTTCCCGCGGAACCCGCCTTCGCTGTTACGGTGAGGTGCGCCGAGGCAATCTCACGCTGGAGATGATCCACCCGGAATTTCGCCGCATTGACAACAACGAGATGGAGGCTGTCGAGGAGTATCTTACCCCGGTCTACCCCACCACCGAGGGTCTGCAACAGCAGGGGTTGCGACGACTCGTCACGCAGGCCGTAGAACAACTGCAACGCGGTACCGTCACGCTGCGCGAATGGCTTCCGAGCGAACTCATGCCACCGGCCATGCCTTCGCTGCGCGAAGCGGTGTTGTTGCTTCATCGCCCGCCACCCGAAATGCCGCTTTCTGTCTTGGCGGAGGGGGAGCATCCGGCGCAGCAGCGCCTGGCCTTCGAGGAGCTGTTGGCGCATCAGCTCAGCTTGCGCCAGCTGCGCGAGGCGATGAGCCACCATCCGGCCCATCCGCTCACTGGGGAGAGCACCCTGCAGCAACGCTTTCTCGCTGGCCTGCCCTTCGCACTCACCGGTGCCCAGCAGCGCGTTTGCCAGGAGATCGCGCATGACCTGAAACAGGCCGTTCCCATGCAGCGCCTGGTGCAGGGTGATGTGGGCTCGGGCAAAACCGTTGTCGCTGCCCTCTCTGCATTACAGGCGGTGCAAAGCGGCTATCAGGCCGCGGTGATGGCACCGACCGAACTGCTGGCCGAACAGCATTACCGCAACTTCTGCCAGTGGCTCGAGCCGCTCGGCCTCGAGCTTGCCTGGCTCACCGGCCGGCTCAAGGCCAAGGAGCGGCGTGAAATGCTCGGTGCCATCGAAAGCGGCAAGGCGAGGGTGGCGGTCGGCACCCACGCCCTGTTCCAGCAAGAGGTCAACTTTGCCTCCCTCGGACTGGTGATCGTCGACGAGCAGCACCGCTTCGGCGTGCACCAGCGTCTCGCCCTGCGCGAAAAAGGAGTGCAGGACGGCGTGCATCCGCACCAGTTGATCATGACCGCCACCCCCATCCCACGCACCCTGGCGATGACCGCCTATGCCGACTTGGATCTCTCGGTTATCGATGAACTGCCGCCCGGACGCACCCCGGTAGAAACCGCGGCGATTGCCGACGAGCGGCGCGATGAGGTGATCGCCCGCGTCGCCGCCGCCTGCGCCGAGGGACGCCAGGCCTACTGGGTCTGCACCCTGATCGAAGAGTCCGAGTCACTGCAGTGCCAAGCGGCCGAGGAGACGGAGAATCTGCTGCGAGAACTGCTCCCGCAACTGCGCATCGGCCTGGTGCACGGGCGCATGAAAGCGGCAGAAAAGGAGGCCGTTATGGCCGCGTTCAAGGGAGGGGTGCTGGACCTGCTGGTAGCCACCACGGTAATCGAGGTCGGCGTCGATGTGCCCAACGCCAGCCTGATGATCATCGAAAACGCCGAACGACTCGGCCTGGCCCAGCTGCACCAGCTGCGCGGCCGGGTCGGCCGTGGCAGTGCCCGCAGTAGCTGCGTGCTGATGTACCATCCGCCCCTGTCGCAGCATGCGCGCGAACGCCTGGCCGTCATGCGCGAGACCAACGACGGTTTTGTTATCGCCCGCAAGGACCTGGAGATCCGCGGCCCTGGCGAAGTACTCGGCACCCGCCAGACCGGCATGCTGCAACTGCGCATCGCCGACCTGCAGCGCGACCAGGAACTGCTACAGCCTGTCGCCCATGCCGCACAACGCCTGCTGCAGAGCTACCCGTCGCAAGTCGCCCCGCTGATCCAGCGCTGGCTGGGGAACCGTGCACAGTATGGAACGGTTTGATTTCAGTTAACAGTTATCAGTTACAAGTTCAAAGAGGAAAGAATAACCCCATCGTTCTCACGCTCCACGTGGGAACGTCACCTGAGACGCTCTGTGTCCCGTCAGTCGGTTTTGAACCATGAACATAAAACCCTTATCCGGCCTACGAACTTGTCACTTGCTACTCGTCACTTGTTACTCATCGTTTATTCCCTGTATCTTTCCCCTTTCACAAATCCTGATTTCGCATGAAAGAGAGTTTCGGCAAACACACCTTTGAACCGACCTGGCACCCCTGTGACCGGCTGCGTCGTCACGCCCTGCCCGGCACCTGGCGCGATTGGCTCATCGACGACTCCTCCCTGACGCGACGCCTGCGCGGCGCCTGTCCGGGACAATTCAGCGTGGAACTCATTTCATTAGAGATGGAACGCCCGATGCTGAGCGAGGCCCGCGCCCTGGCCCGTCCGCCGCAAGAGATCGCCCTGGTGCGCCAGGTACGGCTGCGCTGCGACGCACAGCCCTGGGTCTTTGCCCGTACCGTCATCCCGCTGCCCTCGCTGCAGGGGGAGCTTCGCCGTCTGGCCCTGCTCGGTACCCGGCCACTCGGCGAAGTGTTATTTGCCGACCCGCGAATGCAACGTCAACCTCTTGAGATTGCCCGCATCACCCCCCGGCATCGTCTCTACCGGATGGCGAGCACAGAGAACACAACCGACTCTTCGCCGATCTGGGGGCGACGCTCGGTCTTCTTGTTACAGGGCAAGCCATTGCTGGTAAGTGAATTCTTTCTCCCATCACTGCTGCACCAAAGCGAGGGACACCATGACGACGTTTGATACCGCCCTGTTACTATCAAGGAGCAAACACCTGCTGCGTTACGCCTACGTCTGCCGCCTCCACCGCCCAGCCGACCTCGCCCTGTTTTTTCTGCCCGGTTTGTGGGCCTCACTGCTCGCCACCGGCGGCACGCCCCACTGGGGTCACCTCCTCAGCCTGCTGCTCGCCACCACATTGATTCGCTGTGCGGCGTGGGTCTTCAATGACTGGATGGATAGCCGCCTACTGCCCGAGGCCTCCGAGTCATCGCTTGGGCGAGGAGAGATGACTCTGCGCGAAGAGCAGTGGTTGCTCGGTTCTCTCTTCGTTATCGCCCTGCTTCTACTGCTCCCGCTATCGGCCCAGGTCTTCCTGTACGCCCTGCCATTGGCGCTGCTCTTCGCCGCCTACCCCTTTATCAAAACACGCACCCTGCTGACCCAGCCCTACCTCGGGCTCTGCACCGCCGGGCTGGTGCCGATGGCCTACACCGCGCAAGGCATCGTACCCGACAAA
>JBFFNE010000042.1:0-23698 GCA_041563315.1 Thiohalomonadaceae bacterium
ACCGCGGCAACAACCTTGACCGGGCCGAACTTGTTGGCATAGGCAAGAGCGTTGCTCACATAGCTGTTGTGGTAGCCAGACATACCGTTGGAACCACGGGCCTGGGCGAAGGTGGCCAGGAAGGGGTCCCACTTGACGGTGCTGGATTTGTAGGGGCTGCTCATGCGGCCGGCCAGAACGGTACCGAAGCCGCCGGTCAGACCAACGTAGGCATCACGGGTGCCCTGACTGGCATCGTCAGCGCGGACGTTGAAATTGTACTTGGCCAGGGCTTTCATACCGTTGCCCAGGTCCTCGGAAGCGGTGAAGGCCAGGAAGCCGGCATTGCCGCTGTTGATTTTTGCGGCTTCAGCACCGTCACCTATGTAGATACCTTCAAGGGCGCCGTCGCCGGACAGGCTTACGATTTCAGCCTGCAACTGACCGGAAACGGTCACGTCAGCCTGGGCGGCCAGCGGAGCGGCCATAGCGGCGGCAACAGCCAGAGCAATAATGTTCTTATTCATAATGTACGTTCTCCTAGTGGTTTTACATACAAAGCAATTAATTCGAATTAATTGGGGTTTCTTGCGAAACCGAACCAAACTCTATCCCCAAGGAAAAATGATTGCAAGGGCTTTTTCACAAAAAAACAACAAGTTCGCCATCTGTTGCAAAAATGCAACACCGATTAAAAATCAACAACTTAATCAAATTTAATAAATCGGGACGAGATAATCTGGATAACCAGTTGAAAATATTATAAATAAGTGTGAGCTGGTCCACAAAAACAGAAGGCAATTCAACCGCCCAGTGGACTGGGCGAATATTCGCCGAGAGGACTCGGCTCCTACAGAAGCACCGTTATTGTGGTGACTGGCATTGCAGATATAGGGACTTTTTTCTGGTTCTTCGCGCATTTGCGGGAAAGATGGTTTTGCGTCGCTGTCGCGACGAATGTGATTTGATGCGGGGGGCTGCCCCGCGCGCAGGTCACTTTCTTCGAAGTCCATCCATGGACTTTGCAGAGTACCTCACCTTGCGGTGCGAGAACCGCTTTCAATTAAACCCGTCGCTTCAGCGACACAGGCATTTCTGAAGAGGTGATTTTCCCGTCAAAGTGCGATGACACAAAAAAAGGTCCTGAAAAAGGGCCTTTTTGCTTTATTGGCTGGGGGACTAGGATTACTCGGCGCATCCATGCGCCTCGCCCCTTCGGGGCCAGCGCCTTTCCAGGCACTGTTCCGATTCGCTCCCGGCGAATCGGTCGAACCTGGCTAGGTTCTCATCCCTCGACCACAAGCCATAAAGAAAAACGGGCCCAAAAAGGGCCCGTTTTCTTTATTGGCTGGGGGACTAGGATTCGAACCTAGGTTGACGGAGTCAGAGTCCGTAGTCCTGCCGCTGGACGATCCCCCAATGAGGCAGTGGCAAGTTGCAAGTGACAAGTATCAAGCGGTATTGCAGCGCTTAATCAGACCTTGCAGTATCTTTGATATTTCAGTTGCTACTGCAACCATCGACAGGGCAAACGCTCTATCAAGCAAGCCGGTTTCGGCACCGATGTAGAGCTGAGTTCGAAGTTCGCCACAGGAGCCTTTTGCGATGCGCAGAAAGCGGGAAAACCCGTTTGCCGAATCTCGCTCGTATCCTTCCGCTATATTTGAGGGTACAGACGGTGCTGAACGGGTAATCTGATCCTTGAATCCCAAGTCACGGCATGTGTTGAGTGATTGATACAACTCGACACACAAGCGTGAACTGCGTTTCCATACAACCCGTTTTTTGAAAGCGTCCATGCTTTCTTGAAACTTGAGACTTGAAACTATCGTTTCGAGTACTGCGGACGCTTACGTGCTTTGTGCAGACCGATCTTCTTACGCTCAACCTCACGGGCGTCGCGGGTCAGGAAACCACCCTGGCGCATGGTGCTGCGCAGACTTTCGTCCTGGTCGACCAGTGCACGGGCGATGGCGTGGCGAATGGCGCCGGCCTGCCCGGTGTTGCCGCCACCCTTAACGGTGACATTGACATCGAACTTTTCCACCACCTCGGCGGCTTCGAGCGGCTGACGAACCACCATACGGGCGGTTTCTCGACCGAAGTACTCATCGATGCTGCGCTTGTTGATGGTGATCTGACCCTTACCGGGCACCAGGAAAGCACGGGCGCTGGAGCTCTTGCGGCGGCCGGTGCAAATGTTGTGTTTTTCTGCCATGGTCTATCCGTACCTTAACGTTTAGATTTCCAGCTGCTTGGGCTGCTGTGCGGTGTGCATATGTTCCGGACCGGTATATACCTTCAGTTTACGGAACATGGCGCGACCCAGCGGGTTCTTCGGCAACATGCCTTTGACGGCGCGCTCGAGGACCTGCGGGGCATCCTTCTGAATCAGCTTATCAAAGCTGATGGTTTTCATACCGCCGGGGAAGCCGCTGTGGTTGTAGTACATCTTGTCGCTGGCCTTGCGACCACTAACGCGGATCTTCTCGGCGTTAACAACAACGATGTAGTCACCGGTATCCACGTGCGGGGTATATTCCGGCTTGTGCTTGCCACGCAGGCGATGAGCGATCTCGGAGGCCAGGCGCCCCAGGGTCTTGTCAGTCGCATCGACAACGAACCAGTCACGTTTGACTGTTTCGGGCGTAGCGCTGAATGTCTTGGTCCCAATCATCTTCAAAAACACTCCAGGTCGAGCGGGGTATCTCGTAAAAAGAGGCGGAATAATACAGAAACGAGCCGCAAGATACAAGCGTAAAGATACAGAGGATTATCCCCTGTCACTTTTACCAGTGTACACCCTGATGCACGCTGTTGCCTCAGAAATAAAAAAGGCGCGGCAAAGGGGGGAGGCGCCGCGCCTAAAAAAATCCACCAAAGGAGGATGGAGGAGTCTGCGACATGGTGAAACCACTTACACCACATCAGTGGTTCCTAATATAGCAAATTTCTAATCTATGTCAACTATCTAGCATAAAATTTTTTTGCGAACGTCTGGAGTGCGGGTTGGAGCTTCAGCCCGACACAGCACAACGCCGATTTGCCGGACTGAAGTCCGGCCGGTAGTGAACGAACGGAGGCAGACAGGTAAATCGCGGCAACAGTATGAGGGGGGGCAGGATTGTGTAGGAGCGGCTTCCAGCCGCGAACGTACGGAGGCGGCTCACAAAGTCGCGGCAAGATGCCGCTCCTTCACCTTGAACTATCTAAACAATCGCCGCTGGATCAGATGGGCCGCCAGGACAAGACCCGCCAGGCTGTAGAGCAGGATGACCCCGAGATGCAGGGCGATACCGTTCATCGGCTGGCCGGTCATTAGCGGGCGTACCAACTCAATGGCATGGGTCAACGGTAGCAGCGTGGCCACCTGCTGCACCAGCGCAGGCATCCCGTCAAGGGGAAAGAAGACGCCGCTAAACAGCAGCATAGGGGTCAGCAGCAAGGTGAAGTAGTAGAGGAAAAAGTCATAGCTGCGCGAGACCGCGGTGACCACCAGGGCCATGCTGGCGAAGGCGAGGCCGGTGAGTACCGCGATTGGCAATACCCAGAGCGCCTGCCAGGTGTGCACCGCGCCCAAAAGCGCTGCCACCGCGAGGATGAAAATTGCGCTGAGTAACGCCTTGCTCGCCGCCCAGAAAGCTTCACCGAGGAGGATGTCACGCACGTCCAGCGGAGTGTAGAGCATGGCGGTCCAGGTCTCCTGCACTGCCATGCGGGTATAGGCCGAATAGAGCCCCTCGAAACTGGCGGTGTTCATCACACTGGCACATACGAAACCGGAGGCAAGAAAAGTGATATAGCTCATCCCTTCCACCTCACCGACAAAACCGCCAAGACCGTAGCCCAGGGCGAGCAGGTAGAGTAACGGTTCGCCGATGTTGCCAAGCAGTGCCGAGCCGGCCAGCCGACGCCAGACCAGGGCATTGCGCCGCCAGATGGCAAACCAGCGCCACGAGATGAAAGCGCGCAACAGGCGGCTCATTCGCGCAACTCCCGCCCGGTCAACTTGAGAAAGACGTCTTCCAAACCGGCGGCGCGACTCAGATAGCGCAATCCCTCATGCTCGCATAGCGCCTCGACCAGTTCGCGCTCGTGGTCGGTGTAACAGAACAGAGTCTCCCCCACCTGCTCGCTGCGCAGAACCCAACGCCTTTCTCCCTCGGCCAGCCAGCGCTCCAGACCGGGCCCGTGCACCTCGACCACGTGGGATTCGATATGCCTGTCGATCAGATCCGTCGGTGAGCCCACATCAAGGATCACCCCGTGATCCATGATCGCCAGGCGATCGCAGAGTCGCTGCGCCTCGTCCATATAATGGGTGGTGAGAATCAGGGTGCGCCCCTCGTTAAGCAGTGCGCGCAGTCGCTGCCAGATGAGTTGGCGGGCCTGGGGATCAAGACCGGTAGTTGGTTCGTCGAGGATCACCAGTTGCGGGTCGTTGATCAGGGCGCGGGCGATCGCCAGGCGCCGCTTCATCCCGCCGGAGAGCTCCTCGATGCGCGCCCCCGCCTTGTGCTCCAGCGAAGCGAAGGAGAGCAGCTGCTGAATGCGTGGTGTTCGCTCATCCAGGGTAATACCAAAGTAGCGGGCATAAATACGCAGGTTCTCCACCACGGTAAAGTCCGGGTCGAGGTTATCCTGCTGCGCCACCACCCCCAGCAACCTGCGCATCAGCGGTCCCTGCTCGGGTATGGAGTAGCCCATGACCTTGAGGTGTCCACCATCCGGCGGGCTCATGCCGAGCAGCATGCGCAGCGTAGTGGTCTTGCCGGCGCCGTTGGGTCCCAACAGGCCAAAACACTCACCCGGTTGCACCTGTAGCGAAATGCCATTGACCACCGTCAGGCCGTTATAGCATTTGGTCAAATCTTCCGCGGTTACAATCGGCTGCATAGACACTGCCCTCAGCTCTGAGCTGTAGCGGACACAGCTTCGCCCCACTGAGACATCACCGTGTCGCGGATACGTTTGAGGCGGCCATGGAAGAAATGGTCCGCATCGGCCATCCAGCGAAACACCGGCCGATGGCCACGGCTTGCCACCCAGCGCGAGACCTGTTCGGGGGCAATAATTTCGTCCCGGCCGCCCTGGATCACCATCCACGGGATGGTCACCTCCGGCAGTTCGGCAAAGTCAAACAGGGTTATCGGTGGCGCGACCAGCAGCAACCGCTCCGCAGCAACGCTCTGATGGCCTCGCAGGGCCACGTAGGCGCCAAAGGAGAAACCGGCCAGCCATAGCGGCGCCTTGGGATGGCGCTGGCGAAAGTACTTCACCACGGCCTGCAGATCCTCGGTCTCACCGATCCCTTTGGCATACCGCCCACCGCTCTTTTCCACCCCGCGGAAATTAAAGGTGACGGTGAGCAGGCCCATGGCGTTGAAGGTCTCAGCCAGTATATGCACCACCTTATTGCGCATGTTGCCGCCATAGAGGGGGTGGGGATGACAAATCACCGCAATGGGCCGGTCCTCCTCGTAGCACTCGGGGCAGGAGGTCAATACCTCAATATTGCCCGCCGGTCCCGGGATCAGCAGCTCCTCGCCGGTACACAGGTCCTCTTCCAGGCCGTCGTAGAGGTGGCGCGCTTGCAGTTCGGAAAAATAGATATCGTCTGACATAGGGTTCGTTGTCTAATAGCGTAGAGTGGGGGCTTTAGCCCAACAAAACAGCGACTCCGTTCCGTCGGGCCAAAGGCCACTTCAGTCACCGACAGGGGTGTCTCCGATGTCGAACTCCGCCGGACACGCTGTGGCTGATCGGCCTACGGTTTGAGCCTAGATCCTCAACCTCTCGACCACGCGACCTTGCAGCAGGTGCTGCTCGATAATGTCGTCGATGTCGTCACGATCCACCCAGGTGTACCACACCCCCTCCGGGTAGACGACGATCACCGGGCCTTCGGCGCAGCGATTGAGGCAACCGGCGTTGTTGATGCGCACATTGCCCGGCGCATGGATACCCAGCTCCTTGCAGCGTTTCTTGGCATAGTCACGCATGGCACTGGCATTAAAGTCCTGACAGCAGCGACCACCATCTTCGCGCTGGTTGGTACAGAAAAAAACATGAAAACGATAATAGGACATAAAAATTCTAGGGTTATCTATCGGCCCGGCTTTCCGCTAAAATGGGGATTCTAGCATGTAAAATCGAGTGGCCTGCCCCTCCCTATCACCGACCGACACTGAATCCTTGTCCGACACCAACGACATCCTCGACGCCGCTGACCGATGTGTCATGTGCGGCTTGTGCCTGCCGCACTGCCCCACCTACCGCTTGTTGCGCAACGAGACCGACTCTCCCCGCGGCCGCATTTCGCTGATGCAGGCGCTCGCTGCTGGCCACCTGGAAGCCAGTGAACCGCTGCTGGACCATCTCGACTGTTGCCTGGCCTGCCGGGCCTGTGAACGGATGTGCCCCTCCAAGGTGGAGTATGGCAAGCTCATCGACGCGACCCGTGCCGAGCTCAGACGGGAGCACAAACTCATCCCCCCCCGCCCACTACGCCTGCTACTGAAAAGCGTTACCGATATTGCCCGCCTACAACGCACCGCAGTGGCGCTGCGTAGCTATCAGCGCAGCGGCATGCAGTGGCTGGCGCGCAAAAGTGGCGTGCTCAAGGGGCTCGATCTCGAATCACTGGAAACCCTGCTCCCGGCGATTCCTGATGCCAGACACTTTAACGGTCAATATCCCGCCCAGGGTGTGCAGCGCGGAAGCGTCGGCCTATTTATCGGTTGTATCGGCAGCATTATGGAAGGTGAGATCCACGCCGCCACTATCGAACTGCTTACCCGCCTTGGTTTCGAGGTACACATTCCCGCCATCCAAGGCTGCTGCGGCTCGCTGCACCAGCACAATGGCGAAACAGAGACAGCACGCCAGCTGGCCGAACACAACCGAGTGGCCTTCGCCGGACTGGATCTCGATGCCATTGTCAGCACCGCCAGCGGCTGTGCTGCCCAGCTATTTGAATACGCCGAGCTTTACGGCAGTGAACTGGCGCTCCCGGCGCCACTGTTCGAGGTTTGTGATTTTCTGCAGCAACACTGGCCGGATGAGAACCCGGCACTGCAACCTCAATCCCTGCGCGCCGCACTGCACCTGCCCTGCAGCCAACGCAACGTCCTGCGCCGACCGGATGCGCCTGAGCAACTGCTCTCCCGCATCCCCGGGCTGGAGCTAGAGCCGCTGGTGGGGAATGATCAATGTTGTGGCGCCGCAGGGAGCTACATGCTGACTCGGCCCGCTAACGCCGCCGCCCTGCGCCAACCCAAGCTGGACGCCGTGGTGAAGCAGCAGCCGCAACTCCTGCTGAGCAACAATATCGGCTGCGCGTTGCACCTGGCCGCCGGATTGAAAGAGCAGGGGATCGAGGTTGAAGTCATGCACCCAGTGGTGGTGCTGGCACAGAGTCTCGAAAAACAGGGATAGATTTGTGCCGTAGATTCTGAGATACACGAAGCCCGACCATCACCTCGGGCTCTTTGAACTTTGCACCTTGAACCTTGAACGGTAAACGCTGTATCTTTTCTGCATAAACCGTCAGGACATTTAGCCATGCGAACCTACTCGCCACTCGATAAGCTGTTCATCCATCTGGATACTGCACTGCGCACCATTGCAGGCAAACCCGTCATCACCGAGCGCCCCAATCCGGCCGAAGACATTGAGGAGGCGCCGCTGTCCGCCAGTGAGCGTGAGCTGGCAGGGCGCCTGATGCGCATCAATCACGCCGGCGAGGTTTCCGCCCAGGGGCTTTATCAGGGCCAGGCGCTTACCGCCAAGTTGCCTGAAGTTCGCGAAAAGATGGAGCGCGCAGCGCTGGAGGAAAATGATCACCTGGACTGGTGTGAACATCGGGCCAAGGAGCTGGGCACCCATGTGAGCTATCTCAATCCGCTATGGTACGGCGGCTCGGTGGCGATCGGCGCGCTGGCCGGGGCCATCGGCGATAAGTGGAGTCTGGGCTTTGTGGTAGAAACCGAGCACCAGGTGTGCCGCCACCTGGAGGAGCATATGGCCAAGCTCTCGCCCGAGGATAAAAAGACCCACGCCGTGCTCCAGCAGATGCACGAGGACGAGGCGCGCCACGCCAATATGGCTCAGGCCGCCGGTGGCGCTCCTTTCCCTGCCCCGATCAAGGCCCTGATGCAGCTCACCTCCAAGGTGATGACCAAAACCGCGTATTGGTTCTGATCAACCAGTAGGGGCCGAGTCCTCTCGGCGAATGTTCGCCCAGGGGACGGGGTTCCTGCCGACAACGGCCTTTAACGTGGCATCTTGTTGATGTTCTGCCCGAAGAAGATCTCCAACATCTCCCGCTCCAGGCGGCGATGGATCTTTTTATGCTCTTTGGCGTCAAGATCCTTGGCATCAACGCCAAACAGATAGGTGTCGAGGTCGAACTCCTTGAGCATCATCTTGGTGTGGAAGATGTTCTCCTGAAACACATTCACATCGATCATCTGGTAGCGAGCCCGAGTGTCCCGGGCCAGATAGTTCTGGATCGAGTTGATTTTATGATCAATGAAATGCTTCTTGCCGCGCACATCCCGGGTGAAGCCGCGCACCCGATAATCCATGGTCACAATATCGGACTCAAAGCTATGGATCAGGTAGTTCAGGGCCTTGAGCGGTGAGATCCGGCCACAAGTGGAGACATCGATATCGGCGCGGAAGGTGGAGATGCCGTTATCCGGATGGCTCTCCGGGTAGGTGTGCACCGTCAGATGGCTCTTGTCCAAGTGGCCAACCACCGATTCAGGCAGCGGTCCCGGGCCCTCGCTATTTGACAGCTGCTCGGCCATCACCGGCTCTTCGGATATGAGGATGGTGACGCTGGCACCCTGCGGCTCATAATCCTGTCGAGCGATATTGAGAACATTGGCGCCGATAATGTCGGACACATCGGTAAGAATGTTGGTCAGTCGCTCGGCATTATACTCTTCATCGATGTACTCGATGTACTCGCGCTGTTGAGCGTCGGTCTGCGTGTAGCAGATGTCATAGATATTGAAGCTCAGGGTCTTGGTCAAATTGTTGAACCCATGAAGCTTCAGTTTCTTGGAAGTTACCACTAATTACACTCTCCAGCTTGATAGCAAACGCTGACAACAGAATAGCCGCCCCTGGCAGGGGCACAGCCAAATCGGCCGCTATTATCCAACATTCTTTGCCAAAGGGGGATGAAAAATCATCTGTACCGTATTACCCGCAGGGTCCAGACAATAGAAGCTGCGCGCCCCATCACGGTGGCTGCGGGGGTTAGTCTTCATCCTCACCCCATGGGCAGTCAAGAAGGCGAACCACTCGTCCACCTCGTCAGGAGTATTGAGGATGAAACCGATATGGTCGAGACGCTGGGGACCGCTGTAATCCGCCTCAAGGTGGTGCAGGGCGAGGTTATCGCTGCCGGAGCTGAGGTAGACGTTGTCGGCATCGGGTCGCCATTCCACCCGCATCCCCAGTAACGCTACATAGAAGTGCTCAGCCGCGGCCAGATCCTCCACAAACAAGGCTACGTGGTGCATCCCGGCCGTTGGTTTCGGTCGATTCATTAGCTAATGATCTCATAGTCGTGGCTGATCGCAACCCCGGCATTGCCCAACATGATCGAAGCCGAGCAATATTTTTCTGCCGACAGCTCGACCGCTTTCCTGACCTTGGCATCGTTAAGCTCCCGCCCCTTGATGACAAAATGGACGTGGATGCGGGTAAACACCTTGGGCTCGCTGTCGGCCCGCTCGGCCACCAGTTCGGCGATGCAATCGGTGACGTCCTGGCGCGACTTCTTCAGAATGTGTACCACGTCAAATGCGGTACACCCCCCCATGCCCAACAGCATCATCTCCATGGGCCGAGCCCCCAGATTGCGCCCACCCATGTCCGGCGGACCATCCATCACCACCGCATGACCACTTCCGGCCTCCCCCAGGAAGGTGGCGTCCTCAACCCACTTAATACGTGCCTTCATCTGTGAACTCCCCATGATTTGTGACAAACTTTCCCCTTGAAGCCGTTGATTTTCTTGCCTTCAAGGGCCTTGACTGGTATACCTAGCCGAACTGTTATAAGCAAGCTTGCTAGAAGGAAGCGGCATGGCATCATCATCAAACCTCAATCAACTTAGTCCTGCGATAGAACGCTTTCTTGAGCACTGTCATCGTCGCCGCTACCCGTCCAAGAGTACGATTATTTGTGCCGGCGACAGACCCGATGTACTTTATTACATCGTCAAGGGTTCGGTCAGCGTTCTCATCGAAGACGATGACGGGCGTGAAATCGTCCTGGCTTACCTCAACAACGGCGACTTTTTCGGCGAAATGGGGCTATTCGACGAAAACCAGGGCCGCAGCGCCTGGGTACGCGCCCGCGGTGACTGCGAGGTGGCTGAAATCAGCTACGCCCGGTTCCGGCAGGTCGCTGAAAAGGACCCCGAAATCCTGTTTCACCTCGCCACCCAGATGGCCACTCGCCTGCGCAAGACCAGCCGCAAGGTCAGTGACCTGGCGTTCCTCGATGTTACTGGCCGCATCGCCCGCACCTTACTGGAACTGGCCAAATCCCCGGAGGCCATCACTCATCCCGACGGCATGCAGATTAAGATCACCCGCCAGGAGCTGGGACGCATTGTCGGCTGCTCACGCGAGATGGCCGGGCGCGTACTCAAGGCTCTGGAAGAGCAGGAACTGATCACCGCCAAAGGCAAAACCATCGTGGTATTTGGCACCCGCTAACGGCGGTTACGAGATAAGAGGGAAAAGAGTCTAGGGATTGTGCCCGCTTCGCGGGCATTTCTCGCCAAATTAATTGCGTGCGAAGCGCGCTCCTCCCCTCCTCTCGTATCTTTTCTTTTCCTCGTATCTGTTTGGCCAGGTTGATTCGCCGAGAGGACTCGGCTCCTACAACCGTGCTGCTCCAAACAGTTCTGCCAACTTCTCGCCCGGCGCATCCGCTCGCATAAAGGCTTCGCCGACCAGGAAGCTATTGACTCCGTGCCCGCGCATCAATGCCACATCTTCAGGAATGTGGATACCACTTTCGGTCACCACGATGCGCCCCTCCGGGATCTGCGATAATAACTCAATGGTGGTATCGAGGCGTGTCTCAAAGGTACGCAAATTGCGATTATTGATCCCCACCAACGGCAGATTGAGCGGCAGGGTGCGCGCCAGCTCCTCACCGTCATGCACCTCCACCAGCACGTCCATGCCCAGCTCCACGGCCAGTGCGCTCAGTTCCTGCAGCTGCGAATCGCTAAGGCAGGCGGCGATCAGCAGGATACAGTCGGCACCAATGACCCGCGCCTCGATCACCTGATAGGGGTCGACGATGAAATCCTTGCGCAACACCGGCAAAGAACAGGCAGCACGGGCCTGCTGCAGGTATTCATCCGCCCCCTGGAAGAAATCGATATCGGTCAGCACCGAAAGACAGGCCGCCCCGCCCTTTTCATAGCTTTGTGCGATATCAGCCGGAACGAAATGCTCGCGTATCACACCCTGGCTGGGAGAGGCCTTTTTTACCTCGGCGATCACCGCCGGTAACCCGCTTGCCAGCTTGGCGCGGATCGCGGCCACGAAACCGCGCACGGCCGGGGCCTCATCGAGGCGCTGCTGTAGGGTTTCCCAGCTCACGGCCAGTTTGCGTGCTGCGACCTCTTCGACCTTGCGCAGTACGATCTTTTTCAGGATATCCGGGGTATCGCTCATATCTGTTTCGTCACTAGTAAGAAATCTAAAACTGTCACCGCAAAGGCGCAAAGTACGCCAAGGATTCATTTAATCGGTGGGTACTTGGCAGCACGACGCAATCTGACTTGTAAGAGATCTTGTCCCTTTATGTACTGGAATTCGGTTTTTCTAAATGCGATTGGACACGGCCACCAGGGCTTCGAGTTTTTTCATCGCCTCGCCACTATCTAGCACCTCGGCTGCCCGCTGGATGCCTGCGGCCAGGGTATCGGCCAGTCCGGCCACATAGATTGCCGCCCCGGCATTGAGTAGCACGATATCCCGTGCCGGTCCTCGCTCGCCACCAAGCACCCCGTTGACCATGACCAGTGACTGCGCGGCACCATCCACCGCCAGAGCGGAGATATCAGTGCGCGTCAGCCCGAAGTCCTCCGGTTGGATGGTATAAGTGTCGATCGCGCCGTTCTTAAGTTCGGCAACCCAAGTGGGGGCACCGATGCTGATCTCATCCATACCATCCTCCGAGTGGACCACCATAACATGGTGGCTGCCGAGCTTTTGCAGCACCTGCGCCAGCGGTTCTACCAGCGCCTTGCTGAACACGCCGAGTAGCTGATTCGGCGCACCGGCCGGATTGGTCAGCGGGCCGAGCACATTGAAGACGGTGCGGACCCCCATCTCCCGGCGCGGACCGATGGCGTGTTTCATGGCACTGTGGTGCATCGGTGCGAACATGAAGCCCACGCCGACCTCCTCGATGCAGCGGGCGACCTGTTCTGGGCTGATCTCCAGATTAACCCCGGCGGCCTCGAGCAGGTCTGCTGAGCCGGATTTGGAGGAGACGGAGCGGTTACCGTGCTTGGCCACAGTGCCACCGGCAGCGGCGACAACAAACGTACTGGCGGTGGAGATATTGAAGGTATTGGAGCCGTCACCGCCGGTACCGACGATATCAACCACGTGCTCACCAGACACCGTCACTCCAGTGGCAAGCTCGCGCATGACTTTTGCCGCAGCGGCGATCTCATCCACCGTCTCCCCCTTCATCCGAAGGCCGATAAGGAAACCGCCTATCTGTGCCGGCGTCGCCTCACCGGTCATAATAATGCGCATCACCTGCTGCATCTGGTCACCGCCCAGGTCCTGCCTTTCGGTCACCGCCTTGATCGCCGCCTGCATGTCCATAACGCCTACCTTTCTCTATTCAAAGGAATCCACCACCACGCTCACGACGCGTGTCAGTCAGCCCAAACCCGGCGTAACCTGATACTCGTGCATTTCGTCGTTGCTTTTCATGAATCTTGGGATTTTGTCGCTCCTACCCCGGGGGGTCAAGGCGAAACTATCTCCTCGCATCCCCCTTCCCGCCTGCGCAACCAGCGCCACAGGGAAAACCCCGCCAGATTGAGCACCAGCATCGCTATTGCCAGAGTCAGTACACTCTGCGTTACCAGTGGCACGATGACGCCCACGACCAGGCCAGTTAAACTCATCTGCACAAAACTCTGCATCGCTGAAGCCATACCGCGATTGCGAGGGAAGCAGTCCAGGGCCATCAGGCTGATGTTCGGCATGGTCAGTGCCATTCCCAGTACATAGAGCGCTAGCGGCGCCACCACATTAAAAGTTGCAGGCGCAAGCAGTTGGGCTTGCAGCACATTCAACAACGCCGCCACCAGCATCAATACAAAACCGGTGCTCACCGTGGCGGTGGGCGAAAAACGCCCTGCTAGTAGCCCCGACAACTGTGAGCCGAGCATGATAGCCACCACGCTGGGCACAAACAGCACCCAGAAGTCGTTCACTCCAAGCCCGAGAAACTCATAGATCACCGTCGGCGCGCCAGCGACATAGAGAAAAAAGCCACCGAACATCAAGGCGAAGGAGAATACCAGCGTCATGAACCGAGCGCTACGCAACACCTTGGCATAGGCTTTGCCGACTGAAACAGGATGAATACTGTGGCGCTTTTGCGCTGCCAGTGTCTCCCCTGTGACAAAGTGGATCATTGCCAGTAACAGAAAGGCGAGCAGAGCGAGAAAAACGAATACCGCGCGCCAGCCGAACAGATCATGCAACATCCCACCGAGCACCGGGGCAAGTGCCGGGGCAATGGCAAACAGCAACATCACCCGCGCCATCACCCTTTGTGCCGCGGCGCCGTGATAGACATCACGCACCATCGCCCGCCCCACCACCAGACCGGCGCTGGCGGACAGTCCCTGCACGATGCGTAGCAGAATCAACTGGTGAATATCCTCCACCAGGGCGCAGCCGATAGAGGCCGCGGTGTAAAGCAGCAGCGCCCCCCACACGACACGACGCCGACCAAAGCTGTCCGAGAGCGGGCCGTAGATCAGTGTGGAGGCCGCAAAAGCAAATAGATAGAGGCTAAGCGTCTGCTGCATCTGCAGCGGCGAGGCCGAAAGTTGCGATGCGATATCAGGAAACGAGGGCAGGTAGGTGTCGATAGTGAACGGTGCCAGCATGGCGAGCGCCGCCACGACCAGAGAGAGGGGCAACCACCTTGACTGCTGTTGCGAAATTGAAGCCACAGAGAATCCTGTTTAAAAAACGTTTAACGTAAAGTACGTAGTGATCGCACGGGACGCAAAAGGTTGGATGAGAAAGGTGCAGCCTTACCTGATGACCGTGTCATTCCGGCAAAGGTGACAAAAACGCGCTGCGCGTTGAACGACTGAAAGTCGGACCGCACAGGGTGAGCAAAGCGAATAATCCAGGTAAACACCAGTGAGAAGGGGTCTGGATCCCGACTTTCGCCGGGATGACGATCGCTCGAACTGTGCATTCGGCCCTGTGTGTCTTTGCATCCCCTGCGCTCTTGGCGGACTTGGCGTTACCCATTCAGCGGCGGCCACCGTGCATCGCCAGGAAATTGCCCAGCTGCTTGTGGCCGTGCTCGGTGAGGATCGACTCGGGATGGTACTGCACCCCTTCGATCACATACTCGCGATGACGCACCCCCATGATCTCGTCCACCGCGTCGTCCTCATCGCGAGTCCAGGCGGTCACCTCCAGGCAGTCGGGCAGGCTCGCCTGTTCGATCACCAGCGAATGATACCGAGTTGCCTCGAAGGGATTGGGCAGGTCTTTGAACACACCGAGTTCACTGTGATACACCATCGAGGTTTTGCCGTGCATGATCTGTCTGGCATGCACAATCTTTCCACCAAAGGCCTGCCCAATGGACTGATGGCCGAGACAGACCCCCAAAATCGGCAGCTTGCCGGCGAAATACCGGATCGCCTCGACCGAGATCCCCGCCTCACTCGGCGAACAGGGGCCGGGAGAGATCACCAGGTGCTCAGGATTCAGCGCCTCGATCTCCGCCACCGTCACCTGGTCGTTGCGAAACACCTTCACCTCCGCACCCAGCTCGCCAAAATACTGCACCAGGTTATAGGTAAAGGAGTCGTAGTTATCGATCATTACTAACATGATTAAAATCTCTCACCGCAAAGGCGCAAAGACGCAAAGTTTTTAAAAGGACTTACATTCAATCAGCGTTGATTCTCAGTCCCGCTAGATGGAATTAATCAGCTTCCACACACGCCATTGTGACCGGTTCCATCCCGCCCAGCACAATTCACTTCTTCGCTTCCTTTGCGTCTTTGCGGTTAATCGTTTTTACCGATGCTGCTTGCTATTCAGCCCCGCAGCGGCGATGGCGGCGGCGCGGAACACGGCGCGGCCCTTGTTCATGGTCTCGTTCCATTCGTTGCGCGGGACCGAGTCATAGACGATCCCGGCACCGGCCTGGATGTGCAGGGTACAGTCCTGGATCACCGCCGTACGGATAGCGATGGCGGTATCCATGTTGCCGTGCCAGCCAAGGTAACCGACCGCACCGGCGTAGACGCCGCGTTTGACCGGCTCAAGTTCATCGATGATCTCCATGGCGCGGATCTTCGGTGCACCGGAGACGGTGCCAGCGGGGAAGGTGGCACGCAGCGCATCCATCGCACTCAGGCCCGGTTTGAGTTGGCCCTCGACGTTGGAGACGATGTGCATCACGTGAGAGTAGCGTTCAATCACCATTTTGTCGGTCAGTTCCACACTGCCGGTCTCGGCGATGCGGCCGACATCGTTGCGTCCGAGATCGATGAGCATCAGGTGTTCGGCCAGCTCTTTCGGGTCGGCCAGCAGGTCGGTCTCGAGTGCCCTGTCCTCGGCCTCGTCCCGGCCGCGCGGGCGGGTGCCGGCGATGGGCCGCACCGTGACTTTGCCCTCCTCATAGCGCACCAGAATCTCGGGCGAGGAGCCGACCACATGGAACTCCTCCAGGTTGAGGAAGAACATGTAAGGTGAGGGGTTGAGGCTGCGCAGGGCGCGGTAGAGGTCCAGCGGTGGCGCGGTAAACGGGATCGACATGCGTTGAGAGAGTACCACCTGCATAACATCACCATCGACGATATACTCGCGCGCCTTCTCTACCGCCGCCTCGAAGCCGTGTTGGGTGAAGCCGGAGACAAAGTCCTCCTCGTTCACCTCAGCCGGGCGAGTGTATTCGGGACGCTTTACCGGCTGTTCCAGCAGGCGTACCAGCTGGCTGAGACGGGTTTCACCCTTCTCCAGCGCGGCGCTCTCGGCCGGATCCACGTGTACCACCACGTAGAGCTTACCGCTGAGGTTGTCGAAGACCACCACCTCGTCGGAGAACATCAGCAGGATATCCGGATTGCCGAGCAGATCCGGATTGGGGCACTCGGCCAGACGCGGCTCGATGTAACGCACCGTGTCGTAGCCGAAGTAACCGACCAGACCGCCAGTGAACTTCGGCAGCCCCTCCGCCTCTGGCACTCGATAACGCGCCTGGAAGGCCTCGATGAAGACGAGCGGGTCGTCTACCGTCTCCTGCTCGACCACCTCATGGTTGATGGTCACGGTGATCTGATGGCCGCGCACGCTGAGCACGGTGCGCGCCGGCAGGCCGATGATGGAGTAACGGCCCCACTTCTCGCCACCCTGCACCGATTCGAACAGGTAGGAATAGGGCGCATCGGCCAGCTTGAGGTAGGTGGAGAGCGGGGTATCGAGGTCGGCCAGCACCTCGCGCATCAGCGGGATGCGGTTATAACCAGCCTCGGCATAGGAAGCAAACTGCTCAGGAGTCATGTGACATCACCTTCTGGACAAATGGAATGGACGAACGAAAAATGCTGAGTCGGACTCAGCTGCGCCATCGTTTGTCGAAGTGTGTGCTCACCATTCCGTCCATCCTGATGTGATATCCAAGTTTGCCTAAGCGGCATTCTCCAATAGTGCCGGCAGCTCTGCCATCGAATCGATCACCGCATCCGGGTTGGAGTCGCGGATATCGACACCGTGATTATAACCATAACTCATACAGATGATCTGGAAACCGGCGGCACGCGCGGCCTTCACATCACTCATGGAATCCCCCAGCATCATCGCATTTTCCGGACTGACGCCGAAAAACTCGGCCGCATGCAGCAGCGGCAGTGGGTGTGGCTTCTTCTCAGCAAGTGTATCACCGCTGACAACGATGCCAAAACGTTCATAAATGCCCAGGTCCTTGAGCAGCGGCACGGTGAACTGCTCGGCCTTGTTGGTCACACAGCCGAGCTTGTAACCGGCCCGCTGCAGGTAATCCAGCCCCTCGATCACGCCCGGATAGAGAGAGGAACGCTTGGAGGTGTTCTCCGCATAGAGTTCAAGGAAAGTCGGATAGGCCTTGTCGAACAGCGCATCGTCCGGCTCGCCGTCGAGGCTGTCGGTCAGGGCGCGGCGCACCAGGCGCTCCACCCCATTGCCGACCCAGGTGCGTACCTTGGCCTCACCGCGCAGCGGCATAGCCACGGCCTTCATCATCTCATCGACGCAGTAGTGCAGATCCGGCACGCTGTCGACCAGGGTGCCATCCACGTCGATAAGGATCATTTCGGGTTTTCTCAACATAAATCAATCTCAACGCAAAGGCGCAAAGAACACCCTGTCCAATACGCAAGTCACCGGCACCACCCGCCACTCCTGCGCAGGCGAAAAACCATGCCCCGCAGTTTCTGGATTCCGTCCTTCGCCGGAATGACGACCTGAGTCATCACATGGTTTTCGTTGCGCCCTCTTTGTCTTCGCGATTAAAGGTCCTTTATTTCCCGACCTTGGCCAGCTCGGCACGCATTTCGGCGATGATGCTGTCGTAGTGGTTCGGGTCATTGTCATTGCGCTTGCCGAAAACAGCGGAACCGGCAACGAAGGTATCGACCCCGGCCTCGGCCACTTCCTTGATGTTGGCCGGGCCAACGCCACCGTCGATCTCCAGGCGGCAGTCATAACCGCCTTCTTTAATCATCGCACTGACCTTGCGCGCCTTGTCGAGCACATGGGGAATGAATTTCTGACCACCAAAGCCGGGGTTGACCGACATCAGTAGCACCATGTCCAGCTTGGGCAGGGTGTATTCCAGTACATCCAGCGGGGTGGCTGGGTTGAACACCAGGCCGGCTTTGCAGCCGCTCTCCTTGATCAGACCGATGGTACGGTCGATGTGCTCGGAGGCCTCTGGATGGAAGGTAATATAGGTGGCACCGGCCTTGGCGAAGTCAGGGATGATGCGGTCCACCGGCTTGACCATCAGGTGGCAGTCGATGGGAGCGGTGACGCCGTGCTTGCGCAGTGCCTCGCAGACCAACGGCCCGATGGTCAGGTTCGGCACGTAGTGGTTATCCATTACGTCGAAGTGCACGATATCGGCACCAGACTTGAGTACGTTATCGACTTCCTCACCCAGGCGGGCAAAGTCAGCCGACAAAATGGAAGGGGCAATCTGGTAATCCGCCATGGTTTTCGCCTCTGTATTTATTGTTCGCATTGACCGAGCATCCGCTACGGCCGCCACAAAAGAACCGCAGATATTACCTGTAATAGCTCAGTATTGCGATAGTTGGGCAGTCACAGGAGCCCGGTGCTCTCTGTTGCATGGTTGGACTCACAGGGGCCTTCGCCACAGAGTGAAGACAGAATTGGCTCATCGCTTGCGAAAGGCCGCCTTCGCCCATATTTCATTCACACGGAACACTCCCGGCACAGGTAACGACCTGAGAGCCAGGAGAACAGAACAGAACGAAAAACCCGATATACAAGGAGAGAAAAATGAGTTTTGCCATCCCCCTGCACCTCCTCGCCGCAATGATCTGGGTCGGCGGCATGTTTTTTGCCCACCAAGTGCTACGCCCGGTTGCTACTGACCAACTCGAACCCCCTATGCGACAACCACTGTGGGTTGGGGTGTTCAATCGGTTTTTCCCCTGGGTGTGGGTGTCTATTTTCACTATTGTGGCGACCGGCTACTGGATGGTGTTCAGCGCCTTCGGCGGCTTTGCCAATGTCGGACTCTATGTGCACATCATGAACGGCCTCGGCCTGCTGATGGTAGTCATCTACCTCTATGTCTTTTTCGTTCCTTTTCAGCGGCTGAAAAAATCGGTGGCGGTGCAAGCATGGCCGGAGGGCAAGGACCACATCGACCGCATCCGCCTCATGATTGGCATCAATACGGTACTGGGGATGATCACCATTGCTATAGGTGCAAGCGGGCGTTATCTGTTGTAGGTCGGGTTTAGCCCGACCTACAAATTGGTGCTGAGGAGGATCATTTCGATCTCCTCGGTGATCTCCTCCTGGCGCAGGGCTCTGGCACGGGAGGCAAGTACCTCCAAGCGCTCATCGAGTCGCCGAACCGCTCCCTCCAGATGTTGAACCCGATAGCGGTTCTCCGCCAGGAGCGAAACCACAAACCACTCATTCAGCCCCAGGTAAAGATAATGCTGCAAAAACTGGGCAAGAAACTGCAGCGGCGACAGCTGCAACAGCGGCGGGTTGCGCCATTCATCCACCGTCTCGTGAACCTCCGGCGGCAGCAGCCGTTGAGCGGCGATGGCCCCCTCAACATCACCATGAAACAACACGTGCAAGGTGCCCACCCCTTCTCTGACCATGCTTTCCTGGATGCCGCCAACCACGACGGCAAGGATGCGAGACAACTCCTCACTGACACTGGCTCCTTCCAGTGGCACAAAACCGGGTAAAGCCTCCTCCATCTGCGGCCACAACTTTCGTCCTACAGCCAAAACCCGCTGGGGATTCTTCCGGCACTGGGGAAAACGTTGCAACAAACTGCGCAACAGGATCTCATTGAAATCACCGCAAAATCCCCGCTCCGAACCGAGAATCAGCCATAAATCGCCCGCTGCATCGTCCTGAGGCTGGGGGTGATGGTGATAATAATCCGCAGCAATATACCCCAGGTTTTCCATCAGGGCGTGCTGGCTGGTTGCTAACCCGCCCAGCTTATGCAACTCGAGCTGGGAGAGGGTCTTCATCGAGGCGATGATCTCCTGTAACTCTCGCAATTGCCCCAAATGATTTTCAACCGTTCGGTAGCGGCTCATTACCTTCACTCTCTGCTACGCCCAGCCAGGTACGGACGGCACTCAGCCAGCGACTACGCTCATCCTTGAGCTGCAAAGCGCTGGTAGCGACATGGTGTTGCAGCTGCTCCAGCAGCGCAGGCAGCGCTTCAAGCTCCACGTTATCGAACAGGCCTTCATTGAAGGCCACCAGCCAGGCCATCTGGAACTCCACCGGCAGGGGGCTGAGGCGATCCTGCTTGAGGATCTCCCGCAGTACCCGGCCGCGGCGTATTGCCTTTTCCATGCTGGCCTCAAGCCGCGCCCCGAAACGGGTGAACACCTCCAGTTCGAGAAACTGCAGGTAATCGAGCTTCATTCGACCCGCCTCGGCCTTGATCCGCGGATGCTGCGCCTGGCCTCCGATACGCGACACCGATTTGGCAATATCGATGGCGGGACGCAGCCCGGCGGAGAAGAGGTTTTGGTCCAGGTAGATCTGGCCGTCGGTAATGGAGATGAGGTTGGTGGGGATGTAGCTGGCAATCTCCCCCTGCAGCGTCTCGACGATAGGCAGCGCGGTCATCGAGCCTCCACCGTGTGCCGCATTGAACACCGTGCTGCGTTCGAGCAGACGGGCATGAATCGAGAAAATATCGCCCGGGTAGGCCTCGCGTCCGGGCGGGCGGCGCAACAGCAGCGAAAGCTCCCGGTACAGCTTGGCGTGGGTAGTCAGGTCGTCGTAGATGATCAGCGTATCCCGCCCCGCCTCCATCCACGCCTCAACCATGGCACAGGCGGCGAAGGGGGCCAGATACTGCATCCCCGGCAGGGCGCTGGCCTCGGCCACCACAACGGTGGTGTAATCCATGGCCCCCTGAGTACGCAGCGTCTCGATGGTGTTGACCACGGTGGAGCGCTTCTGCCCGATCAGCACGTAGACGCAATGCACCGACTTACCGCGCTGGTTGAGCACGGTATCAATAGCGACCGAGCTGCGCCCCAGCCCCTCATCGCCGATGACCAGCTGCCGCTGCCCCTTGCCGATGGGGATCAGGGTGTCGATGATCTTGATACCGCTGTAGAGCGGCTCCTGCACGAAGTCGCGCGCAATGATTGGCGGGGCCTCCTGCTCGATGCGCCTGTTGCGCACCTCGACCAGCCGGCCCTGACCGTCCAGCGGTCTTCCCAAAGGGTCGACGACACGGCCGGTAAGACCGTCACCGACCGGCACACTGAGCTGTTCATGAGCGAGAAAGGCGGGCATGCCGGAAGCGAGCTTTTCGCTCTCATCGAGCAACACGGCACCGACCATATCCTGGTTAAGATCGAACACCATGGCACGACTGCCGTCAGCAAACACCACCAGACCGTCCATACGCGCCGAGGGCAGGCCCTCGATCCACGTTATGCCATCACCGACCGAGACCACACTGCCCTGCTCAGTCAGGCGCATGCCATAGCGATAGCTGTCGAGCCATTCGGCCTGCTGGTCCAACAGCCCCGGGGATGAAGTAGAATTAATGCTCATGGGCAATAGCGGCAAAGGTCTTCAGCTCGTCATGCAGGTTGGCATGGATCACCCAGGGGCCGACGGTGATGCGCAGGCCCGCCACGAGCTTGCGATCCTCCCGCCACTCGTAGGCCTGATTGCCGGGCACCAGACGGTCAATCCGCTGCTGCAAACTCTCCTTCTCCGCCCCACTGAGGGGGAAGGCGCTGAGTACCATCACGGGTACCGACTTGCCATTGCTTATTGCTTGCAGGGCATCGCGCTGTGCCGGCGGCAGCTCCTTGAGCTCCATCAACAACAGTTCCAGCAGCCGGCTATGCACCTCTGGGGAGGCGATACCTTCCAGCAACTGGGAGACGAAGCGGGCGCCCAGCTCCAATGCCCGGCTTTCGTTTTCCCGGAGCCTGTCCCCCATCTCGCGCTCGGCCAGCACCGCTGCCTTTTCCCGTTCGGCGGACAACTCCTGTTGGAGTGTCTCATGCAGGCGACTTCGCTCAATTTCGACCTCCTGCTGCAATGCCTGCCGTGCCTGCTCACGCTCCCCCTCCCAGTCGGCAAGGCGATTTTCATACTGGCTGCGCAGGGCCTCGGCCTGCTGCCGCTTGGCCTCGGCCTCCTTGAGCTGGGCATTGATGCTTTCGCGGCGGCGTGACACTACCGACTTCACCGGCTGATAAAGAAAGTGCTTGAGCACCCATACCAATACCAGGAAATTGATAATCTCGAGAACGAAGGTGCTCCAGTTCAGTTCCAAATCATTTACCCCGCCTTAAGTACCGAGCAGGTATTCCAGCAACGGATTACGGAACAGCACGATGAGCACGATCACCAGCACATAGATGGCCAGCGATTCGATCATCGCCAGGCCGATGAACAGAGTGCGCATGATCGACCGCTCCGCCTCGGGCTGGCGCGACAGCGCCTCCAGTGCGCTACTGATCGCCCGCCCCATGGCCAGCGCCGGCAGTAATACGCCGATGGCCATGGTAAACAGCGCAGCCACCGTCGAGGCCAACACGATCCAGTTCATCTCACTCATTCATTTCTCCTTTTCTTTCTTCCTGAGATTGGATGCCACCCGCCACATAAATCAGCGCCAGCATGCCGAAGATATAGGCCTGCACCAGCGCCTCCACCACATGCAGCATCAGGATCGGTAGCGGCACCAGAAAACCGGCCACCAGCAGGATCAGCAACGCCGCCAACTCCAGGCTCATCATATTACCGAACAGACGTACGGCCAGCGCCACGGTGCGAGTCACCTCGCTGATCAAATGGAAGGGCAGCAGGATCGGGCTCGGCGTCAGGTAGTGGCGCAGATAGTTGCCCAGCCCCTGGGTGGTGATGCCGAACCAGTGCACCGACAGAAACACCAGTACCGCCAGCGCGGCAGTGACCGACAAATCCCGGGTGGGCGAGTGCAGGCCGGGAATCAAACCGAGCAGGTTGGCACTGACCAGGAACACCCACAGACTGGCAATGAACGGCATGATGCGCGGGGTGTGCTTGCCCGCCACCTGGGCCACCGCCCCCTCCAGGGCCTCCACCACCCCCTCCAACCCCACCTGCATCGGTTGCGGAAACAGCTCGAGGTGGCGGGTGAGCAATCGGCACAGCACAGCGAACACCAGGGTCAGGGTGAGACAGGTCAGCAGGCTGACGCTGAACTGCAGCGGCCCGATGCTGAACAGCGTTGCGATGTCGATGCCTTCGCCCTGCATCACGACTCCCTCACCAGCAGGTAGACGTTGACCGCGCCGATGATGATACCGAGAAACATCAGGCTCAGGGTCCAGCGCATGGAATAGCCTTCAAGCATGCCGTCAATCCAGCTGCCGAGATAAGCCCCGGCGATCACCGGCAGCACGAATACCAGCCCGAGGGTACCCAGGTAAACGGTCTGCGCCATCAGGGTGTGGCGCTCCTTATCCGCCTGCTTCATGCGCCTGACCTGGCGCTCCACATCCTCGCGTAACCGCTGTCGGTCATTCATGCAATTTCACTCCCTGCTGGCCAAGCTCCCACATGCGCTTGAACATCGCCTCCTCCATCCGCCGCAGGCTCTCGCGGATATCGTGCAGTTCCTCCTCCTCGGCCAGCAGTTCCTCACCCAAACG
>JBFFNE010000043.1:0-23473 GCA_041563315.1 Thiohalomonadaceae bacterium
AGTAAGGGCATGTCTGAGCGAGGCGGCTTTTTTCCTCGCGAGTTGCGCGAACGGCCCTGAAACGACGAGAAGCACAGGGTACCGCGTAGCGGCAAGTCCCCGGGCGACCTTCTCTTTGGTTACTTTTTCTTGGCCGCGCAAGACCAATTCGCCGGGAGCGAATTGGAACAGCCGAAGGCTGGCCCGAAGGGCGAAGTCCAAGGATGGACTTCGTAAAAAGTGACCTGCGCGCGGGGCAGCCCCCCGCATCAAATTCCATCCGTCGCGGCAGCGACACATCTGAAAATTGATTTCCCGCTAACTTACAAAGGACAAAAAAAATCCCCCGCAAGCGGGGGATTTTTTCATGCACAGCAAACGCTGATATCAGGTGTACAACGTGATATCGGCTTCACCAGCAAACTCGAAGAAGCTAGCAGCGCCACCAAACTCCACGCCGTCGATAAAATCGGAAGGATTCATATCGAACAGGTCAACCGTCATCTGACAGGCGACCATCTTCACATCGGCTTCGAGGCAAAGCTCACGCAGGTCTTCAACGCTGGCGACACCCTTGGACTTCATCTTCTGCTTCATCATCATGGTCATCATGCTCTGCATGCCAGGCAGGGCTTGAACCACAACTGGCATCGGCATCGGCATCGGCATACCCGGATTACCCAGAGAAGACACCTTAAGATTGAGGTCCTTTTTCAGGCACTGTAGGCCATAGAAGGTCCAGAAGATCTGGACTTCATAGCCCAGCGCAGCCGCGGTAGAGGCCAGGATGAAGGGCGGATAAGCCCAATCCAACGTGCCTTTGGTCGCGATTATCGCCATCTTTTTTTGATCGGACATCGGGATTCCCCCATTAATGCTGTGGTATATATAGTTAGTTATTAGGATTTCTTAATCAGGAAGACAAATTTGCCGCCTTCTTCACCGGATTCCATCAGTTCATTTCCGGTCTGCTTGGCAAATGCCTCGAAGTCCTTTACTGAACCTGGATCAGTGGCGATGATGCGCAGAACCTGACCAGCTTCCAGGGTGCCGAGGGCTTTCTTTGCACGCAGGATAGGCAGGGGGCAGTTCAGACCGGATGCATCAAGTTCTTGATCGAAGTTTGCCATGTTCATTCTCCTAAATGGATTGGATGAAAAAAACTCGGCGCATACCTGCTATGGTCATGGCCGGGTCATAAGTGAAAATTAGAATTCAATTGCGTACTTATATGATAACTGCAAATCGAAAGCAACCCCTCCACATTAGACTGGCTGACAAACTCAATGATCTCTTGAAAAATTCATTTTAAAAATCAAGTCATTACAATCACCGACTGGAGCTTACCTTTTCATCCATTAATAATGGTCTCTTCTCCTCCGCCTTAGTTTAGTAATGATGGATCGCTCCCAAGGGGGAAAGAAGTCCCAAACTTTTTTGATTAACATAAAACCTTGTACCCTAATGTGTTGTCTTTATAGTCAACCAAGCAATACTGTGTACCTATCGACGGCAACACAACATGAGATTAAGGATATTCACATTGCGCCAACTCACTTCTCTTTTCATCATCGTTTCTTTACTTGGGCTAGGCTCACCCCTACAGGCTCAAGCGCTCAATGAACTCCCGGAGATGGGTGACAGCTCCTCGGCTGTCCTCTCGGCTGAAGATGAGATGCGTATCGGCAAGGAGATGCTGCGGCAGCTGAAGGCCAACGGCGCCATCATCAATGACTCTATTATTAATGAATACATTCAAAATCTGGGCAGCAAGATCGCCTCCAATATTGCCTCATCAACAACTCGTTTCACCTTTTTTGTCATCGACGCGAGCTCCATCAACGCCTTTGCCATGCCCGGGGGCTTTATCGGCGTTCATGCCGGCCTGCTGCTTGCCAGCAAATCAGAAAACGAGGTTGCCTCGGTAATTGCCCACGAAATTGCCCATGTCACCCAACACCACATTGCTCGTGGCGTAGAGCAGGCCAACAGAATGAATCTGCCGATGACCGCCGCGGTTATTGCTGCCATTCTTCTTGGGGCACATGATCCACAAATGGCCAATGCGGCCATGGCGGCGGCAGTCGGTGGAAGCCAACAGATGAAGCTGGACTTTACCCGCGCCAATGAACACGAAGCGGACCGTGTCGGTATGCAGTTGCTGGCCGCCTCGGATTACGACCCGCGCGGCATGGCCGATTTTTTCTACCGTTTACAGCAGGAAAGCCGCTACTACGAGAGTGGTATGCCGGAGTTTCTCCGCACCCACCCGGTCACGACGGACCGAATCTCCGAAGCACAGGATCGTGCCAGCAGATACCCCAAAAAACCAACAATAAACAGCCCCTACTACCCCTTGGTGCTGGCGCGCCTGCATCTGCGCTACAGCGCCTCGCCGGAGACATTGCTGCAGCAATTCAAGACGGCCATTGCAGAGAACAAATCCCTCAATGAATCAGACACTTACCTTCTTGCCCTCATTCATGAGAAAGTGGGCAATATCAAAGAGTCGCGGGATATCTATAAGAAATTGCTTGCCCAGGCTCCCGAACGTATTGCCTTCATCCATGGCATGGCCGAACTGGAAAGTAGCCGGGGCAACCATAACGAGGCCCTCGCTCTCTACCGTCAGGGATTGAAAAGATACCCGGGTAATACCCTGTTGAGTCTGGCGCTTGCTGAAACACTTACCCGCCAGAAAAAATTCAGTGCGGCAAGAGAACTTCTGCAACAACAGCTGGTGCGCAATCCCGCGTCAAGCGAGGCATACCGGCTACTGGCCAAACTCGAAGCCTCCAGCGGCAATTCAGTTGCCTCGCACCTTGCCCAGGCAGAGTACTACTACCTCTCCGGTGAACCACATAGTGCGCTCGATCAGCTCAACATCGCGCGCCGGAGTAATCCCCAGGACCATTATCACGCCTCGCGCATCGATGCGCGCTTGCAGCAGATACAAGATGAACTGAAGCGGGCTGACCGCCTGTCACGAAAATAACCATATAAATTAGCCACTTACCTTCACAGACGCGGAATCTGGCCACGTCTATTAATTTCACATTACATGAATGAACCAGTTAATCAAGATTAACTAATATACTAATATATAAAGAATTATTCGGGTTAGGCTATTGCGTTCCACCCTCCTTTGGGTATCCTTATGACTGTCCTGACATTCATGACGTGATTGCGTTGTGCTATGAACAAGGATGCATCACGGAGGAGACTGCATGACAGTACAGGCTTATCAGGATATCGAGCATCTGGTTTCATGCGAAAATGATAATCATTCTTAGGAGGAAACCATGCGGAAAACCGCAAAGCTAATAACCACTGCAAGTGCTCTAGCCACCATCCTTGGTGCTTTGAGCTTATCCCCCCAACTAGCTATTGCTGCAGATGCCCAGGTTATTGAACAGGGAAAGCAGATTGCCTTTGACCGTAAAAAAGGTAATTGTCTTGCCTGCCACATGATCGAAGGCGGTGACATGCCGGGTAACGTCGGGCCACCTCTGGTGGCCATGAAAGCGCGTTTCCCGGACAAGGCGGTACTTCGCGCTCAGATTTGGGACTCCACCAAAAACAATCCCAACTCTATGATGCCTCCGTTTGGTCGCCATGCAATCCTTACTGAAGCGGAAATCGACAAAGTGGTTGAATACATCTATTCCCTGTAAAAACCACAACCATTTGCCAGCATTTTTTTGAGGAGTTTCAACGTGAATATGAAGCGCAGAGTCTTTCTGAAAGGTACTTTGGCCAGCAGCGCCGTGGCGGTTGCTGTCGGTGCCGGTTTGTTAAGCCCACGCCAGGTTCTGGCTGCGTGGCCGAAATCGGCTTTTGAAGCCAAGAGCGTCAGCGATGCACTGAAGAACATGTACGACAGCGACCTGGCTCCTGCCAGTGATGCGATCAAGCTTGATGCACCCGATATCGCCGAAAACGGTGCTGTCGTCCCGGTAACCGTCGAGACCTCTCTCAAGAACGTAGAGTCGATCACGATCATCTCCGAGAAGAACCAGACTCCGTTGGTTGCCAGTTTCAACATGACGCCCAAGACCGAAGGTTATGTCTCCACCCGCATCAAAATGGGTCAGACCTCCAACGTCATTGCTGTAGTCAAAGCCGACGGCAAACTGCACAGCGCACGGAAGGAAGTCAAGGTTACCATCGGTGGTTGCGGCGGCTAAATCGCCCAATTCCCAGGTTACATATAACGATTTAGAGTTCGGAGAATGTAAATAATGGCTAATTCAATCAAGATTCGTGCACGAATGAAGGGCAACAGCTGTGAAGTGAAGTCCCTGATCAAGCACAAGATGGAAACCGGTCTTCGCAAAGACAAGAAAACCGGAAAAGTGATCCCCGCGCACTTCATTCAGGAAGTGAATTGCGAGCACAATGGCAGCACTGTCATGAGTGCAGACTGGGGTACCGCGATCTCCACCAATCCCTACCTGGCTTTCTCCTTTAGTGGCGCCAAAAAAGGCGACACCATCAAGCTGAGCTGGGCAGACAACATGGGTGAGAGCGACTCTGCAGAAGCACAAATCAAGTAACAGAGTCGTCCCGCTTTTAAACCCCGGATGTAGGATGTAGAGGAGTCAACAAATGCGAAAACTCGCCCTAACAATAACAGCTTTCGGGCTTATTGCCGGACTTCCGCTTGCAGCCCAAGCGGCTCCAGCGGATGACCTGAAGTCGTTCCGTGAGCATTTCATGAAGCGCTTCCCTGGCATTCCACTGGAAGAGTACAAAAACGGCGTCTACGCCATTAACGCCGATGCCCGCTCTTCCTGGGAGGCCATTGAAGAATTCCCCCCTTATGAAGATGAACTGATGAGGGGTGAAGAGCTGTTCAACACCCCCTTTGCCAACGGCAAAACCTACGCCAACTGCTTCCCGAACGGAGGCAAGGGTATTCGCCAGAACTACCCCTATTTCGACAGCAATAGCGGCAAGGTGAAAACCCTCGAGGAGGAAATCAACGAGTGCCGCACCAAGAATAGTGAGGAACCGCTGGGTTGGCAGAAAGGCGATATCGCCGCCATCTCCGCCTACATGGCTTCCACCTCCAACGGCAAGAAGCTGAATGTGAAGATCCCCAACAACGATCCTCGCGCTATTGCCGCCTATGAGCGTGGCAAACATCACTTCTACGCCAAGCGCGGCCAACTCAACCTCTCCTGTGCCAACTGTCACTTTGACAATGCCGGGAATATGGTGCGTGCCGACACCCTCAGTCCGGCTCTTGGTCACCCGACCCACTTCCCGGTTTATCGCCTGAAGTGGAACGGCTTGGGCACCCTGCATCGCCGCTATGGTGGCTGTAACAAGCAGGTACGTGCCAAGCCCTTCAAGGCACAGAGCGACGAGTACAAGGCACTGGAGTACTTCCATACATACATGAGTAACGGCATTAGCGTTAATGCACCGAGCTCACGCAAATAAGCACCATCGCTCCACGCAAAACCCGGCTCTTCGAGCCGGGTTTTTTTCGCTCTGCCGACTTCTCCAGTTTTTATCTTGTCCGTGATATCATTGCCTCCTTTTTTGATTTGAAATAATAACTTTCTTGTATAACGGTCCTGAATATAGCTGAGGGTGAGTAGCTATATCATTGAACCCTACTAATTTGGAGGTAATGATCGGTGGAGCTGACAACCGAAATGATGTGGGTGCTGGGAATACTGGCATTTACCATCTTCCTGTTCGTTTCAGAAATCGTCCGCGTTGATGTCGCGGCTGTGCTGGTAATGGTCCTGCTTGGACTGACCACCGTTGTTCCTGATTCAGTGGTGCCATCCCTGGTCGACCCCACAAAGCTGTTTGTCGGCTTTTCCAGTAACGCTGTTATCTCCATTATTGCGGTAATGATCATTGGTGCCGGTCTCGACAAGACCGGCCTGATGAGCAAGATGGCTTCCTTTATCCTGAAGATCGGTGGCTCCACCGAGCAGCGGATCATCCCGCTGATTTCCGGTACTGTTGGCTTCATATCCAGCTTCATGCAGAACGTGGGGGCCGCGGCCCTCTTCCTGCCGGTCGTCAGCCGCATTTCCTCGCGCACCGGCTTGCCGATGTCACGCCTGCTTATGCCGATGGGTTTCACTGCCATCCTTGGTGGCACCATGACCATGATCGGCTCCAGCCCGCTGATTCTTCTCAACGACCTGATCCTTACCTCCAACCAGTCGCTGTCGCCCGAAAATCAGATGAACACCTTCAATCTGTTTGACGTCACACCGATCGGACTTGCCCTGGTTGCCACGGGCATCATCTATTTTGTGATTGCCGGCCGTTTCGTGCTTCCGGTCAACAAATCAGAAGGCACTGGGGCGGGTAACACGCTGGATTATTTCCGCACCACTTATGGCCTGGAAGGGGACATTTTTGAGGTGGCGATTCCAGCCGGAAACCGCATTGCCGGTATGACCATCGAAGATCTGGAATCTAACCTTGAGCATACCGTCTCGGTCGTTGCCATGCGTGCCGAAAACAATGTACGGATCGCACCCTCAAGAGATGTGATCGTAGCAGCTGGCAGCACCATCGGTCTGATGGGTCCGGCCTCGGCAATCAAGGTGTTTGCCGAAACCTACGAGCTACAGGTCGCCAGTCACCTGACGGCACTGGCTGACGTGTTGACTCATAGCCGCTCAGGCATCTCCGAGGTAGTCATCCCACCGAGCTCGACACTGGTCGGCAAGAGCCTGCGCGACATCCGCATGCGCAATACCTATGGCATCAATATACTTGCCGTACTGCGTGGTACGGAAACCATCCGTAGCAATTTGCGTGAGCTTGTGCTGCAACCAGGTGATGCCCTGGTGCAACACAGTGCCTGGGAAGATCTGGCTGCCATCGGCAAGAATCACCGCGACTTCGTCGTCGTGACCCAGGATTATCCCCACGAAGAATTACGCCCACAAATGGTTCCCTACGCACTGGTTTTCTTCCTTATCGCTCTGGGCCTTATCCTGTTCACCGATGTCCGCCTCTCCATCGCCCTGCTCACGGGCGCCGTGGGTATGATCCTGACGCGTGTTCTCACAATCGATGAAGCGTACAATGCCGTCAGCTGGAAGACCGTCTTCCTGCTCGCCAGCCTGATCCCGCTCGGTGCCGCTGTCGAAACCACTGGCACTGCCGAATGGATCGCCAAGACCACCCTCGATATCGTCGGTGATGTCAGTCCCTTTGTGCTGCAGGGCGTCATTGCCATTCTAGCCACCTTCTTCACACTGGTGATGTCTAATGTAGGTGCGACAGTGCTGCTAGTACCACTGGCGGTAAATATCGCCCTCGCCGCCCAGGCTCAGGGGATCGACGCCAATCCGGCGGTGTTCGCCCTGACTGTCGCTATCGCTACCTCCAACTCATTCCTCATCCCCACGCACCAGGTCAATGCGTTGATCATGGGGCCTGCCGGGTATCGGGTGAAGGACTTTATGAGGGCAGGTGGCATCATGACCGTGCTGTTCCTGGTCGTGATGATGGCGATGCTCAACGTCGTCTTCTAACGACGTTATATAATGAAAAAGGCGGCCACCGGCCTAATGCCGGTCAGTTAAGACTGACCGGCATTTCTTTTTTCATATTTAACCATGGGATTGCGCTGAGGTCGTTTTTAACGACACGTGGATAAGCCCATTTCCTTCGCTCCGGCAAGACAAAGCCCTGAGCCATTGCCGTCAAGTTGTTGATCACTCCGGTATCCGTCCCGGTGAGACAGCGGGCAACATTATCAATCATCTGCACCCACTTGCCCTTGATGGTCCTACTCACCAGCCACGCCAGAATCGTCTCCGGGAGCCCAGGCCACTTTTTGCGGGCCTGGGGCGAGGTGGTTAGCTCTATCAGTTCATTGCTGCGGCACAGCTTGCGCAGCACTCGATACTGGGTGCCTTAAGAAAACCCTTCATTGAGCCTAATCGAAGAGCCAAACTGCCAATGTGCGGTGAACCCCAAAAAAAACCTCTATTCCTTTGGGGCCTCCGCGGCGTCTTTGCGTTGAGATCTTTTGTTTAATCCAGCGTCGGGCGAATGGTGTCGAACACCTGCTCGATCGTGATCACTTGCAAACAGACGTTGTTCACGCAGGGTGTTTTACGGTGATTGGAGGCACTCACGCACGGTGAGCAGGCCAAACCAGCATAAATGGGCGTAGCATTGCCCAGAGAGCCGTATAGTGCGGGCGTTTCCGGACCGAAAAGGACGAAAGTCGGCATATCCGTCACCGAAGAGAAATGCCCCGGACCGGAGTCATTGCTGACCATTAATGTAGAGAGTGAATACAGTTGCGTCAGTTCCTGAAATTTCACCCTGCCGGCAAAATTGATACAGCGATCAGAGTCCACCTCGGTCTTCAGACCTTCTGCCTCCTCACGCTCTGCCGGTGCACCGGTGATCAGTACCAGTACATCAGGATACTCTTTCAGAATCAGCTTCATCAATGACACATAACGCTCAGGCATCCAGCGCCGCTGAATCAGCAGTTCACTTGCATTAGGATTGATCAGAACAATACGTTGGAGCGGCGGTTCATAGGCAGGATAATCCTCCTTGATCCGCTCGCGCATCGGCTGTAATTCCTGCTCCGCAAAGGTAACCTTTTCAAGAACGATCTCTTCATCGGTGATAAGGGTCTTGGAGTACGGCAACTCTGTTTTTTCACTCGATGCTGCATTGACCAAAGCGATAAAGTTTTTGGCGATATGCATGTGCGGGTTGTACGCCACCTTGTGTGTCAACATGTCGCCTCGGTACAAACCTTCGTTATGGAAAGCATGATAGCCAATGCGATTCGCTGCACCGGAAAGTCCCGTCAGCAAGGCGCTGTAACGGGAGAAAAGCTCCAGATCGATGACCGTGTCGATTTTCCGCTGACGTGCCCACCAGAGAAAATGCAATGTACTCAGTGCCAGTGGAATCAGCCCCTCTTCGCGGATCATAAAGACATTGTTTTCTGGTACCGTGCCTAGCAGACGCAGACTGGGAGCGTTCTTGGAGAAAATAACGAAAAAGAGTTCAGCCCCACTGCGTTGCATCTTGCGCATCGCAGGATCGACCAGAATGGCACTTCCCATTTCGGATAGCTCAACGAACAATACCTTTTTCGGTGGCGTACGTTGTGATGAGCGAAGTAAGCGACCCAGCTTGAGTACGGCAGAGAAAATAAGGCAAAGCGGGACTCCTGTGAAATAATCGACTTTCCGCATCGTATCAACGTTCATCTACACTCTCCCATCATATGTGATGCTTGCCTTTCATATAGACCACCAGCCCGGGCAGACTGGCGACGATGAGTACGATGCCATAGAGGATGGACATCGACAACACAGTCACCTGGTCCGCCCCCAACAGGGTGAACAGGCCAATCAGTGCACCCTCTCGAATCCCCCATCCGGCGAGTGACAGCGGAATCAGGGTCAGGAGTAGTGCCGGCGGTACCAGTACCAGGTAGGTGACCAGTGAAAAATCAAGTTCCACGCTGCGACCGATAAGAAATATCGCCAGCAAGGAGAGGAAATGGACTGCCACAGAGAGCAGCAGCTGCACCAGCGCCTGCTTCGGTGAATTCAGTACCACCGACAGGTGTTCCGAGATCCGCAACAAAAACCGCGACAAACGCCAACGGGCAAGCACGTGCCAAAGTTGCAGCAGATAAAGCACGACAAAACCCAGCAGACCAAGCCCAATCAACAGGTTTATCGCCAGAAACAGTCCGGGAGGAAGAAGGTGCGGATTGAAGAGGTTCACCACAAAGTTGAGCAGCAGTAGCCCGACCAGACCCAGGACCCGGTCGATAAAGACGCCGACAAAGGCGTCGCGCTTGCGTTCACCAAGCCGTGCAACATCAAGCACCCGGATTGCATCGCCACCGATACTCGTCGGCAGTCCCTGATTAAAGAAGCTGCCTTTGAAATAACTCTTGAGGAAAAAGCCAAAACTCTGCTCATAGCCAAGTGGCTGCATGACCAGATACCAGCGAAAGGAGGCAAGGGTCGTACTCAGCAGCTGGAAGATAATGCCGAGCATCAGCAGCCGGGGGACGATGTCCTTGTAGGTCGCCAGCAATTCTTTTACATCAATGCTGCGAAATATCAGCGTAAACAGTCCTACCGTAACGAGTAAGCGCACGATCACCCCACCCCAGGAGCGGTGGCCACTGGTTACAGCTTCCGGAAAATCGCTTTGCTCTTGCGGTCCAGACTCCTCAGTGGGCATGCGGTGTGAAAACAGTTCGCGTAATCTGGGGAAGGACAGTGCGATCGCGATCACGGCGATAGCCGCTTCGAGAAGACGTGCATGCTCATAGCCACTATCGTGAAAGAAGATCAGCGCAAAGGCCACCAGCAGTAACAGCACGGCAAAGAATCGCTGTGCACTGCGCGTACCCCCCCAGCGGATCTGCGGTGCAAAGAAATAGGCAATCAACACCGAAATCCATGCGATCAGCGCGCCGCCCAACACATCGATGGGCCAATGCACTCCAACCGCCATGCGGGAGATCCCAACCATGACGCCCAACAACAACAGGGAAACCTTCCAGCCCAGCGCGATTCCCTGCTGCAGACAAAACAGTGCCACCAGGCTGAAGATCGCCGTGGTATGTCCTGAGGGGAAGGAGACGGCTTGATGGGCGATACCGATAACCGTCAGCTCATCGGCAGGAATTATGGCAGGCGGGCGCATCACTAGTGCCCACTCCTTCATACCGTGCACAATGATGGTACTGACCATGGCCGAAAAGAGCAGCGTCCATAGCAACATGGGCCGCCGCCCTACCATCAGCAAGGCGAGGGAGAACACCACCAGGGAATCACCAAAAGTGGTGACGTACTCCCAAAACGCCGCACCGGTGTAGTGGCTGACCTGATTAAAGAAATGGAAGACACTGCGATTGGCATCCAGGTGCCAGAGGAGCAACAGGCCTAATGCTACGCACAAGGGTAACGCCCATGCCCAGGGTTTTCGATAATCCGAAAGTGTAAAGCTCGATATATTATCCACGGTAACCAACACAGTTATAGAAGCTAAAACGATGCACGGCGGTGTCACGCAACAACACCGTCATCCGGTCCAGCGGTTCACATTGTTCAAATTTGGCAAGGCCGCTGACCTCTTCTCGCCCTTCGAAGTAATCAGGCACAATGAGTAGCCCCGCGCCCCCCTTTTGTAAAGAGCCAAACCAGAGATCAAACTGATCGACACGGCTGTCGGTGACCTGGACAGAGTGTGGCCGTGCATACCACGCGATACGGCTTGCCAAAGACCAGTTTCCAACCAACAGCGGGGTATCCCTTCCGCTATTCAGAACGACTGCACGTTCCGCAGCTTGCTGCCAGCCATAGAGGTCCGATAGTGGGTGCTGTAACGGTTTGAACGGCATCCAGGGCAGTAGGAACTGGCTATGAATCAGCAACACCAGGAGCAATGAATAGATCAGCGAGCCGGTAGCGGTATAACGCACCCAACGGCGTCCCCAATGATGCCAGACCCAATGAGCCGAGAGCGGTGCCAAAGTGGCAAAAACCAGCAGTGTCCAGTGTGGCAAGGTCTCCTCATAGCCTGCAGCCCAGCCAAACAGCAGTAGTGGCGGTAAGGCCAGGGAGAGAAGAAAACGCCGGTTGCTCTTGTGTCGCTGTCGAATAGCCGCAATCAGCGCCATCAGCCCAAACAGGTAAACTCCCGGGGCATAGGCCAGCAACTGCCCGACCTGAGCACGGGCAAATCGTGCCAGTTCCCATTCTAGGTCTGGTGCCCCGTGTCCAAGCTGGTAACGTATCGATATCCAGTCATGCTGCGCATTCCAGTAGAGTACCGGGAGGATCAGCAACAACGCTAGCAACGCCGCCAGCCACGGTTTTGGCGTGAGAAACACCCGCCACTGTCCCTGCCACAACACAAATAACACCACACTCAGGGCCAGCGTCACCGCGGTGTATTTCGATAGCCCAGCCAGACCGAGCCACAAACCTAGCAAACACCAGTCACGCCAGTACTGACGCTTTACCGCAGACCAGAGTGACAGAGCCGCCGCCAGGCCAAATAGCAGCAAAGGCGCCTCCGGCACCAGGGCAATGCCGAGCAATTGCACAATAACTGCCGATTGAAGAACAAGCACGGCGGCAAAGGCCAGCCACGGACTCTCCTGCGGGAACAGCTCACGACTGAACCGATACAGCAGAGCACCACTCATAGCCATCAGCAATGCAGGCCATAGCCGCAGCGCCCACTCACTTTCTGAGATGAGAAGCACCAGCATCTGCAGCCAACCGACCATCGGCGGGTGGTCAAAGTAGCTCCAGTCGGGCTTCAGTCCATACAGGGCATAGTGCGCCTCATCCACACTAAGGGCGATACGGCCCGCAACCAGCAGATGCAGCAGTGTGCTCGCCAGCAACAGTAGCAGTGTTGCGCGTAGTGCCCGGCGCTCATGTTCAGCGGAGATTGAAAACAAGCCAAAATGCCCCAACGATAAAAATCGGGACTATTCTACCTCAAAGCAGACTGGACGACCGTTAATTCCTGCTATGATAACCAGACTTCACGCTGCCGATAAATGCACCATGATTCGCCCATTACTGACAAACCTGTTCCTGCTCACCGCCCTGCTCGCTATGCCATTACAGGCAAAGGAACCGCCGATCACCTCTTACACCGCCCGCTTTGATGCGACAGTGGCCGGAATCAAGATGGGCGAGATCGAGCGTAGCCTGAAAAAAAATGAGGACGGTCTGTATCAGCAAACCAGTCTCATCTATACCACCGGCCTGCTCTCGGTATTCCGCACCGATCGCTTCGAAGAACACAGCTTCTGGCGCTGGCAGAACAATGCGCCGGTGCCGGAACGCTATACCTACCACGTCACCAGTAACAAAGGCGACGTATACGAACAGCTCGATTTCGACTGGGAAAAGAAACAGGTAAAGTCACTGCGCGACGGTAAAACGACCCTCCTCAACATAGAAGAAGGGACGGTCGATAAGCTGAGCTATCAAATAGCCCTAGTGCGCGACCTTCGTCAGGGAAAGAAAGAATTCACTTACCGCGTCGCCGATCGCGGAAATCTCCGTACCATTGACTACAAGGTTATCGGTCAAGAGGAAATAGAGACGCCCTGGGGAGAGCAGCTTACGGTCAAGGTACAGAGGATCACAAGCAGCGAGGAGAGAATTACCATTCTCTGGTTCGCTCCCAGTCTTGACTTTATGGTGGTCAAACTCTTTCAAAACGATGGCGGGACAAAAATGACCGCAACCATCAAGGAACTCGCGATCGAGGGAATGAAGCTGGTCAAGAAGAGCCCCATCCCCTCATCAGAAGACCCATTCATCTGGCCCAACGATTAGCCTGAAGCAATTCGTAACTGAGTTGGTCTAGCGCCAAAAGACGCTGTTCCATTGCAAGCAGTAACTCCTCTGGGCCATCGCCTTCGATGCGCCTCACCAAATCATGACGAACTGCGGCCTGGTCGGTGATCAGCCCAATTTGCTGTCCGCCCATAGAGACAAAGGCCTCAGCATCATCCCCCTTACGCAAGAGTGACTCTCCTAACGCCGCAAATTCCCCATCCAGGCCCAGCAGATCGATAATGGTCGGTAACACATCCAGTTGTGAACCGACCGCCGTGATCTCCTCGCCGGGAAAAATCTTCGGCGCGTAAATCAGAAACGGGATATGAAAACGCTGATGCATCCCGCTTCCTACCTGAAAGTGATTGGCGTGGTCCGCGGTAAAGATAAAGATGGTATTGTCGAACCAAGGGGCCTTGCTGGCCTCCGCCATAAACTGTCCCAGACTCCAGTCCGCGTATTTCAACGCATTGAGGTAACCATTCTCATCATTGGCGTCGTGCGGGCGCACAGTAAACTGTGCTGGCAATTCCGGATAAGGCTCATGGGTAGTGCCGGTGAAAGCGTAGGCTAAAAATGGCGCCTCGAGGTTGTCCAGTTTATCCTTCATCAGTTGCAGTGTGTCGTAATCCCAACCGAAGACGGCAGCCTCCGGATCCGGATAGTCGAGACGCAGCGGAATGTCTTCCATCCCGTAGAAATGCTCAAAGCCGGTTGACGCCGCAATGCCCGAAATCTTGAACGAATCCCGTGCCGACGACTGGATGAACAGGGTGCTATAACCCTCCTCCCTGACCATGGAACCCAGACGAGAAATACTAGAGACGCCGATGCCTGTATCGATGCGCGGCAGACCTTTCAGTGCAGGAATACCCGTGAGAGTGGCCTGGATTCCCTCGATGCTGCGCTGACCAGCGGCGTAAAAGCGGGTAAAACGCAGCCCCTCCGCGGCTAACGCATCAAAGTGGGGGGTCACACCAAATCCCTTGTTGCCAAAACTATCGACATAATCGAAATTCCAGCTTTCCAGCAGCACAAACACCACATTGCGACCATTAGGCTGACCATCGTAGCGGTCCAGCATCGGATAGGCGGAATCGAGCAGAGCCTTCTCGCCGTTGACCATCGCCACGGCTTCTTCCTGGGGGAAAAAGTGGTGGTTCACCTGCTCCATGTTCAGGGCAAAAACAATGGTGGTGAAGGCGCCATTAAGACTGAGATTGCCATAGGGGGCATCTCCGTTGCCGTACGCATCGATGATCTCAATGACCTTGCCAGTCACCCCGCCCCGCCCGATCACCGCTAGCAGAAAGAGCAGGGCAATATATTTCAAAGGACGGTAATTGCTCGGTGCCAGTGGAATTCGCAGGATACGCCGCCACCACCAGGCGAGGCCGGCAGCGAAGAGCATGAACGCTATTACGGCCCCAAGCTGGGTCTTAAGTCCAAACTCAACGAGAAAAGCAAGATCGTTTTTCAGCAGGATCAGTTCATACGACACGTGACGTTGAACATGCTCGTAGTAGATGATGTCGCCGACCAGCAGTAACAGCAGGGCAAGTGTCACCAGATAGAGGGACCAGGCAAAGCCATCGAACCAGATACGCCGGTCGAACCAGCGCAGCGGCAACCACATCAGCAGTAAAGGCAGTATGAAAAGCCGTGCGACCACTGCCCCGTCGAAACGCAGCCCATTGGCGAAGGCCTGCAGTAGCGCTCCGCCGCCCAAGGTATCGAAATGCTGCGGGTATTTCAGCCACAGCACTAGCCTGCCCAGAGTAAACAGGGCCATGGCAATGGCCAAAAAGAGCAGGCCCTTCTGAAAACGGCTCAAAGTCAGGCGGTTCTCCACAAATTCATTACCCTTCACGGTATATCTATTGCCATCAGTTAACTGCCCGTACTCAGGCCCGTGCGAGCCCCCAAGCTCTTCGAAGGGACGAATTCAAGACAGGGTTTGCCGCCCCGGATTTCCGCCATAGTTTCCGCCCGATGTCGCAGTGTCTGTCTCTTGAGTCATAGGCTTTCCGGGCACGGGGCATCTGGAATAGCACGGCGTGTAGGAACAATCTCAGGTTTTCGGCAAGGTGACCCCAACTTGCCCTTGATACTTGCCACCGCGATCGCGATAGGAAGTTTCACACATCTCATCGGACTCAAAAAACAGCATCTGCGCGACGCCCTCGTTAGCGTAGATCTTTGCAGGCAGCGGTGTGGTATTGGAAAACTCAAGGGTCACATGCCCCTCCCACTCCGGTTCAAGCGGGGTAACATTAACGATGATACCGCAACGGGCATAGGTCGATTTGCCGAGGCAAACCGTCAGGACACTGCGGGGGATGCGGAAGAATTCGACCGTGCGCGCCAAGGCAAAGGAGTTGGGCGGGATGATGCAGACATCAGACTTGACGTCGACAAAGCTGTTCTCGTCAAAGGCCTTGGGGTCGACAATAGCCGAATTGATATTGGTAAATATCTTGAACTCATCAGCACAACGCACATCATAGCCGTAGCTGGAGGTGCCATAAGAGACGATGCGTTCACCATTGACGTGCCGAACCTGACCTGCCTCAAACGGCTCGATCATCCCTTCCTGCTCCGCCATACGGCGGATCCACTTGTCCGATTTAATACTCATTATGAAGTCAGATATGAGAGAAAGGAGGAAAGATACTAAAGATCAGATACGAGAGGCAAGAGGCAAGAGACGAGGGTTGGGGTGAACTGCGCGCACGATTTAGACAAACCGCGAGCGCAGCAAACACCTCCCCTCGTCTCTTTCCCCTCGAATCTCGTCTCTGCGTTATCAGTCGTTGGAGATAACGATTTTCGGGAACTTGGCGCTGTAATCCTTCGCTTTCTGTGACAGCTTGGCAGTGGTACGACGGGCAATTTCCCGGTAGATCTGCGCGATGCGTCCATCCGGCTCTGCCGCCACAGTAGGCTTGCCGGCATCAACCTCTTCACGGATGGTGATGTCCAGCGGCAGCGCGCCGAGGAAATTGACATTGTACTCTTCGGCCATCCTTTGACCGCCACCCTCACCGAAGATGTGTTCTTCGTGACCGCACTTGGAACAGATGTGGATGGACATGTTCTCCACTACGCCAAGTACCGGCACCTCCACCTTTTCGAACATCTTGTATGCCTTGCGCGCATCCAGCAGGGCGATGTCCTGGGGAGTGGTGACAATAACCGCACCGGATACAGGCACCTTCTGCGCCAGCGTCAGCTGGGTATCACCGGTGCCCGGGGGCAGGTCGATAATCAGGTAATCGACTTCGCGCCAGTTGGTGTCGTTGAGTAGCTGCTCCAGCGCCTGGGTAACCATCGGGCCACGCCAGATCATCGGGGTATCCTCATCGATGAGGTAGCCGATAGACATGGACTGAATGCCGTAATTGACGATAGGCTCCAGGGTCTTGCCGTCGGGGGAGTCCGGCTTCTTGTCGGAGAGACCAAGCATGCGCGGCTGGCTAGGGCCGTAGATGTCCGCATCCAGAATGCCAACGGTGGCACCTTCTGCCGCGAGAGCCAACGCGAGATTGACGGAGGTGGTGGACTTGCCCACACCGCCCTTGCCGGAGGCTACGGCAATGATATTTTTCACACCTTTGATGTGATTAACGCCCTTCTGTGCCGCGTGGGAGACGATACTGCTGCTCACATCGACTTCGGCGCTGGCAACGCCATCGACCGCTTCGATGATCTCTTTCAGCTTGGACGACAACTCGGCAAAGTAACCGGCAGCGGGAAAACCGAGGGCGATGTGCACCTTAACCTTGTTGCCGTCGATCGCGATGTCTTTGACGCTACTGGCAGAGACCAGGTCCTTTTCCAGATACGGGTCAATGTACTCCTTGATCGCCGCTTCGATTTGGGGCTGTGACACGTTTGACATCTTGTACTCCTGATAGATACCGGCGCCAGCACGAATGTTCGTCTGCGCGCCCGGCGGCTAAATGCCTGACAATTCTAATCGGCTATTATCACCAAACACATCTTGAGTGACAACGTAAACCCGATAGCATACCAAGTTCCTAAGGATAACCCTACCCTTCGCCAGTCTGTCGCTGGCAGGAATACCCCATACTTGGTACTGTATGCCGACTTTTTCAAGGCAATCACCTAAAACGAACGAACATGGCCGAGACACGACGTAAAATACTGGTAACCAGCGCCCTCCCCTATGCCAATGGTCCCATCCACCTGGGTCACCTGGTCGAATATATCCAGACCGATATCTGGAGTCGCTTCCAGAAGATGCGCGGCCATGACTGCCGCTACGTTTGCGCCGACGATGCGCATGGGACACCGATCATGCTGCGTGCGCAGAACGAGGGGGTCGAACCGGAGGCGCTCATCGCCCGCATTGCCCGCGAACACCAGGCGGATTTTGCCGATTTCCATATCGGCTTCGATAACTACCACAGCACCCACTCCGAAGAGAATCGAGAGCTGGCCTCACTGATCTACCAACGCCTGCGCGACAACGGCCACATCGATCGCCGAACCATCACCCAGGCCTATGATCCGGAAAAGGCGATGTTTTTACCGGACCGCTTCATCAAGGGCACCTGCCCCAAATGCGGCGCCGAGGACCAGTACGGCGACTCCTGCGAGAAGTGCGGCGCCACCTATAGCCCCACGGAGCTGAAAAACCCGGTCTCGGCCATCTCCGGCGCCACCCCCATCGAGAAGGAGTCCGAACACTACTTCTTCAAGCTCGGCGACTTCGAGGGCATGCTGCAGTACTGGATCAAGGGTGAGCACCTGCAGAGCGAGATCGCCCACAAGCTGAAAGAGTGGTTCGATGCCGGCCTGCAGGACTGGGACATCTCCCGCGACGCCCCCTACTTCGGCTTCGAGATCCCCGATGCGCCGGGCAAGTTCTTCTACGTCTGGCTCGATGCGCCCATCGGCTACATGGCCAGTTTCAAGAACCTCTGCGACAAGACCGAGGGGCTGGAGTTCGACGACTACTGGAGCAAGGAGAGCAAGGCCGAACTGTACCACTTCATCGGCAAGGACATCGCCTACTTCCACACCCTGTTCTGGCCGGCGATGCTCACCGGCAGCGGCTTCCGTACCCCCAATGCGGTCTATTGCCACGGCTTCCTGACTGTCAACGGGCACAAAATGTCCAAGTCGCGTGGCACTTTCATCATGGCCCGCACCTACCTGGATCACCTGGACCCGGAATACCTGCGCTACTACTTTGCCGCCAAGCTCGGCAACGGCATTGACGATATCGACCTGAGCCTCGAGGACTTCCAGCAGCGGGTCAACTCGGACCTGGTCGGCAAGGTGGTCAACATCGCCAGTCGCTGTGCCGGCTTTATCAACAAGCGCTTCGAGGGCAAGCTGGCCGGCGATCTTGCCGAGCCGGATCTCCACTTCGAATTCGTCAAAACGGGCGAGCAGATCGCCGAACTGTACGAGAAGCGGGAATTCGGCCACGCCATGCGCACCATCATGCACCTGGCGGATCGCGCCAATCAGTACATCGATGAGAAAAAGCCCTGGGTGCTGGCCAAGGAGGAAGGCAAGGAACAGGAGGTGCAGGATATCTGTACCATGGGCATTAACCTGTTCAATGTGCTTATCGCCTACCTCAAGCCGGTGCTACCGGCTACCGCAGAGAAGGCCGAGGCCTTCCTGCGCATCAAGCCGCTCACCTGGCACAACTATTCGGTTCCGCTTGTCGGCCATACCGTCGATAAATTCACCCCATTGATGACGCGCATCGAGCAGGAGAAGCTTGACGCCATTCTTAAGGATTCCAAACAGAACATGACGCCGACGACAAACGCACCTGCCAAGGCGGAATCCACCGCCCATCTAGCCAAGGATCCCATCAGCGAGACCATTGCCTATGAGGACTTCGCCAAGATCGATCTGCGTATCGCCCGCATCATCAAGGCCGAACATGTCGAAGGCGCCGACAAACTGCTGCAGCTCACCCTCGATCTGGGTGGAGAGACCCGCAATGTCTTTGCCGGCATCAAGTCGGCCTACGCGCCAGAACAGCTCGAAGGTCGTCTCACGGTGATGGTGGCCAACCTCGCACCACGCAAGATGCGCTTCGGCCTCTCCGAGGGAATGGTTCTCGCTGCCGGCCCCGGCGGCAAGGATCTGTTTATCCTCGGTCCGGACGACGGAGCCGAGCCGGGGATGCGGGTCAAGTAAAGGCCTGATGGCCACAGATACTCGGGAGGGGAATTTGTAGGAGCCGAGTCCTCTCGGCGAATCTTCGCCCAGGAGACTGGGCTCCTACGGATGACACCCCGTGCAATTCCGCGGCCATTCACCTGAAAATCCGCATCATTACCATTAGCCCGTGCTTATCCAGGGGTTTTTATTGTAAAATCCGTCGGCACATCCTTGGCAATGTCCACAGAATCTGTCGTCTTGTAGTTTTGACAGCGGACGGTAGACTTAGAAGTCCGAGTAATTTATTAGGTTATCCATGACCGAATACGCCCTGATCCTTGTCAGCACGGTGCTGGTGAACAACTTCGTCCTGGTGAAGTTCCTGGGACTGTGTCCGTTCATGGGCGTTTCGCGCAAGCTTGAAACCGCCACGGGCATGGGGTTGGCTACCACCTTCGTGCTCACCCTTTCAGCTGTGGCCTCTTATCTGGTCAATGAATACCTGCTGGCCCCCCTCGGGCTGGAGTACCTTCGCACCATCGCCTTTATCCTGGTGATCGCGGTTGTCGTGCAGTTCACCGAAATGGTGGTGCACAAGACCTCCCCCCTGCTCTACCAGGTACTGGGGATCTTTCTGCCACTGATTACCACCAACTGTGCGGTGTTGGGCGTAGCTCTGCTCAATACCCAGGCGCAGCACGGCTTTATCGAATCCGCCGTTTACGGCTTCGGTGCCGCCGCCGGGTTCTCCCTGGTGCTCGTACTGTTCGCCGCCATGCGTGAGCGGATCACCGTGGCGGACGTGCCGGTCATCTTCCGCGGCCCCGCCATCGCCCTGATCACCGCCGGGCTGATGTCGATGGCCTTTATGGGCTTTTCCGGGTTGGTTAAAGGCTGATGTTGAGCGCGATCCTCGCCCTCACGGCACTGGCCGTGGTTTTTGGCCTGTTGCTGGGCTTCGCCTCGGTCCGCTTCCGGGTAGAGAGCGATCCCATTGTCGACAAGGTGGACTCGATCCTGCCCCAGACCCAGTGTGGTCAATGCGGTTTTGCCGGCTGCCGACCTTACGCCGAGGCCATCGCCAGCGGCGAGGCCGATATTAACCGCTGCCCGCCGGGAGGCGAGACGGTGATCCTGGCCCTGGCCGACCTGCTCGGCGTCGATCCCAAGCCGCTGGACGAGGAGGTGGGGGAGGAAAAGACCAAAATGGTCGCTTTCATCGACGAGCCCATCTGCATCGGCTGCACCCTCTGTCTGCAGGCCTGCCCGGTGGACGCCATCAGCGGGGCGGCCAAACAGATGCATACCATTATCGAAAGCGAATGCACCGGCTGTGAGCTGTGTGTCGACCCCTGTCCGGTAGACTGTATCTATATGATTCCGGTCAAGGAAAGCCCCAACACCTGGAAGTGGCCCTTCCCGGAGAAGGAGGAAAAGTCATGAGTCGCAAGCTCTGGCATTTTCCTGGCGGCCTGCACCTGCCCGACCACAAAGCACTGTCCACCGGGCAGCCTTCGAGCCAGGCAGCCATACCCAAGCATCTGGTCATCCCGCTGCAGCAGCATATTGGCTCACCGGCCAAGCCGCAGGTAGCGGTCGGCGACACGGTCCTCAAGGGGCAGATGCTGGCCAAGCCGGAGGGCTATGTCAGCGCCCCGATCCACGCCAGCAGTTCCGGCACCGTGATAGCCATTGAAGAGCACCCGGTACCGCATCCCTCAGGGCTTGCCGCCCCGTGTATCATTATCGAGACCGACGGTGACGACCGGTGGGTCGAATTGACACCCCACCCGGACTATCGCCAGCTTGATCCCAGTGAGCTGCGCAATATTATTCGTGATGCGGGTATCGTGGGTCTTGGTGGTGCCGGATTTCCCGCCTTCATTAAGCTCAATCCCGGCTCACGCATGGCCGTCGACACCCTGATCCTCAACGGTGCTGAATGCGAGCCCTACATCACCTGTGATGACATGCTGATGCGGGAGCGGGCCAACGAGGTAATTGCCGGCGCACGCATCATGCGCCATGCGCTCCAGGCGAAGCAGTGTCTCATCGGCATTGAAGACAACAAGCCCGAAGCCCTGACGGCGATTCGCGATGCCCTCGAGCGCCTCGGCGAAAAAACCATTGAGGCTGTGCAGGTGCCAACCCGCTACCCCACCGGTGGTGAGAAGCAGCTGATCAAGGTCCTGACCGGCAAAGAGGTACCTTCCCAGGGACTACCCATCGACATCGGTATCGTCTGTCATAACGTTGCCACTGCAGCCAGCGTCTACCGCGCGGTGGAGCGGGGCGAGCCATTGCTCAGCCGACTGGTCACCATTACCGGCCACGGTGCCGCGCAGCCGCAAAATCTGGAGGTTCTGGTTGGCACCCCGATGGCCGCACTCCTTGAACAGGCCGGGGGAACACGCTCCGAATCCTACAAACTGGTGATGGGTGGTCCGATGATGGGCTTTGAACTGCAGAGCACACAGCTGCCGGTGATCAAGACCACCAACTGCCTGTTGCTGGCTACCGCAGAGGATGCCCCGGAGCGTGGCCCGGTACGCGCCTGTATCCGCTGCGGTGAGTGCGCCAAGGTCTGTCCCGCCCTGTTGTTACCGCAACAGATCTACTGGTACGCGCGGGCCAAGGATTTCGACAAGGCACAAGACTATGACCTGTTCGACTGCATCGAATGTGGCTGCTGCGCCTATGTTTGCCCTTCAAACCTGCCCCTGGTTCAGTATTACCGCTTTGCCAAGACCGAGATTTGGGCGCAGGAGCGGGAGAAAAAGGCTGCCGACAGGGCGCGCGAACGCCACGAATTCCGCATTTTCCGTCAGGAGCGGGAGAAGCAGGAGCGGGCTGCACGCCACAAGGCCAAGGCCAAGGCGGTGAAAAAAGAGGGCGACGAGGATACCAAAAAAGAGGCGATCAAAGCGGCTATGGAGCGTGCCAAGGCCAAACGGGAGGCCGCCGGTGCAGAACCCAGGAATACGGAAAACCTGACCGCCGCACAGCAACAACAGATTGCAGAGGCTGAAGAGCGGCGCAAGGGTATGGCGGAGCTGAACTCCACCGATGAAGAAGCGAACAAGGAGTAGAGCATGAGCGCCATCTTACCCAGCTCCCCCCATATGCACGGCCCTCTTGCCGTCAACAAGGTTATGCATCAGGTCAGCCTTGCCCTGATACCGGCGCTTCTCGCCTACACCTGGTTGTTTGGCTGGGGGGTATTGCTGAATGTCCTGATCGCCGCCGTTGTGGCGCTGGCCAGCGAGGCTCTGGTTCTGAAACTCAGAGACCGCCCTGTGACCGCCACCCTGGCCGACGGCAGTGCCCTGGTCACTGCCCTGCTGCTGGCCATTGCCCTGCCGCCACTGGCTCCCTGGTGGCTGACCACACTCGGTGTGGCCTTTGCCATTATTCTGGCCAAACAGCTCTATGGCGGACTGGGATTCAACCCCTTTAATCCGGCAATGATCGGTTATGTGGTGCTACTGATCTCCTTCCCGCTGGAGATGACCAGCTGGCTGGCGCCAGGGGAACTGCGTGAGGGAAGCCTGAGCCTTGCCGGTGCCGTCAGCTACGTCTTTTCCGGCAGCCTTCCCGGAGTGGCGGGCCTGGACAGCCTGACCATGGCCACCCCGCTGGATACGATGAAGACCCAGCTAGGGCTAGAGCTTACCCTTGAGGAGATCACCACCGCTTCGGTGTTCGGTTTCCTGGGCGGCGCGGGCTGGGAGGTGGTCAACGGCCTGATCCTGCTCGGCGGACTTTTCCTGCTATTGCGGCGCATCATCAGCTGGCATGTGCCAGTGGCGATGCTCGGCAGCCTGTTTCTGATCGCCGGAATCTTCCACCTGGTCAATCCGGATCACTACGCCGGCCCCCTGTTTCACCTTTTCAGCGGGGGCGCCATGCTCGGTGCTTTCTTCATCGCCACCGACCCGATAAGTGGCGCGACCAGCGATAAAGGCCGACTCTGGTTTGGTGCC
>JBFFNE010000044.1:0-23197 GCA_041563315.1 Thiohalomonadaceae bacterium
GACTACTTCGTGGTGTTTTACGACCAGCGTGGCAGCGGCCTGTCGCCACGGGTTCCGGCCTCCCAGTTAACGCTCGAAAGCACGCTTGAAGACCTCGATGCCATCATTGAACATTTTCGCGGCAGCGGCCAGGTCACGCTCATCGGCCATTCATGGGGGGCAATGCTAGTCAGCGCCTACCTCGGTCGGCATCCAAACAAAGTCCGCCAGGCGGTGCTCGCCGAACCCGGCTTTCTCAACATCGATATGTTCGAGCGCGCAGGTGTGCATCTGGGGCCTCGCTGGGAGCCGTGGTTTCTCTGGTTCGCCACGCGCACCTGGTTCGAGTCGTTGCACATTAGTAGTCCGGACAACGAGGCGCGCAAAGATTACTTCATGGGAAAAGTCGCCTCCCGCGCAAATCCCGAATACTACTGCGGCGGCCGATTCCCGCCGGCGGCCGATAACTATTGGCGTGCAGGGGCCACGGCGATGTCGGCGATCTTCGCTTCGGTCGCCGATGAGAAAGGGCGACCCGCCATTGACCTCACCCGGGGCCTTGAGCGATTCGAACCTACAGTGCTACTTATCGCCTCTGAGTGCAACCGTCTCATCGGTGTGGACCAGCAGTTGGCTCAAAAGCAGTATTTCCATGATGTTGAACTGCGCATCGTACCGCACAGTGGGCACCTGATGTTTGCCGAACAACCCAAGACTTCAGTTGCAATGGTTCGCGCATATCTACGCGAAAGTTTATGACCCCCCGGCCGAGCGTATCAAAACACGGACCAAAACATGGGACACCCACAACTTTCAATCAAACAAACACTAATATCCTGAACGCGTATTGCGATTCGCAGTGAGAGTGACGGGATTCCAGCACGCATGGTTGTGAAAGTTAAATTATGGGTGTTCCCGGTTAGTTTGGGTGTCCCCGGTTAGTTAGTGTCGGTTATATCAACGGGCAAGGTCCGCTGTTCACAGGATGTGTAAGGATACGGACTTCAGAAATGATACACGATTGGCACCGCCCCCTCTTCTCGATATATAATTTCCCGCTTGTACGAGAGGGTATTGCCGCTCTCATTGAAATCACATTGCCACTGGGGTTAGGACAGAATGGATAAAATACTCATTGCACTTGCAGTAAGCGCTTTAATGACTGCACCGGTTATGGCTGAAGAGCAGGGACAAATTGGCGGACATGAAAAACATGGTGCGCATGCTAAGGTATCGGATAAGGTGATTGCTGAACAGCGTAAGGCGCTGGCGATGAGCACCAAGGACAAAGGCTTCGGGCCTCAGGCTCCCCGTGACATCGATTCAGGCGCTGGTAATAACAATCGTGATTTTAACGCGGCTCCCGAATCTGTGGAGATGAATCTCTGCAATATCCATTTTCACAAAAACGCCGAGCACAAGGGCGGTGAGTTTACGACCTATGCTGGTAATGGCGATGGTCACGGCTATCTGAGTGGCTTCAAGTATTCCGGTAAGCTCAGTGCAAGTGAGGTTGCTCAGGTGGGTCACGAGATCTGTCAGAGTGAGCACGGTAGTCTCTATCCCGGAGATACCATCGAGGTTCATTATGTCTACTCCACCGCACAAGTCGAGCCAGGCCCGACTCTCAGCTCCTGCCTGAGCGAGGCAATCAAGAACCCTCAATTACGCGTTGAGTCTCAGGTATATGTTCTCGTAAGCGATAAGAAGGCACTGGACTTCACGGAGCTGACAAAACACGGGATGAAGAGCGGTCTGCACCAGGCGCTGAACATCCCAAGCAATACCGGCACTCCTGTTCAGTATAATGGCTCGACTACTGGGCCAGGTTATAACGAAGAAGGTTCTCCGTTCCAGGTCTCATGGAGTGTCCGACCAAAGGTGGCCAAGGTATACATCGAGACTGTGGGTAAGTGGTGCAAGGGGAACAGCTTCGCTGAAGACCATGCACACGGCGTACGGAATCTAATTGTAAACCCGGACCTGCTTTCAATAATCCAGTAAAACGTCGAAATGAAATGCCCGCCTCATCTGAGGCGGGTTTTTTTATGCCCATCAACCAAAGAGAGTATAAGGGGTCACCCATTAGCTACAAAACACGGGACACCCACAACTTTCAATCAAACAAACACTAATATCCTGAACGCATATTGCGATTCGCAGTGAGAGTGACGGGATCTCTGATCCGGTTTTTTTATACCGCCGTAGCGGGGCTTGATTTTGTGCTAAAAAGCACAAAACAAGTGCCGCGGAGGTGGGTCGGCTTGTGCTAATTGTTAGTGTATTACCTATATCAAAAGCCATATATAAATCCTTTTAACACCAAAAGTACGAGTAACGCCAAAGGCACGCTATTAAACGCTAATGAAAAATAGCCAGGTGTATAATTTGCATTGTTTGACTTAATGCTGATAGCCGCATATACAGCGCCAATGATGCAGCCAATAAATAACGCAATAGCAAATTGCATTAATTCTGCAAAGGCCATCAATGCACCTGCGGCACTACCGTTAGCTTCTGGGGAGTTAAGCGAACCCCAGAATTCACTATTTGCTATGGCTTGATAAATAGCAGCGATGGCGAATGCGACGACAGGGCTCACAACCGACAGGATTGCATAGCTTCTGTTTCTTGTGTGATTTATGTTTCTCATTATTACACTAACGTTTAAGCTATGGGGTAAGACGTTAGGAGCATCCCATACGAGCGCTTTGCATGGTTAAATTCGAAGGTCAAGTCCCTTTGTAAATGATTAGATGAAGCTCGTAACCTGTCTCAAACAAGTTATCGATTCAGCAGCCCGATGAGCGAGCGGTCTTAAAAGTCCGTTAACAAGCGGGGGCGCTGAACCGAACCGAATCGCTGCCATGCCAAGTAGCCAGAGCACAAAAGTTGCGATCATTGCGATGAGTAACAGGTTCTGCAACCGCATGACAGACCGAGATAGATTCAACTCAAAACCGATCCCGAAGCGTATGCTTTTTGCATCGCGGAAAGACTCTTCAATCTGCATCCGGCTACTGTAAATATCGACTACCTTCTTCGCCATTTTGGAGGAGACAGGGAGCGATGTCACCAGCAGCCACGGTTCGCGCTCACGTTGTGCACACTGTTCACTCTGCGCAGAGCTCGCACGCTTGCCATCGCAGGTTATTTTTGAACGGCCTTTAGAAAAAACCGGGTCAGAGAGCAATTGTTACTAATATAGAGGTAACGGGGTCAGGTTTTGCCTTTTGCCTTTTCAAATAATGAGAAAAGAAAAGGTACCGGAGGGATTAAAATTTAACCTCATCAATTCCGGGGAAAGTATACCTTATTACATCAAAAGCCCGCCTGGCACTTCCCCGAACGGGGTTTTTCTTTGTTACTCCTGCGCTAACGTCAGCACCGAACACCCCGGCATCACCCGTACCTTCACGGGTGTTTTGATATCAAAGCCCGCAGCGGCCAGCCAGTCGCCGCGCATCTGTAACCAGGGCACGCACCGGGAGCGGTGCGCCTGATTCCAATACGGGGTTTATTGAGCACTTACAAAAAAATATATTTGTTTGGACAAGTTCCGTACATATGCTATACCCGACCAAGACGGGGGGACATACCCATGGCAAAGCAAGATCGCATCGACTTACGAGTTGTTGAGGCTATCAAGGCACAGTTTGCAGAGGCTGCTGAGACGTGCGGCATGAATCTCTCTACCTTTATGATTGCTGCGGCCCAAGAGCAGGTGGCGCGGGCTCAACGCCGTAATCAAGCGGTAGTGCTATCCGACCGTGACCGCGACCTCTTCCTTGCCGCCCTCGACCGCTCGGCTCGCCCTATGCCAGAGGCAATCCGCAAAGCCAAGGCACGAAAAGCCGCTCTAGTAGTAAATGGCTGAGGGACAACCGATCACCTGCCGTATTGAAGCCGTCAGGGCAGCGCATGATCGTGCAGCCTTCGACTGCGCCCACCCTTTCCTCAACACCTACCTCGCCCAATTTGCACGACAGAATGATAAGAACGGCTACGCCAGGGCATTTGTCATGGTGCCTGCCGAATCAGGCAATCCTGTTGTGGGTTCTTACACTCTCTCTTTTAGCGAGATTGCTTTCGATAATAATCCAATAGAATTGCGCAAGCGTCTCCCCAAGTACCCTGCACCAGCAGTACGCATCGGTGAGCTTGTAGTGGATAATGGCAACAAAGGACAAGGGCTGGGTTCTCAATTGCTGCTTGATGCTATAGAGCGGATCGCCAACGCCTCAGAGGAGGTGGCTGTTTGGGTTATTGTAGTCGATCCTATCGATCAGACTGCGCATCCTTCTACCGGCATCATGGTTTTGAGTCACTGTTGGACTGTGAGACATTATTTCTGACCATGAAGGATGCAATGGTATGGTTAAGCGAGGGAACTTAATAAACAAGCGAATGCTTCGTCCGGACGACGGCACCATATAAGTACCATGTGGCGCTTGCGGTGCAGTAAACAGTGGAATGGACAGCGGCTGTTATCCGTAGGTCTGGCGGTGTTGCTGCTGGCCCCGTCGTCTGTGCTTTTCGGCTCGCACTTGAAATCCGATGAGGAGGTGATCCTGTTTCCGCAAAACGGTTGGTGGGACAGCCGTGACGAGGTGTGGCGGATCCCGGTGCATGGATGGGTGTTTGAGCCTGAGACGGATTCACTGTGGCGGCGTTTCACCGTGGCCGGCGCGGCTGCCATGCTGGATATCGATGAGGTGGTCGATGATGAGGGGATCTTCAAGAACCGCGTTTGGCCTTTTTTGGTCGATAATGAGCGAAACAAGGCGCTCACCGTCCTTTATCCGGGAGCAGAGGTGGTTACGTTAGAGGCCTCGGGGGTGAATGGTCACTTTACAGGGATGTTGACGGTCGCTGAGGAGGTGCTTGGGCATGAGCGCTCGCTAACCTGGCTGCCTCTGGAAATAGTGACGCCCTCGGGCGATTCGCGCCGTTTCCAGGGGGAGGTACAGTTGCTGTGTCCACAAGGCTTGTCCGTGATTTCCGATCTTGATGACACTATCAAGATCAGCAACGTGCTGGATAAAAAGGCGTTGCTCGCCAATACCTTCCTGCGCGAGTTCCAGCCGGTCCCCGGTATGGCGCCGATCTACCGGAAGTGGCACGAGCAGGGCGCAGCTTTTCACTATGTCTCCGGTTCCCCATGGCAGCTTTATTCGCCGCTGTCGGCCTTTCTCTCCCAGAGCGGCTTTCCGAAGGGGAGTTTTCATCTTCGCTCTTTTCGCCTTAAGGATTCCAGTTTCCTCAATCTGTTCGCCTCCGCCGAGGTATTCAAGATCCCAGCCATCGAGGAGATCCTCGGCACCTGGCCTCAACGACGGTTTGTCTTGGTCGGTGACAGCGGGGAGAAAGATCCGGAAGTGTATGGTGAAATGGCAAGGCGTCATCCCGATCAGATCACGGCGATCATGATCCAGAATGTTACGGATGAGCCCAGGGGGAGCACGCGGATGGCACACGCGTTTGAGAATGTACCCGATGAGCGCTGGGTTTTGTTTCACGATGCCGCTGAGTTGCAGTGGTTCTCCTTCCCTGAGACTGAAGTTGAGTCGAAGGGTGTGCCTTGGTGCGCTAAAGGCCTTTGAAGGGCTGGAGCAGAGGCCGCAGGTATGAGAGGCTGAGTGTGTGATGTTGGTGCCGGGTTGTTCTCGCCCGGTTGTCGGTGTGTGGTGGTAATATGTATCGATGGTGATGGAAGAGAGTATTAGTAGTGAACTGGCTCGCTTGCGTGCTGAATTTATCGCCCACCTGCCGATGAGGCTCGATGAGCTCAGGCATCTGTTGCTCGATCCCGATTTGTCCTGCAGGCAAGGGAAAGAGGGAGAAAACCTCGACCGCATGCTGGATGGCATCGTCGGTTCCGCGGCGATCTTCGACCTGCCGGGGGTCGCTGAGGCGGCGCGTTCACTGGCGTTGTCCTTCATCACCATGGACAGGCAGGCCCAGCCGCCTGGAAAGGCGGATCTTCAGGCGCTGGAGGAGGGGCTTGTGAGGCTTGATGCGGCCGTGCGATCGGCACTGACAACCACTGCACCGACGCTGATGCCGCCTGTGGGACGTTTCCCGGCAAGCCAGGATTCGCTTGTTTACCTGATTGAGGATGACCCTGAACAGGCATATCCGCTGATGGAGCTGCTGCAGGCGGCAGGTTATAGCGTGCAGCGTTTTTCCGAGCCGGAAACAGTCGCGAGGATCATGTCGGATGATCAGGCACCTGCCGTGGTGATCCTGGATATGCACTTTGCCCAGGGTAATACGGTGATGATGGAGGCCATCGAAACCTTGCGAAGTGGAGCCTCGGATAATACACCATTGGTGTTGCTTACCCTGGATGATGATATCCGCAAGCGCCTTGCGGCTTACCGTGCCGGGGCCAGCCGCTGTCTGGTCAAACCTGTCAGCCCTGACAGGCTGCTGCGGGTTATCGAGCAGGTCACGGTCCGTGAGGAGCCGGTGTCTTATCGGGTGCTGTTGATCGATGACGACCTGAACAGGTTATCCTTCCATACCGAGTTGTTGCAGAACGCCGGGATGGAGGTGTGCACCGAATCCAGCCCGCTTGCCGTCCTTGATACGCTGCGTCAGTTCCAGCCTGAAGTGGTGGTGCTGGAGGTGGCGATGCAGGAGGTCGGTGGCGCCGAGCTGGCCTCACTGCTGCATGAAGATGAGGAGAACGCCTCGTTACCCATCCTGTTTCTCTCGGACAGGAGCGAATCTTTGCACGAGCTGTTTGCCTACAACCCCGACTGGGATGGTTTGCTGGTGCAACCGGTCGAGCCGCTGCAATTTTGCAGCGCCGTGCTGTCACGTGCCCGACGATCGCGTGTGGCGAGCCGGACAAGGCTGTCGCTCAATCGCGCCCTGTACGAGAAGGAACGCGAGCATCTGGCGCTGGATCATCACGCAATTGTCAGCATTGCCGATGTCACGGGAAAAATCATCTATGTGAATGATCTGTTTTGCGCCATCAGTGGTTATCGGCGGGAAGAGCTTCTTGGTCAGAACCATCGTATCATTAAATCGGGCGCGCATTCCCTGGAATTTTACCAAGTAATGTGGCGGACCATCAGCGATGGAAATGTCTGGCGGGGGGATGTCTGTAATCGCAGCAAGTGCGGCGAAAATTACTGGGTAGAGTCGACCATCGTACCGTTCAAGGATGCCGCTGGAAAACCCTATCAGTATGTTTCCATTCGCACTGACATTACCCATGTTAAGCGGTTGGAGCAGGAGGCGAATACCTCAGCCGAGCGTCTGCGACGCAGCCAGATTTTCGCCAACATCGGTACCTGGGACTGGAATATCCAGACCGGTGATCTCTTCTGGTCCGAGCGCATCGCACCACTGTTCGGTTACCTGGCGGGGGATCTGGAAACGACTTACGAGAATTTCCTCAATGCAGTTCATCCCCAGGACCGCAACCTGGTGGTGAAGGCGGTCGGCAATTGTATTGAGAAAGGCGATGAGTACAACATCGAGCATCGGATTGTCTGGCCCGATGGCCAGGTTCGCTGGGTGCAGGAGAAAGGCGATGTTGTGCGTGATGCGGCGGGTAATCCGCTGCACATGTTGGGCGTGGTCATGGACATCCATGATCGCAGAATGGCCGAGGATTCCCGCCGCGAGAGCGAACAGAAATTCCGAAATCTCTTCGAGTTATCACCGGTGGGGATCGCGCTTAACGACATGGAGGGGAACTTCCTCGAGGCGAATCAGGCGCTGTTGGACGCTATTGGTTACTCCGAGGAGGAATATCGCCTCCTCTCTTATTGGCAACTGACCCCGGACAAATATTTCGCCAATGAGCAGGAGCAACTGGCGAAATTGGCAAGCACAGGACGCTATGGCCCCTATGAGAAGGAGTATATCCACAAGGATGGTCATCGGGTGCCGGTGCTGCTCAGCGGCTCCCTGGTAGAGGACCCGTTTGGCAATAAGCGGATATGGTCCATCGTACAGGACATTAGCGAGCGGAAAAGGTCGGAAAATGCCTTGGAGGATAGCCGCCGACGATTGCTCGAGGCGCAGCAACTGGCGCATATCGGCAACTGGGAAGCGGATCTGGTGAGCGGCGAGGTGCAGTGGTCCGATATCATTTACGACATTTTCGGCCTGGACAAGGCGAGCGTTGAACCCTCTGTGGCGTTGTTTTGGCAGGCGATTCATCCGGCAGACCTAGGGCTTGTAGAGGAGAGTCGGAAGCAGGCGGAGGAAAGTGGAAGGCTGGATGTGATGCATCGTATCGTGCGGCCGGATGGCACCCTGCGTTACGTGCATGAACTTGCCACGAGCAAGTATGATGAAACCGGCAGGATGATCGGCCTTGTCGGAACCGTGCAGGACATTACTGAACTTAAGCAGGCGGAACAGGATTTGAGCTTGTTTCGTCGGATCTTCGAGAGTTCCGAGCAAGGGATCGGAGTTACCGATATGACGGGACATCTGCTCTATTCCAACAAGGCCCATGACATTATTCATGGCTATAGCCATGAGGAGATCCTCGGCAAGCACTTCGCCATGTTTTTTCCGCAGGAGTCGCTGGCATGGGCGATGGATGAAATCATGGGCGCGATCGGCCAGGGCAAGGGATGGAAAGGTCTTTTGCCGGTGTTGAGGCCTGACGGCACGCAGGTGATGACCACCGCCAATGTCGGTTTCGTGGCCGCTGACGACGGTTCGCCGCAATACCTGTTCAACATCATGAGCGACCATACAGAAGAGCAACATCGCCAGCAGCAGCTGGCTGAGGCGAAGGAGGCCGCCGAACGGGCCAGCCAGGCCAAGTCGACATTTCTCTCCAGCATGAGTCATGAGCTGCGCACACCGATGAATGCGATCCTTGGATTTGCACAAATTCTTGAATACGATGAGGCATTGGATGAGGATCAGCTGGACAGTGTGCAGGAGATCATCAAGGCCGGTCACCATTTGCTTGAGCTGATTAACGAGGTGCTGGACCTGGCCAAGATCGAGTCGGGGCGTATCGACCTGTCTCTTGAACCGGTCGATGTTACTGAGGTGTTTACTGAGTGTTTTTCCCTGATTGAGCCCGTTGCCGAGCAATATGGGGTTCAGTTAATCCAGGGGGATTTTGCAGGTTACATTGTCCGTGCCGACCGGACTCGCCTTAAACAGGTACTGCTTAACTTGCTTTCGAATGCCATCAAATATAACCGTGAGAGTGGCAAAGTTATGCTGGAAGTGGATGCTGTCAATGACGATGAACTGCGACTTACAGTCATGGATACCGGCAGGGGGATTCCGAAAGACCGGCAGGAAGAGCTGTTTGAACCGTTCAATCGACTCGATGCGGAAGGGAGCGAAATCGAAGGCACCGGCATCGGGCTCTCAATCACGCGCAACCTGGTGGAATTGATGGGAGGTACCATCGGTATCGAGAGCGAGCCTGGTGTGGGTAGCCGGTTCCAGGTGGTATTACCCCGCGGAACCATCGCTATCGGTGGTGTCAATGTTGAGGATATCACTGCCCTCCACCAGCGCGACGAAAGCGTCTCCGCCAAGACGCACACGGTATTGTACATTGAGGACAACCCGGCTAATCTCAAGCTGGTCAGCCAGATTCTGGTCAAAAGAAAACATGTGAACCTGATCACCGCCCATGAACCTGAGTTCGGCCTGGAGTTGGCAGTGGCTCACCGGCCGGATCTCATTTTGCTGGATATCAATATGCCACGGATGGACGGATATCAGATTTTGGAAATCATGAAGTCGGATGAGCGGCTGAAGTCTATTCCCGTGGTTGCGATCACCGCCAGTGCTATGCCCAAGGACATCAGACGTGGCAAGGCGGCAGGATTTGCCGATTACCTGACCAAGCCCCTGGATGTGACGGGTTTTCTCTCTGTGCTTGATGTGTTGCTTGAGCAAGGGTAACAATTTTCATGATTCGGGTGGTTAGTTTATGAGTGAGCAGTGGAGTCTTAATCCCGAAGAGGCTGACATTCTCATCGTTGATGATGAGCCATTCAATCTCAAGCTTATGGACAAGATGCTTGGTGCACAGGGTTACACCAACCTGGTGCTGGTGCAGGATCCGCGGCTGGTGCTGGAGCATTACCGCAAGCGGCGTCCCGACCTCATTTTGCTCGATATCAACATGCCGTACATGGACGGTTTCGCCGTACTGGATGCGTTGCGGGAGCTCAACGATACGCTGCTCCCCCCCGTGGTAGTGCTAACAGCGCAACACGGACGTGACTATCTTCTGCGCGCACTCAACGCTGGGGCGCGGGACTTTATCGGTAAGCCTTTTGACCGCCTGGAGCTGCTGGCCCGCGTGCGCAATCTGCTCGATGCCCATATGGCGCATCGCATGGTGCATGAACAGAAACAGGTGTTGGATGATCTGGTGCATCAGCGTACCGATGAGCTGCGTCAAACCCGACTTCAGGTTGTGCAGCGCCTGGGGCGGGCGGCGGAATACCGTGATAATGAAACCGGTTATCACATTATGCGTATGAGCCAGATCTCGGAGCTTTTGGCACGCAAACTGGGCTGGAGTGATGCGGAGTGTGAGCTGATGCTGAATGCCAGCCCGATGCATGATATTGGCAAGATCGGCATACCGGACGAGATTCTGCTTAAGCCCGGCAAGCTGGATCAGGGGCAGTGGGAAATCATGAAAACCCATACGACAATCGGCGCGGAGTTGCTGGGCGGTGATGACTCGGAGCTACTGGAGCTGGCACGTAGCATCGCATTGACCCATCATGAAAAATGGGATGGCAGCGGTTATCCCGCTGGCCTGTGCGGAGAAGAGATTCCCCAGGCCGGGCGTATCGTCGCCGTGGCGGATGTATTCGACGCGCTGACCTCCATCCGGCCCTACAAGAAAGCCTGGCCACTTGATGAGGCCGTAGACTACGTCCGTGACAATGCAGGTACGCACTTTGATCCCGCTATTGTGGCGCAATTCGAGGCAGCACTTTCCGATATTAATGCGATAAGGGCGCGTTATAGTGAGGAACCGTCAGACTAAAAATCCTGTACAAATATTTGCTGTTTTCATCCTGCTCTGCTCCTCTTACCCCACCCCGGCTGTACCTTTCCGACACGGCCAACAGACTTCATCCTTGTCATCATCTTCCCGAAGGGCTGAAGTCTCTCCATAACAGTGCGTTGCGCTCCTGTCAGGGGTGCTCCCACCTGTGTGATCAACGCTGATTTGACAGCTTTGAGGCTCATTCAGGAACCTGGTTAAGCACTTTACTATCGACGTTGTCCGCACAATAGCAGTCAATTCGACTTTAATCCGGCAGAACGAAAAGTCGGGGCATGGCGCTTCCGGCAAGCTGCGCTGTGATGTTGAGATTCGGGCCACCGGATGGGGCAACCTGGTCTACTCGGCACTTGCACCAGGGGGCGAGTAGTTACGATCCGGTGTGGTTTGCATCGTGGTCTATACTGCCTCCAGGTGACACAGATTGTGAGCGAAGTGTCAATGATAACCATAATCTTTATGGTGTTTTTCTACCGGGTAGGGACTGGGCGAGGATGAGAATCGGCGATACTCTTGTTGCGGCCGGCAAGGTCGATGTGACAGATCTGGAACGTGCTCTGGAGCTCAAAAAGGGGCGAACCGAACCTATTGGTGCGATCCTGGTAAGGCTGGGTCTGGTTGCTGAAAGTGACGTGGTGGATATGGTCGCCAGACAATTGGACATGTCGGTGGTGCGGGAGGATGAGTACCCTTTCGAGCCGGTCCAGCCGGATCACTTTTCCGTTAATTTTTTGAAATACCACAAGGCGGTCCCGTTAGGGATTCGCGATGGTGTGCTGGAGTTGGCAATGGCCAACCCGCTCGACCGCTATGTGATCAGTGCGGTGGAGATGACCAGTGGCATGCGGGTCAAGCCGCGTTTGTCGCTACCCAGCGAACTGGGGGCCGCCATCGAGCGCCTTTACGGGAATGGCCGCTCGGTGATGGATCAGATCGTCGCCGATGTCAGCCAGCCCGAGAGCAAGAGCGAGTCGGATGATATTGAACACCTGAAGGACCTGGCCAGTGAAGCTCCGGTGATCCGTCTGGTAAACCTTTTGATTGAACGAGCGGTCGATGCCGGCGCGTCGGATATTCACATCGAGCCCTTCGATAGCCGGCTGAAAGTGCGTTATCGCATCGATGGTATGTTGCAGGAGATGGAGGCGCCGCCGTCGCGAATGAGTGCGGCAATCATTTCCCGTTTTAAGATTATGGCCAGACTGGACATTGCCGAGCGGCGGCTGCCGCAGGATGGGCGAATACAGTTGCGCAGCCAGGGCCGCGAGATCGACTTGCGTCTCTCCACCGTGCCGACAATGCACGGCGAGAGTGTCGTGATCCGCCTGCTGCGAAAGGATAGCGCGGTGCCTGATTTCCATCAGCTCGGCTTTTCCGATGCACTGCTCACCCGCTTCATGGGAATGCTGCAGCAACCCAATGGCATCTTGCTGGTCACCGGCCCTACCGGTAGCGGCAAGACCACCACGCTCTACGGCGCACTGCGTCATCTTAATCAGCCGACACGCAAGATTCTCACCGTTGAGGATCCGGTGGAATATGAGCTGGAAGGGGTCAATCAGCTGCAGGTCAAGCCGCAGATCGGACTCGATTTTGCCCGTGCACTGCGCGCGCTGGTGCGTCAGGACCCTGACGTCATTATGATCGGCGAGATGCGCGATCTGGAGACGGCGCGCATCGCAGTACAGTCAGCGATGACAGGACATCTGGTGCTCTCTACCCTGCATACCAATGATGCGCTGAGCAGTGTCAACCGCCTGCTGGACATGGGGGTGGAGGGGTATCTTGTGACGTCGACGGTGATCGGCATCGTCGCCCAGCGCCTGGTCCGTCAGCTTTGCCCCCATTGTCGCGAGAGTTATGAGGTGTTGCCGGAACTGGCGCACGAACTGCAGCTCCCTGATCTTCCGGGCGGCGAGCTGGTGAAGTTGTATCGCGCTGCTGGATGCGAGCAGTGCAAGGGTAGCGGCTACAAGGGGCGGACGGCGATTCTGGAGCTGTTGCTGATGACCGATGAAATCCGTTCTCTGGTGCTCTGTCAGGCCGAGCAGCGTCAACTGCAGGCAGCGGCCAGGGCAGGCGGCATGCGCACGATGTATGAGGATGGCATGGAGAAGGCCATGGCCGGTGTGACCAGCCTGGAGGAGGTATTGCGCGTGACACGGGCGATGTGAAATGAGCCGGTTTCACTACAAGGTGGTGGACGTGACGGGCGGGCTGTTGGAGGGCGAGATCGAGGCACTTACAGAACTCGATGCGTTGCAGCGGCTCAAGGCGCAGGGACATGCACCGATCAGTGCTGAACCGGTTAGCGGTAGTTGGCGTGAGCGCTTTTCCTCTTCTGCTTTGCGTCGGCGAGGCAATTTCCGCGTGGCCGCTTTTGCCCGCGACATGGGCACTTTGCTTGAAGCGGGGGTTCCGCTGGATCGGGCGCTTTCCATGTTTGCCGATATCGCCACGGGCCAGAGTCAGGCCAAAGTGCTGCAGCAAATGCTTGATGGTGTGCGCAGCGGACGACCGCTTTCCGAGGTGATGGAGGCGGAGCCTGGAGTATTCAGCCGTTTCCATATCAACATGGTGCGTGCCGGGGAGGCCTCCGGCATGCTCGGGGCTGTGTTGCTGCGCCTGGCCGAATCCACCGAAGAGCTCGACGCAGTCAAGGAGAGTGTGCGCACTGCACTGATCTATCCGGCGCTGTTGGTGGCGATAACGGTGCTCTCGCTGCTGTTACTGATGGTGGTTGTGGTGCCGCAGTTTACGGTGTTATTCGAGGACATGGGGCGTGAGTTGCCGCTGGCAACGCGTCTTGTGAGCGGCACGGCTGATTTCCTGCGAGGCTACTGGTGGGCGGGGCTTGCGCTGCTGCTCCTCGGTGTGAAGCTGATGCAGGCCCAGTGGCGTCAAGCGCAGAGCCGGTATCGCTGGGAACGGATGTTGATGCGTTGGCCGCTGCTGGGGGAGCTGATGGTGAAGACGCAAATGGCGATCTTTGCCCGCACCCTGTCTACCCTGCTCAATAACGGCGTGCCTTTGCTGGCAGCGCTGAAAATTGTCGGCGAGACACTGACCAACCAGGTGCTTCAGAAGCATGTTGCGAGCGTGTCCGAGGGCGTCAAAGGAGGCACGACCCTGGCCACCGGACTGGGAGAGAGCGGCAGCTTCCCGGCGCTGGCCGTTCACCTGGTACGGGTCGGTGAGGAGACCGGTAGTCTGGATGCGATGTTGCAGCGTTTGGCCGATATCTATGACCGTGAGGTGCGCGCCGCGGTACAGCGAATGCTCGCGCTGCTCGAACCAGTGTTGATCATCGGACTTGGCATCATTGTTGGTGGGATCATTATGTCGATTCTGGTGGCGATCCTGAGTATTAATGATCTGACGCTTTAGGGTTCAAGGCACTGCTGTCCCATAAAAAATGTTCATTAAAATGAGACGTTTTTTGATTTTCCTGGCAAGCTTTTTATTACCCGATCTTTGGGACATGAACATTGCCAGACGAAGGGTACCTTCTCCCTCCGGGAGAGGGGGGAATGGGACAGAGTGGGTTCAAGGTTCAAAGGTTCAAAGGTCTTCAGGGAGTTAATTATGAGACGAGTGCTGCAAACAGGAACGGAAACACGACACGGCGGTTTTACCCTTATTGAGTTGTTGGTGGTGTTGGTGATCCTCGGTCTGCTGGCGGGGCTGGTGGGACCGCAGGTGATGAAATATCTCGGTACGTCTAAAATCAAGACTGCCTACCTGCAGATCCAGGAGTTGGGGGGCGCGCTCGATCTGTACCGGCTTGAGGTAGGACGTTATCCCTCCCTGGAGGAGGGGTTGAGTGCACTGGTGGAGGCCCCGCCGGGGACAGATACACGCTGGAATGGTCCCTACCTGAAGAAGCGCACGGTTCCGAAGGACCCTTGGGGGTATGACTATCACTACCAATTCCCGGGGGAGCAGGATGTTTATGACCTCTTTTCATTAGGGGCGGACAATGCACAAGGTGGCAGTGGCGAAGACGCGGACATTCTGGGCTGGGAGTGATCCCCGGCGTTGGCGTGGCGTCACCCTGATGGAACTGTTGGTGGTGCTGGTGCTGATGAGCGCACTGCTGGCGCTGGTGCCGCCACTGTTCGATCGCGGCCTTTCCGGAACCGGGCTAAATGCAGTCGCCCGTGAAATGATGGCTGCCATGCGCTATGCACGCAGCACGGCGGTGAGTCGTCGCCAGCCGGTCGCCTTCACCCTGGATCTGGAACAGCATCGCTATCATGTCGATGGCAGGCGTCCGGTGGCGCTGCCCGAGACCCTGCAGCTTGAACTGCTAACGGGGCAGAGCGAGCTGCGGGGCAGTGGTGCTGGTGCGGTCACTTTTTATCCTGACGGCAGTGCCAGCGGTGGTAGCTTGACGCTGGTCTCCGAGGCGCAACAGCTTCGGCTGGATGTGGACTGGCTGAGTGGACGGGTGTCGTTGCATGAATAACCTGCAGTGCCGAATCAGTTCCCAGCAAGGTTTTTCGCTGTTGGAGGTGCTGGTCGCCTTTGCCATTCTGGCGCTGGCGGTGGCGACCATTCTCTCGCTGTTCGCCAGTGGGCTGCGCAACACGGCGGTGGCGGCCGATTATGCCCGAGCGCTTACCTTGGCCGAGTCACAACTGGCCACCTTGCAGGGTGTTGATGTGACGCAACTCAACATCGGAGTGAGTGAGGGGAGCGACGAGGGATTTATCTGGCAATACCGTATCTCCCCCTATGGGGAGCCGGCCTCCGTGGCACAGCACGCGCCACTCTATCACATCGAAGTTCAGGTTAACTGGGGTGAGGGCGATCGCCAGCGTTATGTGCAACTATCGACGTTGCGTATCGGGCAGGCGCCATGAAATCTTGCCAGTACATGACCACCAGGCGTGGCTGTCACGGTTTTACTCTAATGGAGATGATGATCGCCATGGCCCTGGTAGGGTTGGCTCTGACCATCGCTTTTTCTGCCCTGCGTTTTGCCTCACGTAGCTGGGAGCGCACTGATGCGCTGGGGAGTGAACTTGATCAGTGGCGCATCGCCACCCGTGTGGTGCGACGGCAACTCAATCAGGTGCAGGCGATCAGGCCGGATGAGTCTCAGCGCGCGTTACTGTTCTCCGGCGCCTCCCATACACTGGAGTTCGTTGCCCCGGCGCCGGTTCAGGTGGGTCGCCTCACAGCCCTGTATCGCTACCGTTTGCGCTTTGTGAATGAGGGGGAGGGTAAGGCGTTGTGGCTCGATTACCGCCCCTGGCTCCCGGATGAGGAACCGTTGTGGCAGAGGGAGTCGAGCACGTCGTTGTTGATGAGTGGTTTGCAGGACGGACATTTTTCCTATTTTTCAGACAAGCCGGTGATTGGAGAGGACCACTGGATGGCTGTGTGGGATAAGCCGGAGCGTCTTCCTGGTATGGTGCGCATGTCACTGCAACTGCAGGAGCAAAGCCAAGCCTGGCCAGCACTGGTAGTGTTGCTGCCGGTGACCGGGGGCGCGCGGTGAGGGGGGGGGACGTCGCTCCCTTGGAGCAGCGCGGGATTGCGTTGGTCGTGGTGTTGTGGCTGGTGGCGTTGCTGGCACTCATGGCTGTGAGTCAGAGTGCCGCAGTACGTACTGAGACCCTGGTCGTTGGTAATTTGGTCGAGTCCGCCACTGCCCGTGCAGCCGCTTACGCTGGTCTGCAACTGGCCATCGCGGACTTGGCAAAGCCGATCCCGGCACGTGATATGAGCAGCGACAGCAGTGTCTATTCTGTGCGCTTTGGCGCGGCACAATTATCCATTGCGATAGCCGACGAGAGCGGCAAGGTAGATCTGAACACTGCACCGGCATCGCTGCTCGGAAAACTGCTGGCAGCCAGTGGGGTGGAACAGGGAATGATCGAGGCGCTGGTCGATGCGATCCTCGATTGGCGGGACAGGGACAGCTTGCGTCGTCTCAACGGTGCCGAGGAGGAGGATTACCGAGTCGCTGGCCTGGACTATGGTCCGCCTAACGGTCGATTTCAGAGCAAGGAGGAGTTTGCGTTAATCATTGGGGTTGATGCGCCACTCTATCACGCCGTTGCCGATAATCTCACGATATATTCCGGCAGCGCCTCTATCAACATGTCGGCGGCACCGCCGGCCCTTCAACAGGCACTGATGGCCAATGACAGTGTATACGATGATGGTCTCAATGCTGGCGATGTGCATAGCGGCGGACAAGACGTCGTGCCTCAACGCGTCAGAGTGAGTGCCGGCACCGTCATCACTATTACGGTGGAAGCGCTACTTGATAGCGGTGTTCGCGAGCGCCTGGAAGCGGTAGTGCGTCTTCTCCCTGTCCGTGCTAACGCCCCCTTGCGCTATGAGTTTCTGCGCTGGAGGGAAGGTTGACAAACACCGACAGAATGAAGTCATCCGAAGCCGCAAGAAACAGGTTTGCATGACAATGTCACCATTTAGCAAAAGCATTCCCTCACGTCTTCCCTCCTCTCCATATAGGGTGTTCACCTGCTTGTTACCTTTCGCCCTGCTGTCTATAGCTTTAACTAATGCATAAAAGGTGCGGGGAGCAATATGAAGGTCATGCCGGTGCAATGGCAGGGTGAGGGGCGGCTGAGGAGTTCGGGCAGGTTGATGCGCTCCCTCTTGCTGCTGCTCAATCTCGTGCTATTGCTCGTAATGGTGTGGTTATGGCGAAACACGCCACCCGCGGTTTCTGTCAAGAAAACTCCGGAGGTACAGGCGTCTCTCCTGGAATTACCGGCAAGCCCTCTGCGTTCCCTCTCTCTTGCAAACTATCAGGAGGTTCTGGTACGGCCGATCTTCTGGAGTGAGCGGCGTGCGCAAGAGAGTGCCTCACCGGTCGAGTCGGCAACGCCGAGCCCGCCGTTGGCTTTTGTGTTGATAGGCGTGGTGACGTCACCACAATCACAATACGCCCTTTTAGGTAAGACCGGCAGCGCTGAAGTAATCAAGGCGCAGCCGGGAGACGTGGTCGAAGGGTGGGAGCTCGAAACAATGACGGCCGATAGCGTGAGTCTCAGTCGTAGTGGTGAGCAACGGCAGATTTTGCTGAATGAAGATCGGTCTAAGGAACACTAAGCAGCTGAGGGCGTGCAATCGTGTGCAGTGTTAATAGCCGGCAATAACAAGGAGAACGGTGTGGAGATAGCGGTTAACAGTTCAGCCTTGCAGGTAATGATCCTGTCACTGGCCATGGCAGGCTGTGCAAGCACGTCACAGCGCGACGAGACGACGGGCGATATTATACCAGTACCATCGGCTAAGGAGATGTGGCGTGCCGAGACTCACCCCCTGCCGGAACAGGATTTGGAGCAAGGCGCACAGCTGTCACCGAGGCGGGAGGCGGAGATTAGTCTCGGCAGTGGTGCCTTCATCAATCGCGCTGCTGCAGAGCGCCGCGCCGCGCCACTGGCTGCGGGTGATGTCACCCTCAATTTTGATAGTACGGCTATTGATGAAGTGGTCAAGATCATCCTCGGCGATATTCTTGGCGAGAACTATGTGATCGACCCCGCCATCAAGGGCAGCGTCAGTCTAAAGACCAGTCAGCCGGTAAATAGCGATGCCTTGTTGCCGATCCTGGAGGAGTTGCTGAAGATGAACGGTGCGGCGATGAGTTGGGACGGCAACATGTACCGAGTCGCACCTCTGACCAATGCCATGCGCGGTGGAATGAGTCCGCGTCTTGCGCAGAATGGCGCAGCGTTAATGCCCGGTTATGGCGCACAGATCTTCCCCCTGCGTTACATCTCCGCCAAGGAGATGCTTAAGATCCTGGAGGCCATGGTGCCTAAGGAAAATCAGCTGCTGGTGGATGAACACCGTAATTTACTGGTGCTTGGAGGGACCAGCCAGGAGCTGGAAGGGTGGCGGGATACTGTCGAGATCTTCGATGTAGACTGGATGGCTGGGTATTCTGTTGGCGTGTTTCCCTTGCAGTATGCCGATGCCGGCAGTATCGGCGAGGAGCTGAAGCGGATCCTCGGCGAACACATGAACGCCGACTCGGCAGGGATGATTAAAATCGAGCCATTGGAACGCCTCAATGCCCTGTTGGTGCTCACTCCTCAGCGGCGCTATCTGGAAAGGGTGCGAGGTTGGATTGAACGTCTCGACCGGGTCGGTGATGAGCCAGGGATTCGTCTCTATTCCTATGAGGTGAAAAACAGGAAAGCTGCTGAGTTGGCGTCCGTGCTGACCACTGTCTTTGGTGCAGAGGGGGGCAGTCGCGGTGCTGGTGGTGGGCGTTCAACGGGGCTGGCTCCAGGGATGACCCCGGTTAAACTGAGTACCGTGAGTAATGAAGCACAACCGGCCACGGCGCCCAGCGGGGAACAGCAGCTGGTACTTCCTGCCGGCGGCGAGGTGCGTATCGTTGCCGATGAGTCAAATAACAGCATTCTGGTTATGGCTTCGGCCAGTGATTTTTTGGTGATCGAATCCGCCCTCAAGCGTCTCGATGTGCAGGAGATGCAGGTATTGATCGAGGCGTCGATCCTTGAGGTTAGTCTGACCGATGAACTCAGTTACGGCCTGGAGTGGTATTTCAAGAACAACAACGTCTACAAGGGAAAGATTGGCGAAGGGCTATTGGATCTTGATGCGAACGCCGGCATCGGTGCGGCGATCCCCGGCTTCTCATACACTCTCAGCGGCAGTGGTGTAGTCAACGCGGTACTCAATGCCTTGGCCCGCGATTCAAAACTTAACGTGATCTCCAGCCCCTCCCTGATGGTATTGGATAATCGTACGGCACGTATCACGGTTGGCGATCAGGTTCCTGTGAAATCGCAAACCGCGACCACTGAGGGTGGCGTGATTATCGAGTCGATCCAGTTCAAGGATACTGGTGTACAACTGGAGGTGACGCCCCGCATCAACAGTGGTGGACTCATCACTATGGAGATCCGCCAGGACGTAACCGATGTCGGTGCGGTGGAAGATGCCACCGGTCAGCGAAGCTTTCGTCAACGCAATATCCAGAGCACAATTTCGATCCAGAACGGCGATACCATAATGCTGGGTGGTCTGATCACGGAAAATGCCACCGATTCCGAATCTGGTGTCCCTGGCTTGCGTGATATCCCTCTCTTTGGTGCGCTGTTTGGCAGGACTTCCGAATCAAATCGGCGTACTGAGCTGGTGGTGCTGATCACTCCGCGGGTAGTGCGGAATTCGAGTGATGCGCGCTTGTTAACAGATGAGTACCGCATGCGCATGAACAACATGCGGCAACGTGCCGAACAGACCCTGGCGCTTCCTGAGTAATAACATGGACGGACATGGAAATGAGTGCTGAGTAGACCCATGCGCATGTATTGTGACTATTTCGGTATCGCGGAGAATGCCTTTTCCATTACTCCTGATCCACGCTATCTTTTTCTGAGTGATCGGCATCGTGAAGCGATGGCTCATCTGCTGTTCGGCACAGAGGAGGGCGGCGGTTTTGTCCAAATCACCGGTGAGGTCGGTACGGGTAAGACCACAACCTGCCGCGCTTTTCTCGAACAATTGCCGGGGAGCGTCGATGTGGCACTTTTGCTCAGCCCGCCCGACAGTCCGCGGGAACTTTTATTGGCCATTGCCGCTGAGTTGAGATTGCGTGTTCCCCGGTGCGATACACCTTCAGGCGAACTGATCGCCATGCTCAATAAGCGACTGCTCGAAACGCATGCCGCCGGGCGTCGCACTGTGGTGATTATCGACGAGGCGCAAAATATCCTGCCTGAGGTACTGGAACAGGTACGGCTGTTGACCAACCTCGAAACGCCAACTCACAAACTGCTCCAGGTCTTCCTTATCGGCCAGCCGGAGCTGCGGCAGAAGCTGCAACACCCTGCCTTGCGCCAGGTGGCGCAGCGGATCACGGCACGCTATCACCTGGAGCCACTCAGTCTGCCCGAGATCCAGAACTATATTCAACATCGTCTGGCTGTTGCCGGATGTCGGCAGAGTCTGTTCAGTAAGGCGGCCATACGTCAAATACATCGGGACTCCCAGGGGATCCCCAGGATCATTAATATTTTGTGTGACCGGGCATTGATCGGTGCCTATGCCAATGAGGCGGCGAAAGTAAGTGCTGCGATTGTGCGGCATGCGGCCAGAGAGTGGCGCGGTGAGGAAGGCGGCGAACCATTTTTTTCGCGGACGCGGGCGACCGCCGCCGTGATGGCGGCCGGATTGCTGTTTGCATTGGCAACCGGATTTACCGTTCGTGACAGCGCCTTCTCCAGCGGTGGGGTGGATGGGGCGGTCAGTAATGGGAGCGAGCAGTTGTCGCGGTCGGATCCGGCGCCGGACGTTCCTTCATCCATAACACGCGACGTGGGGACGGCAGGACGCCAGGCCGGTGCTACGACTGAGCCGCAACGTTCAGCCAGTGTGCCGTTACTGACCCCCTTGCCGGTGGCGGAGGGCGCCATGAAGACAATGCCGGTACATGATGCCGTGCGAATAGCGAGCCCGGTGGCGCTGAAATCGCTGCTGGCGCGTTGGGCGATCCAAAGCGAGGTGACTGATCGCCTGGCTCTGTGCACTCAGGCAAGTTTTCACGCTCTCAGTTGTATGGAAGGTATGGGCCATTGGGACACTCTGCGCGCCTACAATCGTCCGGCGCTGCTTTCCCTGTACCGGCGGAACGGGAACAAGGCCTATCTGACACTGATTGGGATGGAGAGTGATCATGCCCTGATAGCCACGACCGAAGGCGTGATCCCACTGGCCTTGAGGGAATTGGATGCGTACTGGAGTGGTGAATATCTGTTGCTCTGGAGGCCGCCACTCGGCGGGGTCTCGATGATCGCCGCCGGCGCCAACGAGCAGGCGGTGGAGTGGTTGCAGAGTGCGCTGCAACGCGAGGATGGCCTGGCAAGATCAGCAAAGGAATTCGATCAGGAACTGGACGGGCGTCTGCGCGCGTTTCAGCACTCGCGTGGGCTGAAGGCCGATGGCATCGCGGGTCCGCGGACGCTAATTCATCTGAACAACGTACTGGAGCAGGCCGTTCCCCTGCTGTTGGCAGCGAAAAGGAATGAATAAACCAGCCATGTCTTACATACTCGACGCATTACGCAAGGCAGAGACGGAACGGGCATTAAACCGCGTCTCTTGCATTGCCTCACCACAGCAGTGTCATACCAGGCCCAAGCTGGGATGGGTAAGACGTTTAATCTATGTGGCCCTGGTTGTTGTTGGTACCCTGTCGCTTACCTGGTTATGGGCCCGATATGAGGTCGCTGCAGAGGCGCAGGCCTCCACACCTGCTAACTCAGATGCCAACGTCATGGCACGCACAGAAGGCCAACCCTCGAGCCTAAATCATCCGGAAATAATCCGTTCCTCTGTTGCTCCCACCGCCTCGTCTGAGGCGTGGCCATTGCCTACGGCTGAGGACATTGACACCGTAACATCGTTGCCAGCAGGCAAAGCCGAGGAGACTCGGGCAATGACGGCTCCCGATGTGGAAAAGGGTGCGCCTCGCACCAGCAGGGTACCTCGTCCTGTGACAAAGCAGGCTGCAGCGGAAGTGGAAGATAACCTGGCTGAAGTGGAGCTAAAGGCTGTCACCTCATCATCTTCTGCATTGCGTGCTGAGGATCACGGGAAAAAAGTGGCGATGATTGAAACTGGAATTGAGCAAGGTCTATCTCATCCCCGTGATGAAGCTCCAGTTACCCTGCCGATTACCGAAATAGAAGCTGCTACGCCCGCGTTGCCAGAGAACGACAATATGCAGACGGAAGAACCACTCCCGCCTCTGTTGAGTACCTTGCCATACCGCTTTCAGAGCACCCTACCGAAGATCGTGATTAATGCTCAGGCCTATGCAGAGGAAACCCACGCGCGGTTTGTCATCATCAATATGAAAAAGTATCAGGAGGGACAGCACACGGAAACCGGGATCCTGGTGGAGAAGATCGGTGAGGATCATCTGGTGCTGAGTTATCAGGGTCAGGCGTTTCGCATCCGGAGATAGGGATGGATACGAGAGGGTGAATTATAAGCTATACGTCTTGGTATTTAACGACTTAATAAGATACTTTGTATTTGCAACTAGACCCCTGTTTCCTTTTCCTCTCAGCTGAATCTAAGGCACTATCCACTGTGCGGTTTCGAAGTCTTTTGCCATCTCCCATACATAACACCCTTTAGCGGCATAACGCTGGC